>NZ_JADOVE010000002.1:0-351833 GCF_015752225.1 Polaromonas sp. CG_9.11
CACCAGCAGGGGCCGCGGGGCTGGCTTTGCCAGACCGCAGGCGCAGCGGCCCCCTCGGGGGGCAGCGCAGCACACGAAGTGGCAAGCGTGGGGGTATCCGTTCCCCACCAGCAGGGGCCGCGGGGCTGGCTTTGCCAGACCGCAGGCGCAGCGGCCCCCTCGGGGGGCAGCGCAGCACACGAAGTGGCAAGCGTGGGGGTCATATCAGTGGCTGGTGCCGAGGTAGGCGCTGATCACGTCCGGGTTGGCGCGCACCGCTTCCGGCTCGCCGTCGCCGATTTTTTTGCCGTAGTCGAGCACCACCACGCGGTCGGAAATGTCCATCACCACACCCATGTCGTGCTCGATCAGCACGATGGTGGTGCCGAATTCCTCGTTCACATCCAGGATGAAGCGGCACATGTCCTGCTTTTCCTCGACGTTCATGCCGGCCATCGGCTCGTCCAGCAGCAGCACCTGCGGCTCCATGGCCAGCGCGCGGCCCAGGTCGACGCGCTTTTGCAGTCCGTAGGGCAGCTGGCCGACCGGCGTCTTGCGAAAGGCCTGGATTTCCAGGAAGTCGATGATGCCTTCGACAAATTCCCGGTGGCGTGTTTCTTCCCGCTCGGCCGGGCCGATGCGCAGCGCCTGCAGCAAGAGGTTGCTTTTGATCTTCAGGTTGCGCCCGGTCATGATGTTGTCGATCACGCTCATGCCCTTGAACAGCGCCAGGTTCTGGAAGGTGCGGGCCACGCCCATTTCGGCCACCTGGCGCGAGGACATGTGCGAGAACTTCTGGCCGCGAAAGGTGATCGAGCCTTCCTGCGGCGTGTAGACGCCGTTGATGCAGTTGAGCATCGAGCTCTTGCCGGCGCCGTTGGGGCCGATGATCGAGCGGATCTCGTGCTCCTTCACATTGAAGGAAATGTCGGTCAGCGCCTTGACGCCGCCAAAACGCAGGCTGATGTTGTTGACGTCGAGGATGACGTCGCCAGTCTTCTTTTTTGTCATGGTTTTTTGTTCAAGCCGCAGCTTTGACCGGGGAAAAGGTTTTGGCGTCCGACAGCTTGAGCGTGGCGCTGACGCTGCCGGTTCGGCCGTCCTCGAACTTGACGACGGTTTCGATGAACTGCTCAGTGCGGCCGGCATACAGCGCCTCGACCAGCCCGCCGTACTTGTCAGCGATGAAGCCGCGCCGCACCTTGTTGGTCCGCGTCAGCTCGCCGTCGTCGGCATCGAGTTCCTTGTGCAGTATCAGGAAGCGGCTGACCTGGCTGCCGGCCAGCAGCGCGTCGCTGGCCAGGTCGGCATTGACCTTTTCGACGCATTCCTGCATCAGCTGGTAGACCTCGGGCTTTTGCGCCAGGTCGGTGTAGCCGGCGTAGGGCAGGTTGCGCCGCTCGGCCCAGTTGCCCACGGCATCGAAGTCGATGTTGATCATGACGCAGACGCGCTCGCGGCCGTCGCCCAGCGCCACCACTTCCTTGATGAAGGGGAAGAACTTGAGCTTGTTTTCGACATACTTGGGCGCGAACATCGCGCCCTCGTTCGGCCCGCCCTTGATGCGGCCGACGTCCTTGACCCGGTCGATGATCTTGAGGTGGCCTTGCGCATCGAGGAAACCGGCGTCGCTGGTGTGGTACCAGCCGTCGGCGGTCAATACCTCGGCCGTGGCCGTCGGGTTTTTGTAGTATTCCTTCAGCAGGCCGGCCGACTTGACCATGATCTCGCCGTTGTCGGCAACCTTGATCTCGACGCCGCGAATCGGCACGCCCACGGTGTCGGCGCGTGCCTGGTTGTCGGGCTGCAGGCAGACGAACACGGCGGTTTCGGTCGAGCCGTAGAGCTGCTTCAAGTTGATGCCGATCGAGCGGTAAAAGGTGAACAGGTCGGGACCAATCGCCTCGCCGGCGGTATAAGCCACGCGTACCCGGCTGAAACCCAGGTTGGTGCGCAGCGGGCCATAGACGAGGACGTTGCCGATGGCGTATTTGAGCCGGTCCAGCGCACCGACGGCTTCGCCATTCATGCGCGCAGGGCCAACGCGCCGAGCGACATTCATGCACGCTTCAAACATCTTGCGCTTGAGGCCGCCGGCGTCTTCCATGCGAATCATCACACTGGTCAGCAGGCCTTCAAACACGCGCGGCGGCGCAAAATAATAGGTCGGACCGATTTCCTTCAGGTCGATGGTCACGGTACTGGCCGATTCGGGGCAGTTCACCACATAGCCGCAGGCCAGCCACTGGGCGTAGCTGAAGATGTTCTGGCCGATCCAGGCGGGCGGCAAATAGGCCAGCACTTCTTCGGCACTCGTCAGCTTGTCGAATTCGGCGCCGGCGCTGGCGCGGTCCAGCAGCGTGCCGTGGGTGTGCACCACGCCCTTGGGGTTGCCGGTGGTGCCCGAGGTGAAGAACATCGCGGCCACATCATTCGACTGGAGCTTGGCGACTTCGGCGACAAACCATTGCGGGTTTTGGGCGATGAAGGCTTTGCCTGACTCGATCAGCGTATCAAGCGAATCAAGCCCCGGCTCGTCATAGGTGCGCAAGCCGCGCGGGTCGTCGTAGTAGATGTTGGAGATTTGCGGGCAACTCTCGCGAATCTCGACCAGCTTGTCCACCTGCTCCTGGTCCTCGACCATGGCAAAGCGCACTTCGGCATTGTTCAGCGGAAAGACGCATTCGGCGCCGACCGCATCCTGGTACAGCGGTACCGGCACCGCACCCAGCGACTGCACTGCCAGCATGGTGGCATACAGGCGCGGGCGGTTGGCGCCAATCACCACCATGTGCTCGCCGCGCCGGAGCCCGGCCTGGCTCAGACCGGCGGCCAGTTGCTCCACCAGGCCTGCCAGGGCCGACCAGCTGTGCGCCTGCCAGATGCCGTATTCTTTCTCGCGCATGGCTGGCGCAGCCGGACGCTCGGCGGCGTGCTTGAGCAGCAATTGGGGAAATGTGGTCTGCATCCGGTCTTTGTCTCCGTGTGGGGCAGCTTCTTTTCAGAAAGGCTGGGGGTAAGAAACGAATGGTAGGGCTGCCTTTGACGCTGGCTTGTCGTTCCAATGACAATTTAAGGGAAAGTCCTAGTCGGGTGTCCCCGGGGGGGCAGGCGCTTTTATCGGATAGAGCGGCCATCGCGCACCACCATCCGCCGCTGCCACGTCTGATGAATGGTTCCGCGCCGTGGCCACTGCCGTCTCCGTCAGCGTCCTGGCCTCGACCATGCGCGTGCCGTGCCAGTTGAAGGGCGCAAAGCTGCTGCGGCCAGCGATAGAGCTTTTGACATTGACCCGTGCGCGCGGCACGTCGTAGCCCTCGACCACGGGGCTCATTTCAACCGGCCGGCCTTCAACGTCGCCATTCGCATTGAGGGCCGTAAAGTACACCTGTGCGCCCCGGTGCAAGGGCTCCCAGAACCCCTCGCCTCGACCATGTTTGCGGGACTGCACGGCAGGACACGGACAACAGCGAAGCGGTGCAGTCGGTGCTGTGTTTTCGTGCTGCAAGGGGCGCAACATAGCCGGTGCCGATGGCCGTCTTTGAATTGACAATAAATTGTTATGCAGACGACAATTCAGGCCTTTGGCTTGTCCACTGCCGCATCAAGGCCTTCTTTTTCTGATTCATGTCAACTGACCTGACCCTTCACCAGCGCCGCAGGCAACCCACGGCAGACGAGTTGCGCAGCATTCCGTGGCTGGTCCTGCTGCGCCCCGACGAGCGCGCCCGCGCGGTGGCCAGCCTGCTGGTCGGCGACGCGCAGGCAGGCGATTACGTGTGCCGCGTCGGCAAGCCGGTAACCTACTGGTTCGGCGTGGTCGAGGGGCTGCTCAAGATGAGCGCGGACAATGCCCAGGGCCTGACCATGACCTTTGCCGGCCTGCCGCCCGGCGGCTGGTTTGGCGAAGGCACGACGCTCAAGCGCGAGCCCTACCGCTACAACATCCAGGCGCTGCGCAAAAGCGTGGTGGCCGGCCTGCCGATTGAAAGCTTTCACTGGCTGCTGGACCATTCGCTGGGTTTCAACCGCTTCGTGATGAACCAGCTCAACGAGCGACTGGGCCAGTTCATCTCGGCCCTGGAGATCGACCGAATGAACAACCCCGACCAACGCGTGGCGCGCAGCCTGGCAGCGCTGTTCAACCCGGTGCTTTACCCCGGCGTGGGCGAGGTGCTGCGCATCACCCAGCAGGAACTGGCCTACCTGGTCGGGCTGTCGCGCCAGCGTGTCAATGCGTCACTGCGAACAATGGAAGCGCTGGGCATGATCAGCGTGGAATACGGCGGCTTGCGGGTGCTGAACATTGCGGCGCTTCGCTACGGTATGTTCTAGTCGCCACCCAGTTCACTTTTCAGGTAGACGCGCAACGACAGGCGCATGCGTTGTTCCCGGTCCTCCCTGTCATTGCAGGCTGGAGCCGGGAACCATGCATTCTTTCCCGCAGGGCCGCGTGCAGCGGATCAGGTCCGCCATGCCAAAAAAAATGCGAAGTGCTTCGCGGGCGCTGAATAATTACAAAATACAAGCTAAAAAAGTCATTTACGATTGTCCAGTAAGAGTTTAATGCTATGAATTCAGGAGTAAACAATGGGCTGGTTTTTGCGCCCGGCTGAACCTCTGGCACAACGCCTCCCGGACAGGCTTGAGTCGTTTGAGCTCAGGCGCACACAGGAGCAGCTGGTGCAAGGGGAGCCTTTCAAAAACCACCTCTCACAGCCCATACTCCCGCACAAACGCTAAAAACTTCGTCGGGCCGGAGCAAGCGTGCGGATCAATCGTCTTGTTTAAGCGCTGTGATCCGCAACCTCAGCGCATTGCTGATCACCGAGACCGAGCTCAGGCTCATGGCCACCGCGCCGACCATCGGCGACAGCAGCCAGCCGGTGAACGGGAACAGCACGCCGGCGGCCAGCGGCACGCCCAACAGGTTGTAGACGAAGGCAAAGCCGAGGTTCTGCTTCATGTTGGCCACCGTGGCGACCGACAGGGCCCGTGCCGTCGCAATGCCGCGCAGGTCGCCCTTGACCAGCGTGAGCTGCGCGCTGTTCATGGCCACGTCGGTGCCGGTGCCCATGGCAATGCCGACGTCGGCTCTGGCCAGAGCCGGGGCGTCGTTGATGCCGTCGCCGGCCATGGCCACGATGCGGCCTTCCTTTTGCAGGCGTTCGACCAGTTGCAGCTTGTCTTGCGGCTTGACCTCGCCGTGCACCTCGTCGATGCCCAGGCGCTTGCCCACGGCCTGCGCGGTGGTCAGGCCGTCGCCAGTGGCCATGATGATGCGCAGGCCCGACTTGCGCAGCGACGTCAGGGCTTCTTCCGTGCTGGCCTTGACCGGATCGGACACCGCCAGCAATCCCGCCAGCTGGCCATCCACCGCCAGGTGCATGACGCTGGCACCCGTGCTGCGCAGTTGTTCGGCCCGGTCGGCCAGTGGCGCCACGTCGATGCCGAGCTGCTCCATCAGCGTGGTGTTGCCAATGGCCAGGGATTTGCCGGCGACAACACCTTTCACACCAATGCCCGACGCGGAATCGAAGTCCTCGGCTTTTTCCAGGGACAGCTTGCGCTCCCGAGCCGCGTTGACGATGGCGGCGGCCAGGGGATGCTCGCTGCCCTGGTCCAGGCTGGCGGCCAGGCGGAGCACTTCGTCTTCGCTGAAGCCATTGACGCCCACCGCCACCTCGAACGCCGGCTTGCCTTCAGTCAGCGTGCCGGTCTTGTCGACGATGAGCGTGTCGACCTTGCACAGGTTCTCGATGGCGGCGGCGTCCCGGAACAGCACACCTTGCGTCGCGGCCCGGCCGGTGGCGACCATGATGGACATCGGCGTGGCCAGCCCCAGCGCACACGGGCAGGCAATGATCAGCACCGTCACCGCGGTGATCAGGCCGTAGACCCAGCTTGGCTGGGGTCCGAAAAAGCCCCAGGCAAAGAAGGTCAGCAGCGCGATGCCCACGACGCCATAGACAAAATATGCGGCCACGACATCGGCCATGCGCTGCATCGGCGCTTTGGAGCGCTGCGCCTGCGCCACCATCTGGACGATCTGCGACAGCACGGTCGCCGAGCCGACATGCTCGGAGCGCATCAGCAAGGCGCCGCTGGTGTTGAGCGTGGCGCCGATCAGTTTGTCGCCAACCCGCTTGGTCACCGGCAGCGGTTCGCCGGTCAGCATGGATTCATCCAGTGCACTGCTGCCCTCCAGCACCACGCCATCGACCGGCACCTTCTCGCCGGGGCGCACGCGCAGGCTGTCGCCTTCGTGTACCTCGGCCAGGGGAATGTCTTCCTCGCTGCCGTCCGGCTGCACACGACGCGCCGTCTTGGGCGACAGGCCCAGCAGCGACTTGATGGCCGCCGATGTCTTGGACCGCGCCTTCAATTCGAGCAACTGGCCAAACAGCGTCAGCGAGATGATGACCACCGCCGCCTCGAAGTACACCGCCACGCGGCCCATCGAGATGAAGGAGGGCGGAAACACGCCGGGTGCCAGTGTCGCGACCACGCTGTAGAGGAAGGCGGCGCCCGTGCCCAGGCTGATCAGCGTCCACATGTTGGGACTGCGGTGCACAACCGACTGCGCGCCGCGCACAAAGAACGGCCAGCCGGCCCACAGCACCACTGGCAGGGACAGGACCAGCTCGACCCAGCTTTGCGTGGCCATGTCAAACCAGCCCAGCCGGTGGCCGAACATGGCCAGCGTCGTGACGATCACCGTCAGCGGCAGCGTCCACCAGAATCGGCGGGTGAAAGAGGCGAGTTCAGGGTTTTCGTCATCGTCCAGGGTCGGCATGACGGGCTCCAGCGTCATGCCGCATATCGGGCAATTGCCCGGATGGTCCTGCCGGATCTCGGGGTGCATCGGACAGGTGTAGACCGCACCTAGCGGCGCTGCCGCTGACGGGGCACTCGGCGCACTCGGTGCGGCCGGGGTGGCCGGCGCATCGGGTGAAGCCGTCTTGGCGGTGTAGGCCGACGGATCAGCCGCGAACTTCGATTGGCAGCGGGCACTGCAGAAATAGTACGGCCTGCCTTCGTGCGCCAGCTGGTGCGACGACGCCGCTGTCACGTCCATCCCGCAGACCGGGTCCTTCAGCTTGCCGGGTTCCTGCGGCGCATCGTGACGGTCATCCGCCTTCGCAGGGGCCGCGTTGGGCAACGGGGTTACAGGCATGTCCATCGATGATTCCTTCTGCCCGTGAGGGCGCCATAAAAGCTGTGGGATGCGCCGGGCTGCGTGACAGCCCAGGGTTTTGAGGCGTCCATCACGTCCCCCTTCAAGGCTTGACCGGGGCTGACGGCATGCGGTCCATCATCATCTGCATCATGGACTGCATCATCTGCATGCGCTTTTCCATCATCTGATGGGTGATGCCCATGCTGCCATCCATTGCGCCTTTGCCATGCATGCCCTACATGCCGGGCATGGCGCCCATGCCACCCTTGCCCATCATGCCGATCGGGCCGGTGCCGCCCATCATGGCCATGCTGTCCTGCATGACCAACATGTGCTCAGCCATCAAGGCGCTGCGCTGTTCCGGCGTCATGGCCCGCATAGCCTTCATCTGCTCGTCCATGCGGGCCATGGGTTCACCGGAGCCGCCCATGGGCATGCCCGCAGCGGGCGCGCCATAAGGATGGTGTGCATCCCGATCGACGGGCGTCTGGGCACATCCGGCAAGGCCGAAGGTGAAGGCGGTGGCTGCGAAGGCCAGCGTGCGAAGTGACAGCATGTGAAAGCTCCTGTGGTGGGCGTGAAGAATGAAATCGCCGTGGCGCAATCAAGACTTGCGCGATCTGCCAGAAACCAAATCGACGTTTCAGGCAATGCTTCCTTGTAAACCTGAAGATTCCAGGCGTCTGTGCGCCAGCGAACACCCAGGCCGTTCAGGCGACGCCGACCCCAAGGCTCAGCCGCAGCAGCAGCCGCCCTTGCGAGCCGGCGCGGCAACTGGCGCCGCAGCCTGGGCTCCGTCCTGGATGGCCACGGGGGTGTAGCCCGCTTGCCGGATGACATCGCTCCACTGCCCGGCATGGAGGGTGTCCGATTCGATCTGGACGCGGTGGGCGTTGATGTCGATCTGCACCGTGGCGCCAGGGTCCAGCGCCTTCACTGCCTTCGTGATGGTGCTTGAGCAATGGCCGCAGGTCATGTCCTTGACTTCGAACGTGTTCATGGGTGGGTCCTTGCTGGGAACGGGTTGAAGAAGAAAGTACTTTCGACCCTTCCACCGTGGGAAGGTCAAGCGACGTTCTTCAGCGACCCCCCTGGCAGCACGGGTATGGGGCAATCCATCTTGACCTTGCCAGCATGAAAGCGCCCGGCCATGGAAGTCACTCCATGGCCGGAAAAGCAGGCTTGTCAACTGCTCAGCGCCGCAGGCTCGGTGTCTTCCGGGGAAGTCACGCTGATGGACTCGATCTCACGGGGCTCCAGCGTCTCTGAAGTGTTGGCAATCACCGCATTCACCGCAGCAATGAATGAATCGGGTGTCTGCCCGCCCCCGCCACCCACCACCGTGCCGCCGTCGCCGCAAGCACCCAGGGCCAAAGCCAGCGCAACGGCAGTGGACCCTTTGAAAAAAAGCTGATGGCGCATCATTTTTTCCTTAGTTGTTGAAACTGCCGGGAATTGGCGTGTTGAGGTAAGGGAACGCAGCCTTGAACGTGGTGGCATCCTTGCGCACGCCATCGGTCAGCGCCAGCGCGCCTGCCGGTGCATCGGCCGGCTTGCAGCCTACCTTGAGCGTGTCCCCGGCGCCTGTCAATGCGCACAGAGCTCCCATGGACACCCGCAGGGACAGGTCCACCACATCGTCCCCGGGACGGCGTCCGTTCGGAAAACCGGCCTTGTCGTTCGCCGCCACGCCCAGCGGGTTTTGCGCCGCCGGGGCAACCGGGGCAATGGTGGTGTTCAGGCGCAGCATTTCCGAAGGGACGACGTTTTTCGGCTGGTTCAGGCCTTCAAGGCCTTGCAGGAACACCGTGACCAGGTCGGTCCTCGGGAAGTTGGTGGGCGCCTTGGCCGCAGGAAACAAGGTTTGCACCACGGCAGGCAAGGTCGGGTTGGTGACGTAGTTGATGAACTGCGCGTCGCCAGACGGTTTGGACGCGTTGAAGTGGTCCTTGTCATCCATGCCGATCACCACCTCGTTGACCAGTGGCATGCCGACGCGGGACACCTGCGCCCAGGCGCCGCCTTCCTTGGTGGCATTGTTCAGGCCTTTGGGCGAGGGATTGATCAGGCGTCCCTGCCGCACGCTGGCCGTGGTGTAGGCGCCAATGACCGGCTCACCCGCCATGGTCAGGCAGGAAATCGGCACTTCCAGGGCAATCGAGCTGATGTTCTTGTTTTTCAGGTCGTTTTTATTGCCATTGACCTCGGCGCCGAGCGGATTGAGGTTGAACAGGTCAAAAATCTTGCCGACCGCAATGTTGAACGGCTCCTTGCGCTGACCGACGAAAACGGGGCCAGGCGCGGCGCAATCCGGAATGGCGACGCTGTAGATATGCTTGTTGGCATAGTCTTCGCAGCCCGTGGCGCTGCCAAATGTCTTGTCGCCGATATTGTCGACCGGCTTGTCAAATTCAGTCCCGCCGCCGGCTGCATTCGTCAGGCTGGTCTTGGTGCCGCTGCGGCGGTCGCCCCTGACCAGGTCAACGGTATAGGTTTCACGCACATTGAGTTTTGGGTCGTTGACGGCGCTCAGGGGACCCGAATTGATGAACGGAATCAGCACATCCTTGTCGCCCACCTTGAGCGCCAGTTTTTTCGACGTGTTCTTGAACCGGAACTGGAACGTCAGGTGCTCTTGGGCATCGCCCACGTTGTCCCCATGAATTTCGTACAAGCCGTTTTGGTCGAACTGGTAAAAATACGGCCCGCCCTGCGGGTCCTGAAAAGGAATGTAGTTGGCAATCAATGTCACATAGTCCTGGCGGCCCGCCTCATAGCTGCGAAACATATACAGGTCAGTGCCGTCCACCTTGGGCTGATTGGTGATGAACGGCGCTTCACGGTGGCTGGACGCCTGCGCCGGTTAAGCGCTGGCAAGCGCCAGGGCGCTGACAACCGCAGTGGCTAAAACTTTTTTCTTGGCGAAGCTGGACATTCGTGTCTCCTGGATGAATGGAAAAATTTCGCCTTCATGGCGTTGATGCCCGCACACGAATTTTTGTCGGCCGACCTTTCCACTTTGTACAGGACGGTGGGCTGCGCGCTGGTCACTTCGCAAGAGGGACAAGTCAAACCCTCATGCCGGGCCAGCGCCAAACCATCGACGCATTGGAACCCTCCAAGCCACGGGCGGCGGCCCCTTCAATGCAAACCTACAGGATGACCCGGCATCCGGCTACGCCAGGCCGGGCCGGCCGGCGGCAAGATTCAGGTTTTGACAGGAGGAAGCAAATGAACCCTTATCGGCGTTTTACGGCCATGGTCGTCGTCTCGACCCTCGTGATGTTCGGTCTGATGTACCTGAACACCTATCAGCTGGACCATGTATTCTTCAGCGAGACGCGGGCGTACATGGCATTGCTCATGGGCGCCATGATGGCCATCGTCATGCTGGCGTTCATGACCCACATGCTGGAAAACCGCAGCGCCAACCTGGGCATCGCGGTCGTCAGTGCGCTGGTCTTCGCCGGATCGCTGTGGCTGGTCCGAAGCCAGGCGACGGTCGACGACGTGTCCTACATGCGCGCGATGATTCCACACCATTCCATCGCCATCATGACCAGCACCCGTGCCCGGATCACCGACCCTAGAGTTCGCAAGCTGGCCGATGGCATCGCTGAAACCCAGGTTCGCGAGATTGCAGAGATGGAGCAACTGATCCGGGACATCGACGCAAGGCGCTGAAGGCTCCCATACCTGCCTTTCCTCAACAGGGGAAGGAGTCAAGGCGGGAAAGTCAGCGGATTCAGGCTTGTCAACGGCCTGTGCAGTTTCGAAAATTCAAGCAAAACAGGCTTCTCCGCACATCTGGCAAGGATTTTCAGCTATTGATTCAGGAGCGAATCACAACAGGCTGGGCCGACGGTGGCATGTCCGGCATACGTCCCATACCGGTCCGTCTTTCGGCCAGCGCCAGCTTCAGCTCGCGTTCCACCCGACGCTTTTCACTGGCGCCGACTTGCGTGGCGACCTCGATTCGCAGCGGGCTGCAGCACAGCCACAGGCGGTCCTGGCGGGCGCCGCCGCGTTCCAGCCGCGCCCAGACCGGGTTCATCTGGTAGTGCCGGGTGTCCAGGCCGCGCACCACCTCGATGGCCAGCTGGCCTTCCTGGCTGAAGCTGATCTGCTCGCCATCGGCCGCATGCACCATGTAGAAAAGGTAAAGCGCTCCGGCCACGCTGATTTCCACCAGGCACCACACCGGAATCATCCACACACCGAGCCAGCCGAAGAACAGGGCGATGGTTGCACTGAACACCGCCAGCGCGGCAAAGCTCAGCAGCAGCTGGCGCGGCGTCAGCGCGCAGCGCCGTGTCAGGCGCCAGCGGGGCGGGTCTTCTTGGCCCGCATCTGCCGCAGGCGGCCTGCCGTCATCGGTTGATAAAAAGGTGTTCATGGTGTCAGGCGATAAGGTAGCTGCGCAGGGCCGGCACTCGCGCAGGGGAACGCAAAATATACCCGTGCCGGGCAAAAAGCAGATGCGCGGCCGGCAACGACCCCAAGTCCCTGTGCAATGCGCGAGGCCTCAGCGCCGCGCCGTCCGCGCCTGGCCCCTAAGCGACGCCACCCGTGCGGCAACGGCCGTCCTAAAATACCGTCCAGCCATGTCCGATCAAAATTTCCCCAAACCTCCCGCTTCCGGCGCCGTGCGTGTACGCACAGTGCCGGCCAACGCCAATGCCCCCGCACCAACGGTCCGCCTGAACAAACGCATGGCCGATCTGGGCCTGTGCTCACGCCGCGAGGCCGACGACTGGATTGCCCGGGGCTGGGTGCGGGTCAACGGCGTGCCCGCCGTGATGGGCCAGCCAGTGGCGGTCAACGCGCGCATCGACGTTGCCCGCGAAGCCGAACAGCAGCAGCGCCAGCAGGTCACCATCCTGATCAACAAGCCGGTTGGTTATGTCAGCGGCCAGGCCGAGGACGGACACGAACCTGCCGTGGCACTGGTGCAGCCGGAAAACCGCTGGCGCGAATGCAACAGCCGCATGCGCTGGGGCTTCGAGCAGTTGCGCGGCCTGGCGCCGGCCGGCCGGCTCGACATTGACTCGATTGGCCTGCTGGTGCTGACGCAGGACGGCCGCGTGGCGCGCCAGCTCATCGGCGAAGACTCGGAGATGGAAAAGGAATACCTGGTGCGCGTGAGCTACGGACCCGAAAACGTCAACGTGCAGGCGGCGTTTCCTGCTGAAAGGCTGGCAATTCTGTGCCACGGGCTGAGTCTGGATGGTCAGCCGCTGCGCCCGGCGCAGGTCAGCTGGCAAAACCCCGAGCAGCTGCGCTTCGTGCTGAAAGAAGGCAAGAAGCGCCAGATCCGCCGCATGTGCGAGCAGGTCGGGTTGTTTGTCACCGGCCTGAAACGCGTGCGCATCGGCCGCGTCAACCTGGGTCACCTGCCGATTGGCCAGTGGCGCTACCTGGCGCCGCACGAGCAGTTCTGAGCCGAGGCTGGTGCCCTGACCGCGCCAGCGCCGCTAGGGAGTCTCGCGCAACACGATCTGCAGCGAAGCGTACCAGCCCGACAGGTTGTCGATCTCGGCATCGCTCAAGGGCTTGGCGACCACGCCCATGACCTCATGCGTGCGCTTGCCGCTGCGGTAATTCTTGAGCTGCTCGGCCAGGTAGATCTGCGGCTGTCCGGCCAGATGGGGCGCGTTGGGCAGGCTCGACATGCCCTGCGCGCCATGGCAGACGGCGCAGGTCGCGCTGGCTTTGGCTTTGCCGGCATTGATGTCAGCGGCCAGGGCGGCGTTGGCCGCCCCCAACACGCACAAGAAGATCAGCAGTTGCGACATGGTTGTCTTGCGCCTTTTTGAAAACAGGAACGAGGACGTTTCACGTCTCCGTGAAGGGCGGTTTTCCTGCCAGCCGGCGAACCGGCCAGCGCCCGGGGCCTTTAGTTGGCGTAGCTGACGCGGTAAATCGCGCCTGCGTAATCATCGGAAATCAGGATTGATCCGTCTTTCATGGGCGCCACGTCGACCGGCCGGCCGCGGTAGGTGCCGGTATCACTGTCCAGCCAGCCTTCGGCAAAAATCTCGGCCTTGCCGGCCGTGCCGTCGCTGTTGACAGGTATGAAGTTAACCAGCGCGCCGGTCGCCTTGGTGCTGTTCCACGAGCCGTGCGAGGCCACGAACATGCCACCCTGGTATTTGCCCGGGAACTGCTTGCCGCTGTAGAACGTCATACCCAGCTGTGCCTGGTGTGCCGGAAATTCAACCTGCGGCGACACCGCGCCGGCCGGCTCTTTCATGTCCTTCAGGTCGGCAGCTGCTGCGCTGCCCGCCACCTTGAACTTGCCATTCCAGTAGGGGTAGCCAAAATGCTGGCCGGCAGCCGTTACCCGGTTGAGTTCGCCAGGGGGAACCGTGTCGCCCAGGCCATCGGTCTGGTTGTCGGTGAACCACAGGGTTTTGTCCTTGGGGTTGAAGTCCATGCCGACCGAGTTGCGTATGCCGCGGGCAAACACTTCCCGCTTGGAGCCGTCAAACGGGTCCATGCGCAAAACGCCGCCAATCCCCAGTTTGTTGTACAGATCGATTTTGCCGGCCGGTTGCACATTGTGCGGCTGGCCCAGGCTGACGTAGAGCTTGCCATCGTCGCCCACCCGGCAGACGCGCGCGCCGTGGTTGTACGACTCTTCCTCGACCGGAATCAGGTTGCCCTGGGACACCACTTCAATCACCGCCACGTCCGGGCCTTCATAAAAGAACTCGGCGGCCGGAAAGTTGAGAATCCGGTTGTGCTCGGCCACGACCAAGAAGCCGTCCTTGGTCCAGCACACGCCGTTGGGCACCTTGAAGTTCAGCGAAGGGGCGAATGCCTTGACCTCGGTGGCTGCGCCCGCGCCATTGCGGTCGGTCACGGCCCACACCGTGGTCTTGCGGGTGCCGACAAACAGCATGTTGGTCGACGGCGCGACCGCCATGTGACGCGCGTCGGGAACGACGGCATACAGGTCGATCTTGAAGCCGGGCGGCAGCTTGATCCGTTTGAGGTTGGCGCGAATGGCATCGGCATTTTTGCCCTCTTGCGGAATCGAAGGCATGTTCAGGTCCGTGCCTGAGACTTTCATCTGCTTGAGATTGGCGATATTGTCTTTTGGCGCTTGCGCCGCAGCGCCCAGCACCAGTCCTCCCGCCGCCAGTGCAAGCAACAGTTTGGCAACTTTCATAAAGTCTCCCCTTTAAATAGTTCTGTCGATGAATAAGGCCACACACTGTGGCGCTTCATTAAGCCGTCATCGTTGCCAAAAA
Source organism: Polaromonas sp. CG_9.11 (assembly GCF_015752225.1). Lineage (NCBI taxonomy): Bacteria > Pseudomonadati > Pseudomonadota > Betaproteobacteria > Burkholderiales > Comamonadaceae > Polaromonas > Polaromonas sp. CG_9.11. Next base: position 14,416 of record NZ_JADOVE010000002.1, read on the forward strand.
ACAATAGCCAGACGTTCAGATGCCGTACGGTTCCGGGTAAACACCAGTCGGGTAAACACCAGCGCGAGCAAGTTGGCAAAAAACCGGACGTCACCCATCCCGGAAACTTCCAGGAGCGGCGCATCTCGTCACGCAGGCGACGCTGGGCATGAGGACTGGCCGAAAAGGTGCAGGGCAACGCGTACATGGGGGCCTGCTAGCACGCAGCGCCGTTCACCAGGCCGCGCAGGCCGGACAGGTGCGACCGGTGCAACTCAGGCGGCTGGTGTTCCTGGGCACGCCGCATCATGGCGCACGCGCTGGAGCGCGTTGGCCACTGGGTCGATACGCAGTGGCACCGGCAGGCGGGGACCCGGCCCTTTGCCAGCATCGGGAAAATTCGCAGCGCCGGCATCACCGACCTGCGCCACAGCAACCTGCTGGAGGCCGACGGGCGGCATGCCGGCCGCTTTGAAAGCACAGCCGATACCCGCGAGGCGCTGCCGCTGCCCGCCGGCGTGGCCTGCTATGCCGTGGCCGCCACCACCGTGTCGCACGGCGCCGGGCCGCTGCGGTCGGTGCGGCACGCGCTGGAGCCACCAATTGGTGGGCAACGGCCTGGTGCGCTGTGCAGCGCGCTCGGCATGCGCTAATCGCCCGAACGCTGCCTGACCTTCGCGCCGCTAAACCAGTGGATCGCGCAGGGCATGAACCATCTCGAACTGCTGAGCCGGCCCGAGATGACGCGGCAGCTGGTGCAATGGCTGTGCACGGCGGCTTGGCCCTTGAGCGCCAGCGCCAATTCAAGTGCTATTTAAAAAATAGCTATAGATGGCGGCTGACATTGCGCAAACAGCATTTTTTGCATAAAAAAGGCAGTGCCGGCACTGCGGCCATGGCAACCGGCTGGCGCAGGGTTGAAAATAGCGCGCTGCAGGCGCATCTGATGCGTTGCCTTTCCCCCATTTTTTTCCTTCCTTACCTTATGCAAAAACAAACCCGTCCCTTTCAAGCCGAAGTCGCCCAACTCCTCAAGCTGGTCACCCATTCGCTCTATTCCAATCCGGAAATCTTCCTGCGCGAGCTGATTTCCAACGCGTCGGACGCCTGTGACAAGCTTCGCTTTGAATCCTTGAATGACGCCGGCCTGTATGAAAACGACAGCGAATTGAAAGTGCGCGTGAGCTTTGATGCGGCTGCCAAGACCCTGACCATCACCGACAACGGCATCGGCATGTCGCAGCAGGAAGCCATCGACCACCTCGGCACGATTGCCAAGAGCGGCACCCGCGACTTCGTTTCCAAGCTGTCGGGCGACCAGCAAAGCGATTCGCAGCTGATCGGCCAGTTCGGCGTGGGCTTCTATTCGGGCTTCATCGTTGCCGACAAGATCACGGTGGAAAGCCGCCGCGCCGGTCTGCCCGCTGCGCAAGGCGTGCGCTGGGTCAGCGACGGCACGGGCGAGTTCGAAGTCAGCGAGATCGAGCGCGCCGAGCGCGGCACCAGCATCACGCTGCACCTGAAGGAGGACGCCAGCGAGTACCTGAATGCCTGGAAGCTGAAAAGCATCATCAACAAGTATTCAGACCACATTTCCCTGCCCATCCTGATGGAAAAGGAAGAGTGGAAAGAGGGCGAAAACGACCAGCCCGGCGAAATGGCCAAAACCGGCGAATGGGACACCGTGAACCAGGCTGCCGCCCTCTGGACGCGTCCCAAGAAAGACATCACGCCCGAGCATTACGCCGAGTTCTACAAACAGATCAGCTACGACAGCGAAGACCCGCTGGCCACCACGCACAACCGCGTCGAAGGCGCTACCGAATACACCCAGCTGCTGTTCATTCCGGCCAAGGCGCCGATGGACATGTTCAACCGTGACAAGGCCGCCGGCGTCAAGCTCTACGTCAAGCGTGTTTTCATCATGGACGACGCCCAGGCGCTGCTGCCAAGCTACCTGCGCTTTGTCAAAGGCGTGGTCGATTCGTCCGACCTGCCGCTCAACGTGTCGCGCGAGCTGCTGCAGGAAAGCCGCGCCGTGAAGGCCATCCGCGAAGGCAATACCCGCCGCGTGCTGTCGATGATCGAGGACCTGGCGAACAACGAGCCGGAAAAATTCAAGACCTTCTACGCCGAATTCGGCGCCGTGCTGAAAGAAGGCCTGGGCGAGGACTTCGCCAACAAGGAGCGCCTGGCCAAGCTGCTGCGCTTTGCCAGCTCTACGACCGACACCACCAGCGTGAGCTTTGCCGATTACAAGGCGCGCATGAAGGACGGCCAGGACGCGATCTACTACATCACCGCCGACACGCTGGCCGCCGCCAAGAACAGTCCGCAGCTGGAGATTTTCCGCAAGAAGGGCATTGAAGTGCTCCTGATGGCCGACCGGGTCGATGAATGGGCGCTGAACTACCTGAACGAGTTCGACGGCACGCCGCTGCAGTCGGTCGCCAAGGGCGCGGTGGACCTGGGCAAGCTGCAGGACGAGGATGAAAAGAAGGCCGCCGAAGAAGCACAGACGCAGTTCAAACCCATCTTGGACAAGCTGAAAGAAGCGTTGAAAGACAAGGCGTCCGATGTGCGCGCCACCTCGCGCCTGGTCGATTCACCGGCCTGTCTGGTGGTGCAGGACGGCGACATGTCCACGCAGCTGGCGCGCATGCTCAAGCAGGCCGGCCAGACGGTGCCCGAAGTCAAGCCCATCCTGGAAGTCAACGCCCAGCATCCGTTGGTCAAAAAACTTGAAGCCAGCGCCGAGTTGCCCGGTTTTGACGACCTGGCCAACATCCTGTTCGACCAGGCGCTGCTGGCCGAAGGCGGCATGCCGGCTGATCCGGCGGCCTATGTGCGCCGGGTGAATGCCTTGCTGGTGTGATGCTGTAATACCGTAATCTCAGCAATCTGACCTGAACGGGTCGGCTGACGAAAGTCCCGCAGGCAGTCCCTGCGGGACTTTTTTCGTTGGATGGATGAGGGCCGGTCATCTGCCGCCGGTTTCTTCGCATGGGAAGGCACGGCGCCGGCGCCTTTTCCGCGACCGATAATGGGCGATGAACATGACGGACCGCCTGTCATCGATGCTTTGCCGCACGGCCCTCATGCTGTGGCTGTGCTCCGGCGCCTCCATGGCAGCGCAGGGCGTCCACTGGTTCGACGGCGACAGGCCCGGCGTGCAGGCGCATGAAGCGGTTGCCGTGCTGGCCGACGCCGCCAGCCACGGCCTTGCGCCGCAGGACTACAGTGCCGGCGCGCTCGGACGGGCGATCGCCCGGGCGGAACCGGGTTCGCCGCCCGATGCCGCTTCGATGGCGCGCCTGAAGCTGGCGCTGACCACGGCCATGGAGCGCTACCTGGCCGACGTTCATTCGGGCCGCGTCGATCCGAAAAAGATTCACCACAACTTTAGCCCGCTTGCGCGCGAGCCTTTTGATGCCACCGCCTACCTGCAGGCAGCGCTGGCGGCCGGACGGCTTCTGGACGCGGCGTCCGAGGCCGCGCCGCGCCTGCCGATTTACGCCAGCCTGCGCGAGGCGCTGGCCGCCTACCGCACGCGTGCCGGTCATGCGGCCTGGCGCAAGCCGCTGCCGCCGCTGCCGGGTGGCAAGGCAGCCAAGCTGGCGCCGGGACAGGCCTATGCGGGGCTCACCGTACTGGCCGGGCGGCTGGCCGATCTGGGCGACCTGCCGCCTGGCCTGCCGCCGCCGGCGCGCTACGAGGCGCCGCTGGTCGAGGCGGTCAAGGCCTTTCAGCTGCGGCACGGCCTGGCTGCCGACGGCGTGCTCGGCAAGGCCACGCTGGCGCAGCTGCAGGTGACGCCCGCTGCCCGCGTGCGCCAGATCGAACTGGCCCTGGAGCGGCTGCGCTGGACGCCGCTGATGCAGGGGCCGCGCATGATCGTCGTGAACATCCCCGAGTTCGTGCTGCGCGCCTACGAAGTGCAGGACGGCCGCATCCAAATACAGGAAGAAATGAAGATCGTCGTCGGCAAGGCGCTGGACACGCGCACGCCGCTGTTCGACGAAGACATGCGCTTCATCGAGTTCAGCCCTTACTGGAATGTGCCGCCGTCGATCGCCCGCGCCGAAACCGTTCCCCGGCTGCGGCTTGACCCGGGCTATCTGGCGCGCGAGGAGATGGAGTTCGTGTCGGCCGGCGGCCGTGTGGACCGGACGGTGTCGGCCGGCTTGCTGGACGCCGTGCTGGCCGGCAAGGCGCGCATCCGCCAGCGGCCGGGGCCAAACAATGCGCTGGGCGACATCAAGTTCGTGCTCCCAAACAGCGACAACATCTTTTTGCACCACACGCCGGCTACCCAACTGTTCCAGCGCGACCGGCGCGACTTCAGCCACGGCTGTATCCGTGTCGAGCATCCGGTACAACTGGCCAAATTCGTCCTCAAGAACATGCCGGACTGGACCGGCGAGCGCATACGCACGGCGATGCGCCGAGGCCAGTCGGACACGCTCCGGTTGCCCGAGCCGGTGCCGGTGCTGATTGCCTACGGCACCACGCTGGTCAAGGACGGCCACACTTTTTTCTTTGACGACCTCTACGGGCTGGACCGGCTGCTGGATGCAGCCCTTCGCCAGCATTCGCAAACGCTGCCGACTGTCTTCGGAGATGCCCCATGACCCATCCCAAAATCCCGGCCCGCCGCCACTTCCTGCGCCAGACGGCCGGTTTTGCCGCCGCCCTGCCAGCCCTGGCCGCGCCTGGCGCCTGGGCCTCCGTGCCCGATGCGCGCGAGCTGGCACTGGTGCATACCCATACCCACGAGAAGATCGACCTGGTGTATGCCAGTGGCGAGCGTTATGTGCCTCAGGCGCTGGGCTGGCTCAACCGCTTCCTGCGCGACCACTACACCGGCGACATCGGGGTGATCGACCCGCAGGTGTTCGACCTGCTGTACCGGGTGCAGCAGGCGCTGGGCAGCAAGGGCGCGTTCGAGGTGATCTCGGGCTACCGTTGTCCGACCACCAACAGCCGCCTGCGCCAGACCCGCAGTGGCGGCGTGGCGAGCAAAAGCCTGCACATGGAAGGCCGCGCGATTGACGTTCGGCTGCCTGGCGTGCCGTTGGCCGATCTTCACCAGGCGGCCTTGTCGCTGAACGCGGGCGGCGTGGGTTTTTACCCGTGCGACCAGTTCGTGCATCTGGACACCGGCCGCGTGCGCAACTGGTGATTCCATTTCCATTTCAATCCGATATGTCGTTACTTTGCCTTGTCGTGCCCGAGCACTGTCTGCGGCTTCGCGGCTGATCTGGTATTGAAACGCAAACGCAATGACGCGCCAGTCTGGCGCTCAGGGCGGCTTGCCACCCAGGTAGGTGAAGGGATTGACCGGCTCGCCTTTCCACCACTGCTTTTCCGGGCCGAGCCGGAAAATGGCGAAATGCAGATGCGGCGCGTCCGGGCTGGCATTGCCGGTCGCGCCCACGTAGCCGATCACGCTGCCGCGCCGCACCGCCTGGCCCTCGGCCAGCCCGTCGGCATAGCGCTCCAGGTGCGCGTAGTAGTAGGCCAATCGCCCACTCGGGTCAAACTGGTAAACCGTGATGCCGCCGGGCTGGCTCAGAAACAGCTTGACAATGCGGCCGTCGTCCACCGCCAGCACCGGCGTGCCGGTAGCCGCCGGGATGTCGATGGCTTCGTGGCCGCGCTGGCCGCCGTCCCGGCCATCGCCAAAGGTGTCACGCAACCCGCTGGCGGTGATGCCCTGCACCGGCAGCAGCAGGGCCGGTGGCTCGGCCGGCGTGCCGGTGGCCGCCACAGCAGAAGCACCCGCCGGGGCAGCGGCCCAGGCGCTGCCAGCGCTGGCCAGACAAAGCAGGACGGCCACGCGCTGGCCGATGCTTCGGCGGGTCACCGGATGCTCAGGCATGGACATCCACTGCAAACCCGACCTTGACCGCCTGCGCCAGGCGCAGCACATCCCAGTTGGTCAGGTGAATGCAGCCGTTCGATTCGGACGCGCCGACGCGCGCCGGTTCGGGTGTGCCGTGAATGCCCCAGTGCGGCTTGCTCAAGCCCAGCCAGTACACGCCCACCGGATTGTTCGGCCCGGCGGGAATGTCGGCCTTGATGTCGGTTTTCTTGGTGCCCTTGAGTTGGGCGGGGTCGAAGGTGAACACCGGGTTTTTCGCGGCGTTCTTGATGCTCATGTGGCCCACCGGCAGCGGGTCCGAAGCGCCGCCCATGCTGATCGGAAAGGCGGCCAGCGGCAGCGCCGCCTTGTCGAGCAGGTAGAGCACATGTTCGGATTTGTCGATGCGCAGCGACGCCGCGCCAGCGGGCGCCTTGCCGCTGCCACTGGCCGGAACGACGATCCGGTCGCCAGCGGCGAAAGCGCTGCCCAAGTTGGCGCTGCGGAGCCATTTCGGGCTGCAATGGAATTTTTCGCCCAGCGCTTCCTGGAGCGACTCAAAACCCAGCGACTTGAGCTGCGCACGCGCCATCATGTCGGCGGGCAGCCGGGCAAAAGGGCCGGCGGCCTCGTCGGCGGTGAGCGTGTACTCGCTGAGCACCGGCGCAGGCGACTTGCCGGCCAGGGCTTTCCAGGTGGCAGCGTCGATGCGTCCGGTGGACGGCAGGCGCCTCGACGCCTGGAATGCCGCCACCATGCGGCGCATGTTGGGTCCAAAGGCACCGTCGATCTCGCCCGGAGAAAACCAGGCATGGTCAAGCAGGACCTGCGCGCGCAGCACGGCATTGCCGCGTACGCCCTGGGCCAGCGCCGGCATGCCGGTGTCTGCGTTGACGTGCGCCATCAGCGCCACGCCTGTGAGGGCGCTGACCGGCTGGCGGTGCTGCGCGGCCATCGAAGGAAAGGCCATCGTGGCAGCGCCTGCGGCCAGCCAGGCCAGCAGCGGCCGGCGCGAAATCGGGAACGGGGAGGGCATCAAGGCTCCAGTAGGCAAATGTTGCCATGCTAGGGCGGCCTGCAGCTCAACCTTGTCAGCAAACGCCGTGTTGCCGGGTCACTGCAAACCGCCTTGTGCCGTTCCTTGCCAGACACCAACGGGCCTGGGCAATGCGGCTTCAGGCGACCAGCGGCGGCGCCTGCATCGCCTCGGTCTGCTCGATGAGCATGTCGACCTGGCCTCTCCAGTAGTCGCTGGAGCCGAACCACGGAAAATTGATCGGGAAGATCGGGTCGTGCCAGCGCTGCGCCAGCCAGGCGCTGTAATGCACCAGGCGCAGCGTGCGCAGCGGCTCGATCAGCACCAGCTCGCGCCGGTCGAACGCGCCGAACTCGTCGTAGCCATCGACCAGCGCGCCCAGCTGGCGCAACTGCTGGGGCCGGTCGCCCGACAGCAGCATCCACAGGTCCTGCACCGCCGGGCCGCTCCTGGCATCGTCCAGGTCGACAAAATGCGGCCCCGCCAGGCTCAGGCCTTCGGGCGTCCACAGGATGTTGCCGGGGTGGCAGTCGCCATGCAGGCGCAGCTGGCGCGCATGGGGAACGCTGTCAAACACGCCTTTGGCAACAGCCATGGCTTCGTCAAAGGCGTGGCGCCAGCGCGATTCCATGTCCAGCGGCAGGTAGCCGCCCGCCAGAAGGACATCGCGCGAGGCATTGCCAAACGTCTGCAGGTTCAGGGCGGGGCGGTGCACGAAAGGCCGGGCCGCGCCCACGGTGTGGATACGCGCCAGGAACCGGCCTATCCATTCCAGCACGTCCAGGTTGTCCAGCTCCGGCCGCCGGCCGCCACGGCTGGGTGACACGCTGAAGCTGAAGCCCTTGAAATGGTTGAGCGTCGTGCCGTTCAGTACCAGGGCGCCGACCACCGGGATTTCAGCCGCCATCAGCTCGGCGGCAAACGCATGCTCTTCCAGGATTTGCGCGTCGCTCCAGCGGTCGGGCCGGTAGAACTTGACCACCACGATGTCGCCGGCCCGTTCCGCGTTGCCCATCGGGCTTTCCAGGTGCACCTGGTACACCCGGTTTTCATAGCTGGACAGCGCCATCAGGCGGCCGTCGCCCAGCAGTCCGACGCTGGCCAGCGCGTCCAGCACCACGTCAGGCGTCAGGTGTTCATAAACATGGATGTCATGGCGCGCCGCAGCCGCCTTGTTGTATTCGGTCATGCCCGATTGTCGCGCCACCGGGGATGCGCTTCAAGGTCTGCGGCAGGCGCAAAAAAGCCCGCCGGCTTTCAAACCGGCGGGCCTTGGGCACGGCCCGTTGCGCTTATTTCAGCGTCAGCGTCACGTCGATGTTGCCGCGCGTGGCGTTCGAATACGGGCACACCTGGTGGGCGGCATCGACCAGTTCCTGCGCTGCGGCAGCGTCCATGCCGGGCAGGGAGATTTCCATGCGAACGGCAATGCCGTAACCATTGGGAATCTTGCCCAGGTCAACGCTGGCGTCGATGCTGGTGTCAGCCGGCAGGGTGATTTTTTTCATGCCGGCCACGGCCTTCAGTGCGCCGATGAAGCAGGCCGAGTAACCGGCAGCAAACAGCTGTTCGGGGTTGGTGCCGTTGCCGGTGGTGCCAGGTGAGCTCAAGGTAACGTTCAGGCGTGCGTCGCTGGATTTGGACTGGCCGTCGCGGCCGCCGGTGGTGTGGGTCTGGGCGGTGTAGAGCACCTGGTCAAGTTTCGTGGTCATGCGTTTCCTTGGAAAATCCCCGGGATCGGGGTGGGTTGAAAAATCGGAATGTGGGATGAAAAAAGCCGCTCAGGCCAGCAATTGCCGGCGCAAGGCCTGCACCCGCTGGGTCAGCGATAGCAGTTCGGGAATCGAGCCATGCGTGGCGCTCAGGATGCAGCCGGGGATGCTGGCGGCCTGCGCTTGCAACGCGTGGCCTGCAGCCGTCAGCGTGATGTGGACACATCGCTCGTCATCGAACGCGCGCAGGCGCGACACCAGCCCGGCCGCTTCGAGCCGCTTGAGCAAGGGCGTGAGCGTTCCCGAATCGAGGAAAAGCCGCTCCCCCAGCTCCGACACCGACAAGCCGTCGCGTTCCCACAGCACCAACAGCGCCAAATACTGCGGATAGGTGATGCCCAGCGCCTCCAGCAGCGGCTTGTACCGCCGGGTCATGGCCAGCGAGGTCGAATACAGCGCAAAGCACAGCTGGTTGTCCAGCCGCAGCATGGCGTCGGCCTGGGCCTGCTTGTCGGTGGGTATTTTATCGAGCATGGCCAAATTATTGCACACAATTAAATTGTGCAAAATGTAACTGAGGTGGGCTGAAGGCAAGGTCATGCCGGGCAGGGCGCGGCTGCAAAAAGCGCGGTACTAAACTTGCCGGTCATGCAAAAAACCAGCACACCCTCCACCGGCCCGTCCACCGGCAAGCCCAAGCGCAAGACTTTGGCCGCAGTCCAAGCCGCCAAGCCGGCGCAGGTCATCGAAGAACTCCGTCCCGGCCAGTCGATCGAGCTGCTCCAGGAGCTGCACATCCTGACCCGCGAAGGCAAGCTGAACCAGGACACGCGGCGCAAGCTCAAGCAGGTCTACCACCTGTTCCAGTTCATCGAGCCACTGCTGGGTGAAGTGTCGTCCGACGGCCACGGTTTCACGCTGGCCGATCACGGCGCCGGCAAGTCCTACCTCGGCTTTATCCTGTACGACCTGTTTTTCAACGTGGCGCACCGGGGCGAGCCGGTCAACGGCCACATCTACGGCATTGAAACCCGAGCCGAACTGATCGAGAAATCGCGTGCGCTGGCCGCACGGCTGGGTTTTGCGAACATGTCCTTTCTCAACTTGTCGGTGCAGGAGGCGACAACATCGGCCGGCCTGCCGCCTCAAGTGGACATCGTGACCGCGCTGCATGCCTGCGACACCGCCACCGATGACGCGATCGCCTTTGGCCTGGCCAAGCAGGCGCGCCACATGGTGTTGGTGCCGTGCTGCCAGGCCGAGGTGGCCGGCGTGCTGAAGAAGTCACGCGCCCTGAACCTGGCCAGGAACCCGCTGGCCGAGCTGTGGCGCCATCCGCTGCACACCCGCGAATTCGGCAGCCAGATCACCAATGTGCTGCGCTGCCTTCAGCTGGAGGCCAACGGCTACCAGGTCACGGTGACCGAACTGGTCGGCTGGGAGCATTCGATGAAGAACGAACTCATCCTGGCCAGCCGCCCGGAAACTCCCAACGTGGCCAAGACCCGCGCCGCGCAGACGCGTTTGCAGCAGGTGCTGGCCGAGCTGGGCCTGGGCGAGTTGACGGCGCGCTTCGCGGTGGCCAGCGGGAACGCAACGCCGGCTTGACGCCTTGCCGGCCTGTGCCGTGCCAGTTTTTCCTACTTTTGGCTTGTTGCGCATACTGGACGGGCGAAGCTGGCTATTGAATCTATAGCGATTCCAGTCTGCGCCTGACGCAGGCGATGCTGCAGGCCCGCCAGCGTGCCGAATTGGAACAGTCAGAACAACCAGCCCCCCTGCCGCTGTTCACTATCTGCGCATTGGCCCGGCGCGCAGCCCGCAATGCCGGCAGGCGTTCCCCCCGGCAACCCGCAAAACAGCCACCGCCTGCGTGGTGGCATGCGTTTTGCATTCAGGCACGCCAAACCCACGGCGTCGGCCAGCAGCGCAGGCGGCGCCATGGGACACCATGGAGGCATCAAAATTCTGTCAATTCGCGTAATTTGTATGCGGCCCCTTGCGGCGAAGGCCTGATGGCGCCCGTCTTTTCCGGCCTCGTCCGGCTTCGGGCGCTTGCCGCGTCGGCCACCCTCCTGCTCTTTTTCGCGCTCTGCGCCTGGCTGCCCGCGCAGGCCGGAACGATGACGCGGGACGCCATGCTCAAGGCTTTTCCGCCGCCGCTGATCGTTGGCGAAAAGGACCGCGAGCTGCCGGTCTGGCCGATCCTGAAGCAGGACGGAACCGCCACGCCCATCATCGCCTATGTGTTCGAGTCGATCGACATGGCGCCGATTCCCGGCTTTTCCGGCACCCCTTTCAACCTGCTGGTGACGCTCGATGCCAAGGGCGTCTTCACGAACGTTCGCGTGCTGTCGCACCACGAGCCGGTGTTCCTGGAAGGGCTGGGCGAGGAGCCGATGCGGCGCTTTGTCGAACAGTACAAGGGCGTCTCGCTGATGCAGAGCATCAAGATCGGCTCCAACCTCAACAGCCAGGGAAAAGCCGGCAGTGCCAATGTGTACCTTGACGGGGTGGCCAAGGCCACGGCGTCGGTGCGCATCCTGAACCAGAGCCTGCTGGCCGCGTCGCTGAAGGTGGCGCGCGCAAAAATGGGCTATGCCCAGGGCCGCGACCCCGAACGGGTGGCCCGCATCCGGCCCGAGGGCTACATGCCCATGGACTGGAAGGCGCTGGCCGGGGCCGGCCTGATATCAGGCAAGACCTTCAGCAACCGCGACATCGAGCAGGCCTTTGCCGGCACGGTGGGCGCCGGGCAGGACCGTGCTGCCGACCAGGCGCCGGAGGGCGCGTTCATCGCCCTGCATGCCGCCTACCTGAGCGTTCCGGCCGTGGGCCGCAACCTGCTCACGCCCGAGGGCTGGAAGGTGCTGGAGGGCCGACTGGACCCGGGCGACCATGCGCTGCTGGTGGTCGGCCAGGGCCGCTATTCTTTTCTGGGCGACGATTTCATTCGCGGCTCGGTGCCCGACCGGCTGACGCTGCAGCAGGAAGGCCTGCCCTTGGAACTGCGCGACCTGGACCTGGACGCCCGGCTGCTGCTGCCCGCCGCGCTGCAGGGCGCAGAGTGGCGCGTCTTCCGGGTGAATGCGCCGGCCGGGCTGGACCCGGCGCAGGCGCTGGACTTCAAGCTGCGCGTGACGCGCAGCAAAGGCATGATCTACCCGGAGCGGGTCAGCAAGGATTTCGCCTTTGGCACGGCGCTGCCGGCCCGCTACTTTGAGGCGCCCAGCGCCGACGACAAGTCCTGGCCCCCGATCTGGCGCGCCCGCAGCGTCGAGCTGGGGGTGCTGCTGGTCGGCCTGGCGCTGCTGGCCTGGGTGCTGGCCCGGCCGAACTGGGTGTCCCGCAGCAAGCGCCGGCTGGCCGTGTTTCGCACCGGCTACCTGCTGTTCACGCTGGGCTTCATTGGCTGGTACGCGCAGGGCCAGCTGTCGGTGGTCAACATCACCGCGCTGGTCCAGGCGCTGCTGGCCGGCCGCAGCCTGGGTTTCTTCATGTACGACCCGATGACGGTGGTGCTCTGGGGTGCGGTCATTCTCAGCGCCGTGGTCTGGGGGCGGGGTACCTTTTGCGGCTGGCTGTGCCCTTTCGGCGCCTTGCAGGAACTGGTGAGCAAGGCGGCCCATGCGCTGGGCGTGCGCCAGGTGCGCATTCCGGACCGGGTCGATGCCCAGCTCAAGAAGCTCAAGTACGGGGTACTCGGCGCCATCGTGCTGACGGCCTGCTTTTCGGTCGGCTGGACCGACCGGCTGGTCGAGGTGGAGCCGTTCAAGACCAGCATCACGCTGCTGTTCCAGCGCTCCTGGCCCTTCGTGGCCTGGGCCGGCGGGCTGGTGCTGCTGAGCGCTTTTTTCTACAAGGGCTACTGCCGCTACCTGTGCCCGCTGGGCGCCGGCATGGTGGTGCTGGGCCGGCTGCGCCGCTTCGACTGGATTGCCCGGCGCGCCGAATGCGGCCAGCCCTGCCAGCGCTGCCGCAGCGACTGCGCCTACCAGGCCATCGCCAAGCCGGGAAAGATTGACTATGACGAATGCTTTCAATGCCTCGACTGCGTGGCCATCTACACCAATGAGGAGCTGTGCGTGCCGCTGATCCTGAAAAACCGCCATGCGCCCGGCCAGGTCCGCATCCCGATTGCGCTGGTTGGCAGCCCTGCTGCAAAACTCGCCAAAGGTGCGCCATGATGAAACGCCGCAACTTCCTGCGTGCCAGCCTGGGCGCGGGCGCGGCCGGCCTTGCCGCGTCAGGCTGGCTGGTGGCGGGCGCAGCCGATGCCGTTCATGGCGCCGACGCGCTGCAGTGGCGCGACCGCATGCTGCTTGGCTTCGGCACGGTGCTGTCCGTGCGCGTGGTGCACCCCGACAGCCACCAGGCCGAGCGGGCGCTGGATGCGGCGGTCGAAACCATCCGCCATGTGGAGGCGCAGATGAGCCTGTTCGACCACGATAGCGCGCTCAGCCGGCTGAACCGCGAGGGGGTGCTGTTGCGGCCGCACCCCGATCTGGTCAACATCTTGCAGCTGGCGCAAAGCGTGTCGGCGCGCAGCCAGGGCGCGTTTGACGTCACCGTCCAGCCGCTGTGGACGGCCTTTGAACAGGCGGCAGGCCGCAAGGCGCTGCCGTCGCCCGAGGCGGTGACCGCTGCGCGGGCTGCGGTGGGCTGGAAGCATCTGTCGGTATCGGAGAGCGCCATTCGCCTGGGGCGGCCGGGCATGGGCGTGACGCTGAACGGCATCGCCCAGGGCTTTGCCGCTGACCTGGTGCGCAGTCGATTGCAGGCCAGCGGCATTGCGCATGCGCTAGTCAATGCCGGCGAGTGGACATCGCTGGGCCATTCAAGCCACGACCAGCCCTGGTTGCTGGGGCTGCAGGACCCGCGCGATGCGCAAGCGCTGATCAGCCGGCTGGCGCTGGACGGCCGGGGCGTGGCGGTGTCCGCCGACAACGAATGCAGTTTCAGCCCGGACCGGCGGCACCACCACATCTTCAATCCGCACACCGGCTATTCGCCTGCCGAACTGTCCTGTGTCGCCGTGGCGGCGCCCAGTTGCGCGCTGGCCGATGCGCTCACCAAGGTCATGTTTGTTGCCGGACGCGAAGGGGCGCTTCGACTCGCCGGGGAATGGGGTGTTGATGTGCTGGTGGTGGACAAGCAGGGACAGTGGCAGGCCACGCCGGGCCTGCAGCTTCACGCCGCCTGAGCGCCTCGCCAGGCCCCGCCATCCCTTTGCAGGAATGCCGGAGCCCAAAGTCTTGCTGACCGCTCAGAAGGAATGCTTGACGCCCACGTTGAACAGGCTGGTGCCGACATTGGCCGCCGTGCCGCCGGCCACGACGGTCGTAAAGAGCGTGGCGCCTGCCTTGGCATCGGCATAGACAAAGGTTCCATACAGCGTGGTGCGCTTGGACAGGGCGTATTCGTCGCTCAGGATCAGCGTCGTGGTCTTGTCGTTGCTGTTGGTCTTGTTCTTGCCGAAATAGACGGCGCCCATCACGGTGTTGTTGGCCGCCGTCTTCCAGTCCAGCCCGACACCGGTGACGCCGACCTTGCTGGTTTCCACCAGCGCCGCGTTCTTGTTCTCGCCGCGCAGATAGTTCAGCTTGCCGGTCAGCGCGCCCACGGTATAGCCGGCACCCACCGTGTACAGGGAACTCATGCGCTCGGACGTGCCGGGCAGGTTGGTGCCCTGGTAGGCGGCCGACAGGGACACCGGTCCGGCGTAGGTCGCGCCCAGCGAATACACCGCGCCTTTGTTTTCGGACACGCTGTAGCCGGCGGCAATGCCGACCGGCCCTAGCTTGTGGCTGTAGGACACGGCATTCTGGAGAAAAACCCCCACGTCGTTGTTGCCGTTGTTGCCAGCGGTCAGCGCACCGGAGTTATAGGCCCAGGGGTAGAGACCGGAGAAATTCTCGCGCAGGCCGCGCGGGTCGGTGGCAGCGAACGCCAGGATCGCCGGGCTGTACTGGTTGCCCAGGGTCAGCGAGCCCAGGCTGTCGGACGACAGCGCGACGTTCGACTGGCGGCGAAACAGGCGCGGGTCCGAAGCGCCGGTGTCGGCGGCAAAATGCCCCTCCAGGTTGAAGCTGGCCTTCAGCCCGCCGCCCAGGTCCTCCGAGCCGCGAAAGCCCCAGATGCTGGGCGAGATGCCGCCGTTCGCGATGCTGGTCGTCGAGCCGCCCGCCGGGCTGTGGTTCTGCGTCAGCACGCCCAGGTCCACGTTGCCATACAGCACCACGGTGCTCTGGGCAGCGGCCGCGCCTGAAATCAGGGCCAGAACGGCAAGGGCGAGCAGGTTTTTTTTCATCACGATGTCTCCGGTAATTTTGAAGTCCCCAGCAATTTGTGGGAACACCGGTTTCAGCAAAAGGCATGCCTGTCGAGCTTGGCGTGCCGGACACGGCCCGGTTTGCCTGGCGGCGAAGGGCGATTGCTCTTTTTTGTCACAGGTGTCTCAGGGCGGAACGTTGCATTGCGCAGGAAGCCGGCGGTTGCGGCTCCGACGCGGATGGGTTTGCGGCGCGTGGCGCACCGTAACGCACGGGCGGGGTGATTTCGCGCCAGGGCTGGTGCAGCCTGCCAGCGCGCCCGGCAAATGGCCTGAAAACGGCTCGCAAGTCACGCCTTTTTGCGCCTTCGCCCTGCTGGCACGTTCCTTGATAACGATGCAGTACCCGCAAGGGAAACCACCCCGCCATTGACCCGCAAAGGAGACCCATGATCTACGCAGCACCCGGCGCCCCAGGCGCCATCCACACCTTCAAAGCCCGCTACGACAACTTCATCGGCGGCGAGTGGCTTGCCCCGGCCAAGGGCGAGTACTTCGACGTGATCAGCCCGGTCAACGGCAAGCCGTACACGCAGGTCGCGCGCTCCAGCGCCGAGGACATCGAAAGCGCGCTCGATGCGGCCCATGCGGCCGCCGACAAATGGGGCCGCACCTCGGCCGGCGAGCGCGCCAACGTGCTGCTCAAGGTGGCCGACCGCCTGGAAGCCAACCTCGAACTGCTGGCCTGGGCCGAAACCGTGGACAACGGCAAGCCGATTCGCGAAACGCTGAACGCCGACATTCCGCTGGCCATCGACCACTTCCGCTATTTCGCCGGCTGCATCCGCGCGCAGGAAGGCGGCATCAGCGAGATCGACGAGAACACCGTCGCCTACCACATGCACGAGCCGCTGGGCGTCGTCGGCCAGATCATTCCCTGGAACTTCCCGATCCTGATGGCCGCCTGGAAGCTGGCCCCGGCGCTGGCCGCAGGCAACTGCGTGGTGCTCAAGCCCGCCGAGTCCACGCCGGTCAGCATGCTGGTGGTAGCCGAGTTGATTGCCGACCTGCTGCCCGCCGGCGTGCTCAACATCGTCAACGGCTACGGCCGCGAAGCCGGCATGCCGCTGGCCACCAGCAAGCGCATCGCCAAGATCGCCTTCACCGGCTCCACCTCGACCGGCCGCGTGATTGCGCAGGCGGCAGCCAACAACCTGATTCCGGCGACGCTGGAACTCGGCGGCAAGTCGCCCAACATCTTCTTTGCCGATGTGATGGACAAGGACGACGGTTTCCTGGACAAGGCCATCGAAGGCCTGGTGCTGTTTGCCTTCAACCAGGGCGAGGTCTGCACCTGCCCGTCGCGCGCGCTGATCCAGGAATCGATCTACGACGCCTTCATGGAGCGCGTGCTCAAGCGCGTCGCCGCCATCAAGATGGGCAACCCGCTGGACACCGACACCATGATGGGGGCTCAAGCCTCCAAGGAGCAGCTCACCAAGATCATGTCCTACCTCGAACTGGGCCGCCAGGAAGGCGCCGAGGTGCTGATCGGCGGCGAGCAGGCGTATTTGGGCCCTGATTTCGAAGGCGGCTACTACGTCAAGCCGACGCTGTTCAAGGGCCACAACAAGATGCGCATCTTCCAGGAGGAAATCTTCGGCCCGGTGCTGGCCGTGACCACCTTCAAGGACGAGGCCGACGCCCTGGCGATTGCCAACGACACGCTCTACGGCCTGGGCGCCGGCGTGTGGAGCCGCAACGGCAACGTCGCCTACCGCATGGGCCGCGCCATCAAGGCCGGCCGCGTCTGGACCAACTGCTACCACGCTTACCCGGCGCACGCGGCTTTTGGCGGCTACAAGGAATCGGGCCTGGGCCGCGAAAACCACAAGATGATGCTGGACCACTACCAGCAGACCAAGAACCTGCTGGTCAGCTACAGCGAGCAAAAGCTCGGCTTCTTCTGACCTTTTGACCTTTTGCTGGCCGGCCGGCTTGAAGCGGCGCAGCATTCACGGGGACGGGCAACCGTCCCTTTTTGCGTTTCATGGCGTTTTATCTGGAGACCGACATGGTTGAAAAAGTCATTGCCACCCCGGCGGCGCTCGAACTGGTCGAGCAGCTCAAGGCGAAACACGGCACCGTCATGTTCCACCAGTCGGGTGGCTGCTGCGACAACAGCGCGGCCAATTGCTATTTGCCGGGCGAGATCACGATAGGCGCGGGTGATGTCTTCCTGGGCGAGATCGGCGGTGCGCGTTTTTACATCGGCAAGTCGCAGTATGCGTACTGGAAGCACACGCAGCTGATCATCGACGTCATCGACGGGCATGGCGGCACGTTCTCGCTGGAAGGCCCCGAAGGCAAGGCCTTTCACACGCGTTCACGGGTGTTCACTGAAGCGGAGCTGGAAGAAATCGAAAAGCAGGATGCCGCGCCGTCGGGAGGGCAAGTGTCTTGACGTGAAAACAGCAAAGCCGGCGCTGCGGTCCGCCGCACCGGCTCACGCAGCGCAGGGCTTCAGGGTGCGGTCAGCGTCATGCCGCGTTTCTGGAACATGGCCAGCAGTTCGCCATTGCTGCGTAATTCCTTGAAGGCCGCTTCGATTGCCTGGCCCAGGGCCTTGTTGGCTGCCTTGATGGCCAGCCCGAGCGGCCAGCCGTTTTCAGGGACGCCTTCGAGCGGCAGGCTGGTGAGCGCCAGGTGCGACGGCCGGGGCTGGGCCTCGGCCAGTGCGGCTTCAGCCTGCGAGCGCAGCACATAGGCGGCGGCCGCCTGCCCTTTGATAACGGCTTGGGCCGCCTCGACGCCCGAGGGATAGAGGCTGACCTGCGTGCGCAGCATACCGCCCTGCTGGCCCATCAGCACGCTGGCCAGGCCGGTGCCGCGCTCCACCGCCAGCTTGTGGCCTTTCAGGTCATCCGGCCCCCTGACCTGGGGCAGCGTGCGCGTGTCATGCAGCAGCACCTGCACCTGGCGCATGTAGGGCGCAAAGATCAGCGCCTGCCGGTTTTCCTGCATCAGGTATTTGTCCACCGGCACATGCAGCATGATGTCGGCCGGTCCATAGCCCAGGTAGTGGCCGCGCCAAACCATGTTGCGCAGATCGTCGTTCATCCGCTCGCCCGCATCAAACGGCAGCAGGGCCAGCTTGAGCTGCATCTGCCGGGCCAGCGCGCCGGCCAGGTCAATGTCCAGCCCCTGCATGTCGGCGGCGGGGCCGTCCGAAAACGGCGCGTTGTCCTTGTAAACGGCGACCTTCAGCACACCGCTGGCACGGATGCGCGCCAGGTCGGTCAACTCGGTTTGCGCCTGCGCCTGCGCCAGCGGCAGTCCCAGCGACAGCAGCAGCGCCAGGCTGCGCCGGCGGTCAAGGCCGCGTGCCGGCAGGCGGTCGCGGCCGGGGTCCGGGCAAACGTCGGGATTCGAAGAAGTCATGGTGTGGGCTTGCCTTGGGTCAATTGAAAAGTGGCCTGGATTCGCCGGGGCCGCCTGCGGCGCGCGCTTGTCGGCACGTGTCAGTCCGTCCTGCGGGCATCAAGGCTCGCGCCGGGTTTCCAGGTAAGTACGGATCGACCAGATGGCTTCCTGGGTCAGCGTGCCTTCGAACGGCGGCATGTAGACGCGTCCGTCGCGCGCCCGTCCGCGCCGCACGGTGGAGATGAAAAAATCATCCATTTCCTTGAAGCAGGCGGATTTTTTGGCCGCGTCGGCCATGCCGGTGCACTCGCTGTCGAGCTTGCGCAGGTCCGGCGACATGCCGCCTGAGATGGCTTCCAGCCCATGGCAGCGCGCACAGTTCTGGTTGTAGGCCGAGGTGCCGATGCGCAGCGCTTCCTTGTTGGCCGGACCGGTGCTGTAGGGGTTGGCGTCCCGCCATTTGTCGCCGAGCGGGGGCAGCGTGTGCGTGGCCACCGACTGTGGTGTGACATCGCCATGCGCCATGGCCGCGCCAGTCCAAAGCGCGGCCGAAATGCACAGGACCCTCCAAAACCGCTTGAGAATTGAGGATGAAAAGGCTTTCATTGACATGTGCTCCAGTTGATGCGTGATGGCCCCTATCAGCAATAAGCAAGCCAACACTTTCAGGGTTAACTGCATGGTCATGTTTGCCAGTGGAGTGGCGCTGAAAAGGCTGTCAGGGCAAGCCGCCGCCGCAGCCACAGCGGCGCCGTCAAGTGTTTCGATATGGAACACTTTCGCCGCGGCTCCAGTCACCGAAAAACACAATAAATCCTTTCGGATCAAGGGTTTATGCCGTTGCATACCCCTTGTGTCATGTTTCAGAATGCACTAGCTCAAGCATTCAGTCATCCGGAAAAACACTGGTGGGCGGAATGCAAGGCAACCACACCGAAAGACTTGGCGCGTTGGTTTGCGCAGGTCGCACACAAAACTCAAGGAGAGGATGATGAGCATCCAGGCCGCCAGCTATTCGCCTTCCCGCACAGGCACCCCACCCGGCTACTGCGAAATGGTTGACGAAAGGAAGCGAACGCTGATTGAAGCGTCTCACCAGCGGTCACAGTCCTTCGGCATTGCCACTTCCGACCAGCTTGATTTTTCTCCGCCCACCCGGATCGTGCTGGCGCAGACGATTGAGGAGAATCGTTTTTTGCTGCTGCATGCCGCGCCGGCCATGGAAACGCTGTATGAGCAGATCGCCAACACCCACAGCATGGTGTTGCTGACGTCTGCCAGGGGCGTGGTGCTGCATTCGCTGGGCGACAGCGACTTTCTGGAAAAGGCCTCGCAGGTGGCGCTGACGCCCGGCGTGGACTGGTCCGAAGGCAGCAAGGGCACCAATGCCATCGGCACCGCGTTGCGCGAGGAACAGCCCATCATGGTCCACGGCGGCGAGCATTACATGAACGCCAACAAGTTCCTGACCTGCTCGTGCGCGCCCATCATGGACCCCTACGGCCAGCTGATCGGGGCGCTGGACGTGAGCGGCGACCACCGCAGCGTGCATCAGCACACCATGGCGCTGGTGCGCATGTCGGCGCAGATGGTCGAAAACCACATGTTTGCCGACATCTTCCCCAAGGCCGTGCGCATTCATTTTCACAGTCGGCCCGAATTTATCGGCACCCTGGTCGAGGGCATCGTGGTGTTTTCCCACGACGGGCGCTTCCTGTCGGCCAACCGCAGCGCGCAGTTCCAACTCGGCTTGCCCCACAACGCGCTGAAGGTGCACACCTTTTCGTCGCTGTTCGGCATTGCCATGTCGCATCTTTATGAACTCTGCCGGGGCGGCCTGCCCCGGCTGCATTCGCTGTGCCTGCACAACGGGGTGACGGTGTCGTGCCGGGTCAAGATCAAGCAGGGCATGCAGTGGTTTGCGGGCCACGACGTAGGGCCGGCGCCCGATGCCGTGCAAGGCCTGCCGGCCGGCCAGGGCAGCAGCCAGGCCGCCACGGCGCGCAAGCCCCAGCTGTCCACGCTGCGCTACCTTGACACCGGCGACGCGCAGGTGTCGGCGGTGATCAGCAAGCTGCGCATGGTGCGCGGGCGCGACATCCCGATCATGATCCTGGGCGAAACCGGCACCGGCAAGGACCTGATGGCGCAGGCCATCCACGGCGACTCCGACCGGGCCGGCAAACCCTTCGTGTCGGTGAACTGCGCGTCCATTCCCGAAACCCTGATCGAGTCCGAGCTGTTTGGCTACGAGGACGGCGCCTTCACTGGCGCTCGCAAGAAAGGCGCGGTCGGCAAGATCCAGCAGGCCCATGGCGGCACGCTGTTTCTCGATGAAATAGGCGACATGCCCAAGCATCTGCAGGCGCGCCTGCTGCGCGTGCTGCAGGACCGACGTGTCAGCCCGCTGGGCGCCGGCAAGGAAGTTGACGTTGACATCGCCATCGTTTGCGCCACCAACAAAAGCCTCAAGGACATGATCGCGCGCGGCGAGTTCCGGGAAGACCTGTACTACCGGCTGAACGGCCTGGTGGTGCGCCTTCCGGCGCTGCGCGAGCGCACCGATTTCGACCTGGTGGTCGCCAAGATCATCGCCAGCCTGTGCGACAAGAACCCGAAGATCGGGCTGACGGCCGAAGTCCAGGCCATGTTCCGCGCCTACCACTGGCCCGGCAACTTCCGCCAGCTGCACAACCTGTTGCGCACCGCCGCGGTCATGGTCGGCTGCGAGGGCCTGATCGAGCGCCTTCACCTGCCCGACGACTTTCTTGAAGAAATGGCGCAACAGCCAGCCGGCCAGCCGTCGGCGAATTCGGCTGCCGCCAGCGCCGGGCCGGAGCTGCTGGCTGCTGCGGTGCCTGGCCGGCCGGTCTGTAAAGCCGCCGGCCACAGCCTGCAGGATGTCGCCCTGTCCGCCATGGCCCAGATGCTGCGCCAGCACCAGGGCAACGTGTCGGCTGCGGCCAAGGCGCTCGGGGTGTCGCGCAACACCATCTACCGCAAGAAAGACCAGCTGCCGCCGGACGTCTGGAACTGATGCCCCGCAGCCGTCCTGCGCTGCCCGGGGGGCGGTCAGAGAAAAATCACCTGGGCTTTCCCCAAGGCACTTGACTTTTTTGCTACCCAATTCATGGCTTCCGACGCATGCCGGGCATGTGCCAGAGGCCTGTTTGATGCCAACAATGGGGTTGCCTGCTTAAAACGCCTATGGCCTGTTACGTCCGCGCCTGGCGGACCACTTTTGCCAGCGTGTCGCGCAGGCCCGGCTCGTTGGCCAGATGGCCTGCCAGCGGCCAGTGCGCCCGGGCCAGTCCGTTGCGCAGCGCTTCCTGCATCGCCACCCAGCGGCGACTGTTGGCCGGTGGACAGACCGCGTCGAAGCGGCCATGTACCCAATCGCTCGGAATGCACTGCACTGCCAGGCCGCGTACGGCACTGTCCAGGCCGCCCGGGCGCACAAAGCCCTGGTGCCTGAGGTAATGGCCCTGAATCCGGAATTTCTGCCAGCCACTGTGGTCAGCGCGGCTGGTGCGTGGCTGCTGCAAACCGGCCAGGCTGCGCCGCTGCTGGCGCCTGAGCTGCGCCCAGGCGCGGCGGTACGCATCAGCGCGCTGGCGCGGCTCGCCAGGCGGGGCATTCTTCACGGCGCCCGAGTGGACCAGGCTGCGCCACAGGCCGCGCAGCGCCGAGCGCTGCTCCAGTAAATTCCAGCAGCGCACAACGTGCCGTGCTGCAACACCGGGTGTTCCAGATTGCAGCACCTGCTCCAGCCGTGCAAGCACCCGCGCGTCGCCGCTGTAAGGCGCGCGCGGCCAGTGGGGGCTGCGCGACACCGCGCGGTCGCGCCGCGCATCGGCGCGGAACAGGCCGAATATTTCCCGGCGGCTGAGCGCAAAGGCGCCGCGCAGCACCAGCCGCGTGACCCGCTCCGGGTGCGCCTGGACATAGCGCAAAGCCACCACGGTGCCCCACGATCCGGCCAGCAAGGCCCAGCGTTCGATGCCCAGGTGCCGGCGCAATGTCTCCAGGTCGGCCACCAGCTGGTCGGTGTGGTTGCCCGCCAGCCGGGCTGCCGGGCGCGACTGGCCGGCGCCGCGCTGGTCAGGCAGCACCGCGCGCTGGCGGCCGAGCTGCAAGGGCGCGAGCAGGCCCGGATGGCACGAGGCGCCAGGCCCGCCATGCAGCACCAGCCAGCATTCGCCATCGCGTGCGCCGCAGTCGCGGTAGGCCATGCGCGCGCCGCGCCCGGTGGCCACAAAGCGCGGCGAGTGCCAGCCGCTGGCCGGTTCGGCATTCAAGGGCAGGCGGGCAGGGGAAGTGGTTTGATTTGGCATTGAAGTTGCATTACAGTGGGACGGGCCGGTTGCTGCTGAAAACAGTGACAGGTCCGTGATCATCCCTTATGTCAACTACTGGAGACTCGCCATGCAATGGACTGCCCCCTCTTTCACTGACCTGCGTTTCGGTTTCGAAATCACCATGTACATCGCCAACCGCTGAGCCGCAATTTCAGCCACCGGCGGATGCGGCCAGCCGCACCCGCCGGTTTGCGCTGCTGGTTTTCTTTTTTTTTTTCGGAATTTGACCCATGCAATTACGCGTTCTAGGCTCGGCAGCCGGCGGCGGTTTTCCGCAGTGGAACTGCAATTGCCCCAACTGCGACGGCTTCAGGCGCGGCACGCTGCGGGCGCAGGCCCGTACCCAGTCGTCGATTGCCGTCAGTGCCAACGGCCAGGACTGGCTGCTGGTCAACGCCTCGCCCGATGTGCTGGGGCAGATTCGCGCCAACCCCGAACTGCAGCCTGCCCGCGCGGTGCGCGACAGCGGCATTGCATGCGTGCTGCTGATGGATGCGCAGATCGACCATGTGACCGGGCTGCTGATGCTGCGCGAGCGCCCCAGCCCCTTGCCGCTGCTGGCCACGCCCGAGGTGCTTTCAGACATTGGCGAAGGCTTTCCCCTCACCCGCATCCTGTCGCATTACTGCGGCATCCAGGCGCTGCCGCTGCGGCTTGACGCCAGCCTGCAGGCCGTGCCCGGACTGCCCGGCCTTGCGCTGCTGCCCATCGCGCTATCGTCCAAGCCGCCGCCTTATTCCCCCTTTCGCAATTGCCCGCGCCCGGGCGACAACATCGGCCTGGTGATTGAAAACCCTGAAAACGGTGCGCGCGTTTTTTATGCGCCCGGCCTGGGTGAGGTCACGCCTGAACTTTTGGACCTGATGGCGCAATGCCAGGTCGTGCTGGTCGATGGCACCTTCTGGACCGAGGACGAGATGCAGCGCCTGAGCTTGTCAAAAAAGGGCGCCGCCGAAATGGGCCACCTGCCACAAAGCGGTCCGCAGGGCATGATTGCCCAGCTTGACCGGCTGCCGCCGGGCGTTCGCAAAATTCTCATCCACATCAACAACACCAACCCCATCCTCCAGGAAGACTCGGCAGAACGGGCGCTGCTCACGGCGCACGGCATCGAGGTTGCCTGGGACGGCATGGACCTGGTTTTCTGACGGCAGGCTCACTTCATGGAACTAGCGCAAACTCATCGGCCTGATCCGGCCGGCGATCCGGCAGTCGCCTGGACACGGGCGGAATTCGAAGCCCAATTGCATGCCCAGGGCGCGGGCTACCACATCCACCATCCCTTCAATGTCCGGATGAACAGCGGCCAGTGCGCTCCCGATGAACTGCGCCACTGGGTGAAAAACCGCTTTTATTACCAGATATGCATTCCGCGCAAGGACGCCGCCATCCTGGCCAACATGCCGGGCCGCGAACACCGCCGGCTGTGGATCGAGCGCATTCTGGACCATGACGGTTATGGCGACTACACCGGTTCGGCCGCTGGCGGCATCGAGGCATGGACGCGCCTGGGCGAGGCTGTCGGCATCCCGCGGGACGAGCTCTGGTCGCTGCAGGGCGTCGCGCCCGCCGTGCGTTTTGCCTGCGATGCCTATGTGAATTTCGCCGCCAGCGCGCCCTGGCAGGAAGCGGTGTGCTCGTCGCTCACCGAAATGTTCGCGCCGCAAATCCACAAGGACCGGCTTGCCGGCTGGCCGACGCACTATCCGTGGATCGACGCCGAAGGGCTGAATTACTTCAGGAGCCGCATTCCGCTGGCCGGCCGGGACGTCGCGCACGGGCTGCAGGTCACGTTAGAGCACTTCACCACCCGCCAGGCGCAGCACCGGGCGCTGGACATCCTGCAGTTCAAGCTCGACATCCTGTGGAGCATGCTCGACGCCATCGAGAAGGTCTGCCTCAACCACCCTCAGCCAACCTCAACCCGTCAGGGACTGACATGAACGCTGCGCCCGCATTGCCCACATTGCCCCTTTCGCCGGTCGCGCCTGAGGCAAAAGCGCCGAACGCCTTGCCGCCATTCCCCAGGCTGTCGCGCCTCTACCGCCTGCAGTACGAGCCGGTCCAGTCGGCCTGGGTGCTGCTGTATCCGGAAGGCATGGTCAAGCTCAACGACAGTTCGGCTGAAATCCTGCGCCGCTGCAACGGCGAACGCAGCGTCGACGCGATGGTGGCCGAACTTGAAATCCTGTTCAATGCCCAAGGCATTGCGCCGCAGGTGACGGACTTGCTGCAGGAAGGCATGCGCCGTGGCTGGATTGTCTGAAATGGTTTTGCCCAAGGCGGCCGACGCCGCCGTGCCGCCGCCGCTGTGGCTGCTGGCCGAGCTGACCTACCGCTGCCCGCTGCACTGCGTGTTTTGCTACAACCCCACGCAGCATGCCCGGCTGCAAGCGGAGATGAGCACCGCGCAGTGGGTCGATGTGATGCGCCAGGCGCGTGCGCTGGGCGCTGCGCAGCTGGGGTTTTCCGGCGGCGAGCCGCTGCTCAGGGACGACCTGGAAGAGCTGGTGCAGGAAGCCCGGCAGATGGGTTTTTACACCAACCTGATCACCTCGGGCGTCGGCCTGACCGAAGCCCGGGCGCGGCGGCTGAAGGACGCGGGACTGGACCATGTCCAGCTGTCCTTCCAGGACTCGACCCGCGAACTCAACGATTTCCTGAGCCATACCAAAACCTTCGAGCTCAAGCAAAAAGTGGCGCGCCTGATCAAGCAGCACGACTGGCCGATGGTGCTCAACTGCGTGCTGCACCGGCACAATTTGCCACATGTGGACAAGATCATCGAGATGGCGCTGGCGCTCGATGCCGAATTCCTGGAACTGGCCAACACGCAGTATTACGGCTGGGCCTGGACCAACCGCGACCACCTGATGCCGACGCATGAGCAACTCATCGAAGCCGAGGCGGTGGTGCAGCGCTACCGCGCCGAGTTCGGCAAGCGCTGCCGGATCCTGTTTGTCGTTCCCGATTACTTCGAGGAGCGACCCAAGGCCTGCATGAACGGCTGGGGCGCGGTGTTCCTGGCGATTGCGCCCGATGGCGTGGCCTTGCCCTGCCACAATGCGCGCAACTTGCCGGGCCTGCAACTGCCGCGCGTGCAGGACCAGCCGCTGGGCGATATCTGGGCGCGCAGCCAGGCCTTCAACGCCTACCGGGGCGACGCTTGGATGCAAGCGCCGTGCCGCGACTGCGACGAGCGGCACAAGGATTTTGGCGGCTGCCGCTGCCAGGCCTTCCAGATCACCGGCGATGCCGCGCAGGCCGACCCGGTGTGCGGTAAATCGCCGCACCATGACAAGGTCGTGCAGCTGGTGCGCCAGGCACCGGCCGGGCGCGGGCAACCGATCATCTTTCGCACCGACGCGGCGTCGCGCGCGCTGCACCCGGAAAACTGAGAACCGAGCTATCGGGCAACTGGATCCCGGCTGCTTTCAGCGCGCAGCGCCGCCGTGGCGGCCGGATGGTCTTGAGCCGCTGCCCGCCCGAGCCATAGCCGGCTTTGCGCCGCATCCCGCTCGCGGCCCCGGCCGGTGCGCAGCATCACCGCGAGCGCATATTGCGCCTCGGCCTCGCCGGCCACGGCGGCAATTTCAAAGCGCCGGGCGGCCTCAGGCAGATCGCGGTCCACGCCTCGGCCGGCTTCATGCATCCAGGCCAGGCGCGTCTGGGCCTGGCGGTCGCCCGCGTCGGCCAGTTCGCGGTATAAATCCGCCGCTTCGGCATGCCGGCCGCTGGCGCCCAGCCACTCGGCCTGCTGGAAACGGCTTCGGCTGCCGGCTGGCTGCTCCAGTGCGGCCAGTGTCGCCAGGGCCTCCTTGTCGCCGCCCTCGGCGGCCAGTGTCAGGTACAGGCGCGCCTTTTCGACATCCCGGGCCAGCAGGGCGCCTGCGCTGTAAAGCATGCCCAGACGGTAGCGCGCCTTGAAGTTTCCGGCCTGCGCCGCGCTGACGTAAAGGGCCTCGGCCCTGGGCATGTTTTTGGGCTCGCCCAGTCCGTCCTCGGCCAGGATGCCCAGGTTGAACAGGGCGTCGCCATTGCCGATGCCGGCCAGCGTTTCCCAGACTTCGCGGGCGGCGGCGTAGTGGGCCATCTTGAACTCGGCATAGGCCTTGTAGTTGCCCATGGCGGGATTGCGCAACCAGTCGCTGCGCTCGCTGTCCTGCGCCCACAGACCCGGGCTGGCCAGCGCCAGCAACAGCGCCAGCGCGCTTCGGCGGAGAAGGCAGTGTGGCCCGCTGGCTTCCAGCCTCATGGGCATGTCAGGGCTGGGGGGTGGCCAGCACCCAGCCGGCCAGCGCCTTGAGGTCGCCGCTGCTCAGGGCGGAATGGGCCGGCATGGGGATGCGGCCCCACTTGCCCTTGGAGCCGTACTGGATCGATTGCACCAGCGAGGCCACGGCGTCTTTGTCATCTTTGTACTTGGCGGCAACGTCTTTGAAGGCCGGGCCGACGATTTTTTCAGCGGCCGAATGGCAGGAATAGCAGCCGTTGGCCTTGGCCAGTTCCGCCATGGCGGCCAGGTCATTGGCATTGCCGGTCTGGGCCATGCAGTGGGCGCTGATGAATGCAGCGGCTAGCGTCAGGAGGGATCGCATGTCAGTGCTTCCGATCGCGAAAAAGTGGAATGAAAAGGCGGAACCGGCCTGCGCCAGCCCGTCCTGTGATGAAAGCCCCGACCACCCACGGTGAGCCGGGCAGCGCCGCTTACTTGACCAGCTTGAAGGTCCAGACCGAACCGCCCTGTTCAAGCATGTTGACCTTCTTGGCCACCTCGCCGCCCCACAGCGGCACCGCGCCGCCCCAGCCGGACACGACGCTGATGTACTGGTCATTGCCTTCCTTCCAGGTGATGGGCGGCGCCACCACGCCCGAGCCGGTCTGGAACTGCCAGACGACCTTGCCGGTCTTGGCGTCGGCGGCTTTCAAAAAGCCTTCAGGCGTTCCCCAGAACACCAGGTCGGCTGTCGTCATGACGCCACCCCACAGCGGGGCGGTGTTCTTGACCTCCCAGGCGACCTTGCCGGTCTTCGGGTCAATCGCCCGCAAGGAGCCGATGTGGTCCTCGAACAGCGGCCGGATGGTGAAACCCGCGCCCAGGAAGGCGGCGCCCTTTTTGTAGGTGATCGGCTCGTTCCAGATGTCCATGCCCCATTCGTTGGTCGGCACGTAGAACAGGCCGGTCTTGGGGCTGTAGGCCATCGGCATCTGGTTCTTGCCACCCAAAAAGCCCGGCGCTGTGAAGGTGGACTTGCCCTTGGTGGGGTCGGAGTTGCCGGGTGCGTTCGGGTCGCCCGGACGGTTGTCGGCGACAAAGTTCGGCCGGCCGGTGTTCAGGTCGATGCTGGTGGCCCAGGTGACCTTCTTGACGAAGGGAAAGGCATTGACCAGCTTGCCTGTGGTGGCGTCGTTCACATAGAAAAAGCCGTTGCGGTCGGCCTTGGCGCCCATGCGCTTGCCATCCATGTCGAAGGTGATGAACTCGTTCACGCCGTCGAAGTCCCAGGCATCGTTGGGCGTGCTCTGGTAGCTCCAGACGATCTTGCCGGTCTTGACATCGATCGCCACGGTGGAGGTGGAATACAGGTTGTCGCCCTTGCGCACATGGCTGTTCCAGGGGCCGGGGTTGCCGGTGCCGAAATAGGCCAGGCCGGTCTTGGCATCGTAGGTGCCGCCCAGCCAGGGCGTGGCGCCGCCAGTCTTCCAGGTTTCACCCGGCCAGCTGGCGTTGGTGGTTCCGGTGATGCCGTTTTCCTTGCCGTTCAGAAAGCCCATATGGCCCTCGACGACCGGGCGTGACCAGACCATCTTGCCGGTTTTGGGGTCGCGCGCCTCGACACGGCCGACCACGCCGAACTCGCCGCCCGACAGGCCGGTGATGAGCAGGCCTTCGGCAATCAGCGGCGCGGCGGTGTAGCTGTAGCCGGCGCTGTAGTCGTCGATCTTCTCGCGCCACACGACCTTGCCGGTGGTCTGGTCCAGCGCCACCAGCTGGGCATCGAGCGTGCCGAAGATCACCAGGTTGTCATACAGCGCAGCGCCCCGGTTGACCACGTCGCAGCAGGGCATGATGCCTTCGGGCAGGCGGTGCTCATATTTCCAGAGCTTGGCGCCGGTCTTGGCGTCCAGCGCAAAGATGCGCGAGTACGACGCCGTGACGAACATCTTGCCGTTGTGCACCAGCGGCTGCGACTCCTGGCCGCGCTGCTTTTCCCCGCCAAAAGACATCGACCACACCGGCACCAGCCGGCTGATGGTCTTGGGGTTGATGTCGGACAGCGGCGAATAACGCTGGCCCTGGGTGCCCATGCCCCAGGACAACACGTCATTGGTGCTGGCAGCGTCGTTGCCGATCATGGCGTCGGTCACTTGCGCGCCGACGTGGGCGGTTGCCGCCATGACCAGAATGCTGAGAAGTTTGCGTTTCACGGGGTGTCTCCTGAATCGTTGTGAGCTGAACGACGCCCGTGCGGCATGCCCGGTCGTCATGATCCCGAGCCCACGTGGTTCGGGATCACGCAGCAGGAATGGCAACTTTTGTGCCACCCGGGCCTTGGGCTGATGGGGGTGTTGAAGCGCTTGCAATGGCCTGTGCAACACCGTTGCAGGCCGATGGCGTGCTCATTTGCAACACCGCCAGGATGTGACACTGTTCAGAAATGAATCACCCGTGCCGCACACGGCGCATTCAGGCGAACAGGCAGGGGAGGTACGCCGCTGTGCCGCGTTGGCGTCGGCACGCGTGCCGTCAGGCGTTGCGAGCCCGGGCTGCCCGTCAAGCCGCGCCGCGCTGCCTGATCCAGCCGCGCTGCGGGTCGTAGCCCCACCAGGCCAGGCCAAAAAAACAGGCGCTTCCGGCCACCACCACCGCCCAGGAGAGCGCGTTGAACTGCCCGTACATGGCAAAGCGCAGCGTTTCGACCACATGGGTGAACGGGTTCCACTGGGCAATGCGCAGCAGCCACCAGGCCCCCGACTCTTCGAGTTTCCACAGCGGGAACAGCGCCGGGCTGATGAAGAACATCGGGAAGATGACGAAGTTCATGGTGCCGGCAAAGTTTTCCAGCTGCTTGATGTAGACCGACAGCATCAATCCCAGCGCGGCCAGCAGCGTGGCCCCGCTGACCATGGCCAGAAACAGCAGCGGCACATGCTGCCAGCTCAGCGTGACGCCAAAGGCCAGCGCGATCAGCAGGAACACCGCCATCTGCAGCACCGACAGGCAGGTGCCGGCCAGCAGCTTGAAGGCCAGCAGCCAGCCGCGCGGCAGCGGCGCGGTGAGCAGCAGGCGCATCACGCCCATCTCGCGGTCGTAGACCATGGACAGCGAGCTTTGCATGCCGTTGAACAGCGCCACCATGGCCAGCAGGCCGGGCACCATGTAGACCTGATATTCGACATAGGTTTCGTAGGGCGGCACGATGGACACGCCGAACACGTTGTGAAAGCCCGCCGAGAACACCACGAACCACAGCAGTGGCCGCACCAGCGCCGACGCCAGCCGCGACGGTTGCCGCAGGAACTTGTTGATCTCGCGGCCGACGACGGCGCGCAGCGCGCGGGCCAGGTGCGCCGGCCGGGCCGGTGCGGCATCTGGCAGTCCAGCTGCCAGCGGGCTGGTCAGGGTCGTATCCAAGGGGGTCAGGGGCGCTGCTTGCATGCCGATTCCTTTTCGTCCATGCCCAGGGTGTCCAGCACTTCGGTGGGATGCAACACCCCTTCGAGCGGCGCCGTGCCGGCCACGCCGTCGCCATGCGCCAGGAACATCGGCTGGCGCAGCTGCCCGTCCCAGGGCCGGAAGGACAGGCGCGGCCCCTTGGCGCCATCGAGGTAAACGCTGCCGCCGCGCAAGCGCTTGAGTTGCTGCGCAATTCCTGCCTTGGGGTCGTCGGCCAGCACCGCCGCCACGGCCTTGACCGCTGCCCAGGCGGCCCAGTCGTGGTCCTGCATCGGCCGGCCGGCCAGCTTGTCAAAGCGCCGCGACAACTGCGGCCCGCCATTGCGCTCCCAGTGCGGATGCCAGGCCAGCGCCATCAGGCCGCTGCTGCCCACCACCGGGCGCGGCCATTGCGTGGCGTAGGGCAGGGTGCGCGCGAATTCCCCCACGCTGTCGGCCACGGCCACCAGCTCATGCTCGCGGTCGCCGGTGAGCAGGCGCGTGTTGGCCAGGTCGCGCTCGCGCGGGTCGGTGCCAAGCTTGAAGGGCCGGGTCTGGACGATTTTCAGGCCATAGCGCTGCGCCGACCGGACCAGGGCCTGGGCCTGCAGCGCATCCTGCGGCTCGGGGCCTTGCAGCAGCAGCAGCTTGCGCCAGTTGCGCGCCGCCAGGTACTGGGCCAGCGCATCGCTGCGCATCTGGGCGCTTGGCAGGGTGTGCAGCAGGTGCGCGGCGCATTGTTCGCCGCGCAGCGCATCGTCTTCCAGGCCAATGTTGAAGACCATGGCACCGCCCAGCGCGGCGGGCGCCAGTTGCACCAGCTGCCGCAGTGCCGGGGCCGGCAGATCGGCCAGCACATGACGAACCCCGGCGGCCTTGAGTTGCGCCAGCGCCGCCGGCAGGCCCTGCATGTCGGCGATGGACAACTCGATCACCTTGAGGCTCAGGCCCAACACGTCCAGTTCAACGCCCGCTTCCTCGGCCGCCAGGCGGGCCGCCGCCAGCGGGCGCCCATGCGGATGGCCGGGATAGGCCTGCTCCAGCCAGCGCGGCGCATAGCGCGCATCGCCCGACTGGCTGACGACCGCCACCGTGACGGGGAGGGGTGCCGCCAGGGTCGCCATGGGCAGCCCGCCCAGCAGACATACCCCGGCAAGTGCCGTCACTCGCCGCCAGGCGCTTCGCATGCCGTGCGCGCGAGCCATCAGGGCTGCACCAGCACGCTGTGCGGCACGCGCCCGGCCGCCACGCTGCGCACCGCCTTGCCGGCGGCGGTATCGATCAGCGTCATGTCGTCGGACAGTCCGTTGGCCACATAGACGGTCTTGCCGTCCGGATGCACGGCCAGGCCCCAGGCGCGCTTGCCGACCAAAATGGTGTTGCGCACCTGGCGGCTGGCCCGGTCCACCTCGGCCACATGGTTGGCCCGCCCCAGCGCTACCCACACCGTTTTTCCGTCGGGGCTCAGCGCCATGCCCACCGGCGTGATGTCGCTGGCGCGCATGCCCTTGACCTTGAACTCCAGCGTGTGTTTCACGGTCTGGTCCTCGGTGCTCACAATGCTGACGCTGGCGCCCAGTTCGTTGCTGACCCACAATTCCTTGCCATCGGCGGCCAGCACAAAGCGCCGGGGACGGTTGCCGACGCGGATGTTCTTGACCACCTTTCGCTGCGCGATGTCGATCAGGTGAACCACGTTGGCCACTTCGGAAGTGACGTAGGCATGCTTGCCATCGGGCATCAGCAGAATGCCCTCGGGCTCGCCGCCGGTCTTGACTTCAAACAGCTTGGCGCGGGTTTGCAGGTCGTAGGCGGCCATGACATTTTCGTCTTCGATCGAGACATAGGCGGTCTTGCCGTCAGGGCTCAGGTCGAAAATTTCCGGGCTGTCGCCGAGTGCCACCGTGCCGGTCATTTTGCCGCTGGCCAGGTCCACCAGCCCCATCTGGTTGCTGTCGCCGCAGGACACGTAAATCTGCCGGTGGTCCCGGCTGAACTGCATGTGGCGCGGGCGCTTGCACACGTCGATCGCCGCCAGGCGCAAGCCCTGCGTGTCAAACACCTGGATGCTGTTGTCCTTCTCGCTGGAGACATACACGCGGTTGGGCGTCGGCGCAGGCAACTGGGCCTGCGCCGTTGACAGGAAGGCGCTGGCGGCGATGATGGCGCCCAGCGCCAGCGACCAACGCAGAAAGCGAACCTGCCGGCAGATTTCCGGGGACTCGGAAGCAGTGGGGTACATCGGTTTTTGTCTCGCATGGGTGAAATAAAAGGAGCATTCTTCGGGATGCACTCAAAATTTGAAAGCAAAATCGAGGCCAAAAGCAGGGGCACGCTTGTTGCTTCATCTTACGTTTTTAACTGTTGCGGGTTCGCTGGATTTAAACCCGTTGGCCTGCCGGATGTCATGCCCTTGTGGCCACCTTCACTTTCGTCCGCAGGCCATCATGCGCCAGATTTGTCCAGGCCTTCCTGCATGAACCGACGGCAGTGGCTCGGCCGTCACCTGGCAGTTGGCATGGCAGGGCTGGCCGGGCTGGCCAACCTGCCGGCAGCCGCTTCGGCTGCGGCCAGCCAGATGCATGACGCGCCCGCCGGCTGGCCGCTCAAGCCGCTGACGCTCATCGTGCCGTGGCCGGCCGGCGGCGCCACCGACCTCACGCTGCGCGTGTTGTGCGAGGAGGCCGAGCCCCTGCTGGGCCAGCGCATCGTCATCGTCAACCGGCCCGGCGCCGGCGGCACCCTGGTGGCGCCCGCGCTGAAGGCCGCCGAGCCCGACGGCCATACCCTGGGCCAGCTGCCCATCACGGTGTTTCGCCATGCGCTGATGAACCCGGTGCCCTGGGACCCGGTCCGGGACCTGATGCCTATCCTGCAGGTGTCCAGCACCACCTTCGGCCTGCTGGTGCCCGCCGACAGCCGCTGGGCAAGCCTGGCGGAAATGCTCGACTGGGCACGCCAGAACCCGGGCGCGCTGCTCATGGGCTCCACCGGCATCGGCACCACGGCCCACCTGGCCATGGAAGAAATATTGCTGGCGCAAGGCATCACCTATGTGCATGTTCCCTACAAAGGCACAGCCGACCAGATGCTGGCCGTGGCCTCGGGCCAGCTCATGGCGGGCGTCAATTCAACCGGTTTTGCGCCCTGGCTGGACCAAGGAAAGATGCGCCTGCTGGCCGTTTTCTCGGCGCAACGAAGCGCCCGCTGGCCCGGCGTGCCGACGTTCAGCGAACTGGGTTTTCCGCATTCGGTCTACACCTCGCCCTGGGGCCTGGCGGCGCCGCGCGGCACGCCTGCGCCTGTCGTGAAACGGCTGCATGATGCGTTCCGCACGGCGATGCACAGCGAGCGGCACAAGGCGGCACTGGCCCGTTACGATCAGAACCTCGACTACCTTTCGACCCAGGCCTATGCGCAAGCCATCCTGAACACGGTGGCGCATGAAAAGCTCCTCTTGCGCCGGATGAACCTGCTGGCGGTACCGGCCATTTGAAATCCATGAACCTTCCTTTACTCCTTTCCCCGCCTCTGCTGGAGGCGCGCGACCTGCACAAGTCCTATGCGGGAAAACCGGCGCTCCAGGGCGTCAGCCTGCAATTGTTCCCCGGCGAAATGGTCGCCCTGCTGGGCCCCAACGGCTCGGGAAAATCCACGCTGATGCAGCTGCTGACCGGCCTGTTCAGCCCGGACAGCGGACACATCGAGGTGTTGGGCTGCAACATGCGCACCCATGCGAGCCGAGCGCTGGCCGGGCTGGGCGTGGTGTTCCAGCAAAGCGCGCTGGACCTTGACTTGTCGGTGCAGGCCAACCTGTTGTTCCACACCGACCTGCATGGCCTGCCGCGCCGCATCGCGCGCGACAGGATTGCCGAGGCCCTGGCCGGCATGGAACTGGACGGGCAGGCCGGCGCCGTGGTGCGAAGCCTGTCGGGCGGCACACGGCGCAAGGTCGAGCTGGTGCGCGCGCTGCTGCACCGGCCGCGCGTGCTGCTGATGGATGAGGCCACGGTCGGCCTGGACCCGGGCTCGCGGCGGCAGTTGCTCTCGACGGTCCGAAACCTGGTGACCGAAAGCCACGTCGCCGTGCTGTGGGCCACACACCTGATGGAAGAAATCGAAGTCGCCGACCGGCTGCTGTTCCTGCAAGCGGGCACGGTGCGTTTTGACGGAGGCAGCGACGCCTTCAAGGCGCAGTTTGCAGGCGATCCGGTGATGGGAAAAGGTTGATGCGCCCTTGAAAGCGCCGGTTCCGGGGTTTTGATGGCGGCAAATGCCCGTTGCTTCGCACACGCAGGGCGAGAAACAGGTTAGGGGATTTTGCTCTTGAACCGAAGGCGCGCCTGCCGTAACGTGCAGGGGAGCTTTCCCCTTTTGCAAAACCGCTTTTCTCAAGAAAACATCCATGCCCCCACGTTTGAAAATCGCCATGCTCGCCTCCAGCGTCATCCTGGCCGCCTGCGCGCCCCTGCCCTCGACGCCGCAAAGTACGATGAGTTTCTTTGTCACCAGCGCCAATCCGGGCCAGGGCGGCGACCTTGGCGGCCTGGCCGGTGCCGACGCCTATTGCCAGAAGCTGGCTGCGTCGGCCAAGGCCGACAACAAGAACTGGCGCGCCTACCTCAGCGCCGCGCCGAGCGCTTCAAGCCCGGCCGTCCATGCGCGCGAGCGCATCGGCCGCGGCCCATGGCAAAACGCCAGTGGTGTGGTGGTGGCCACCAGCGTCGAGGACCTGCACGGCCCGGCCAACAGGCTGAACAAGCAAAACTCGCTGACGGAAAAGGGCGGGGTCGTCAGCGGCCGGGGCGATACGGTCAATATGCACGACATCCTGACCGGCTCCACCCCGGACGGCCGGCTGGCCACATCGGCCAGCGACACGACCTGCGGCAACTGGACGAAAAGCGCAGAAGGCTCGGCCATCGTCGGCCACCACGACCGCGACGGCACCAACCCCGATCCGGTGGCGAACGTTTCGTGGAATGCGTCGCACGGCACGCGCGGCTGCGGCATGGCTGC
The DNA here is from genome assembly GCF_015752225.1 of Polaromonas sp. CG_9.11. Taxonomy (NCBI): domain Bacteria; kingdom Pseudomonadati; phylum Pseudomonadota; class Betaproteobacteria; order Burkholderiales; family Comamonadaceae; genus Polaromonas; species Polaromonas sp. CG_9.11. The sequence goes on from NZ_JADOVE010000002.1 coordinate 49,734, forward strand.
GCTCAAATCCACCGGCGGCGCGGGGCTGATGTATTGTTTTGCTGCAAACTGAGACTGTGCCCGGCCACAAGGCCGGGCGTCCGGAAAAACCGGGTTCTCAGCCCTTGGCGGCGTGGCTGAAGAAGAGCGGGTCGAGCACCAGTTCGCGCAGCGGCTGAATCCTCTGTTCCGACTCCTCGGCCTGCTTGCACAGCCTGGCCGCCTCGTCGCCAGCGCCTGAGGTCTGCGCCAGTTGCGCCATCTGGCGCAGCAGCATGACCCGCTCTTCAACGGCGCGCAAGGTCGCCCACAGGCCGTTGTCGATGGCTTCGTTGACCTGGGCCATCAGGCTTTTGAGCGAAAACGCATGCCCGGTATGGCAGCGAAAGCGAACGATCGGACCTTCCTCGATCTGTACCAGCACGCCATGGCAATCGGGGCAGGTGTATTTTGAAACCTTGCCCAGGTCCATGACCCCGGCCTTGAGGGCATTGCCTTCCATGGTGATGTGGTTTTCCAGCGCCAGCTGCGGGTTGGCCGTTTGCACCATCTCGGGTGCAGCGGTGCCGACCAGCTCGCCCACCCTGGCGGCCAGCGCCTCCACCTTGCCGGCCAGATCGACCTGGACATGCGCGATGGCGCTTCGCGGCATGGACGAATGCATGGCCTCGTCGGGGTCCTGCACCAGCGCAACCCCCTGGTGGTCCTTGACGGCCCAGAGTCCGGCCGTGCCGTCGTCCAGCGCGCCGCTCAGGACCACACCGATGACGCGCGAGCCGAAGGCCGTGGCGGCAGAGCGAAACAGCACATCGATGGACGGCCTGGACCGGCCTTCCTTTGGACCCCGGCTGAGCCGGATGCCCTGCGGCGTGGCCATGAGGTGGCGGTCGGCCGAGGCGACATAAACCTGCCCGTTGCTGATCGCCTCGCCATCCTGCGCAATTTTCACGGCAAGCCGCGTCGAATAGCCCAAGACCCGGTCCAACTGGCTCGGGGTGTCCGCCGGAATATGCAGGACCACCAGAAAAGCCGCTGGCAGGTCGGCGGGCAAGGCATGAAAAAATCCCCGCAGCGCCTCAACCCCGCCAGCCGAGGCGCCGATGACCACGATGTCGCGTTTTGGCAAGTCTGGGGGGGATGGCATCGGTCCAGTCTACGGCAATACCGTCCGCAGAGATAGCCGTTTGCAGGCACCATGCGCAAGCCGCGCAAGAAGGGGTGCCGTGAGGATATGCAGAGATTTTGCTATATAAAAAATAGCTGTCTGCGCCCGCCCATATTGCGCAAAAGCCATTTTTTGTCCTTAAAAATCATGGTGGCCTGCCCATCGCTGCGCCAGCGCGTCAATTGCGAAACCGCCTGCGCGTCAGCGCCAGCGCGACCCAGAACGCGGCCACGCCATAGCCCACCAGCACGGCCAGGTGCTGCAGCCCCTGCGCCGGCCACTGGCCGAGGAACAGCGGGCGGATCAGTTCGACGGCGGCGGTCAGCGGCAGCCAGTCCGAGACTGTCCGCAGCACGCCGGGCAGCTGGTCGCGCGGAAAGAACACACCGCTCAGGAACATCGTGGGCGTCAGGAACAGCGAGAAGTAATAGGTGAAAAAGTCGTAGCCCTTGGCCAGCGCGTTGAAGATTAGCGCGATGCTGGCAAACACGATGCCCACCAGTCCCAGCAGCGGCAGCACCAGAAGCAGCATCGGGCTGTGGCTGATACCGAGCGCCAGCATCACGCCCAGAATCACCGCGCTGGTGAACAGCGACTTGAAAGCGGCCCACAGCATCTCGGCAAACACCACGTCGTCGAGCCGCACCGGCGCGTTCATGATGCCGTCCCAGGTGCGCTGCACGTTCATGCGCGAAAACGCCGAGTACAGCGCCTCGAAGGACGCGGCATTCATCGCGCTCATGCAGACCGAGCCGCTGGCCAGGAACACGATGTAGGGCACGGCGCTGCCACTCAATTGCACCTCCCCGATCAGCGCGCCCAGCCCGTAGCCAAAGGCGACCAGCGTGATCAGCGGCTCGGCGATGTTGCCGACCAGGCTGGGAACGGCCAGCTTGCGCCAGACCAGCAGGTTGCGCCGGAACACCGGCAGCCAGCGCCAGCTGATCTGCGGCGGCCGCAGCAGCGCCGGCTGCCGGGTCAGCGCAGGGAGCGTGCGCGGGGATGTGGTCGTGGCGTCGGTCATCAGGCAGCCTCGCGGATCTGGCGTCCGGTGAGTTTGAGGAACAGGTCTTCGAGGTTGGCCGGGCGGTGCAGCGTGCGCAGCGCGGGATGGTCGGTCAGCGCGGCCAGCAGGCCCTTGGCGTCGGCGGTGTAGAAAAACACCGTTTCGCCGCTGACCTCGACGCGTGCGGCCATGGCCCGCAGTGGCGCATGCTGCGGTGATTCGACCAGCGCCAGTGCGCCCGCGCCATAGACCTCGACCACGTCGGGCTCCAGGTTGCTGGCGATCAGCGCGCGCGGCGTGCCTTCGGTCATTTTCTTGCCGTGGTCGAGCACCAAGAGGCGGTTGCACAGGCGCTCGGCCTCGTCCATGAAATGCGTCGTCAGCAGGATGGACTTGCCCTGCTGCACCAGCCGCTGCAGCCGCTCCCACATCAGGTGCCGCGCCTGCGGGTCCAGGCCGGTGGTGGGCTCGTCGAGCAGCAAGAGCTGCGGGTCATTGACCAGCGCCCGCGCCAGGCTCAACCGGCGCTTCATGCCGCCCGAGAGTTCGCTGAGCTTGGCGTCGGCCTTGTGGGTGAGGGCGGCGAAATCCAGCAATTTCGGGATGCGTTCCCGGATCACCGCATCCTTCAGGCCGAAATAACGGCCGAACACCAGCAGGTTCTCGGCGCACGAAAAATCCGGGTCCAGGCTGTCGAACTGGCTGACGATGCCCAGTTGCGCCTTGATCGCCAGCGCGTCCTGCGGCATGGCCAGGCTGGGAGCCTGGCCGTTCGGAAGGTAGCGGATGCTTCCCGAATCGGGGCTGGTCAAGCCCAGGCACATGCGGATGGTGGTGGTCTTGCCCGCGCCGTTCGGGCCAATCACCCCCAGGCATTCGCCCGGCGCGATGGAAAACGACAGCTGGTTGACGACGGTGGTGTCGCCGTAGCGCTTGGTCAGGTCGACCACTTCAAACAGGGGCTGGGTCATGCGGCTATTGTGCCCATCGGGGGCGCGCGCTATGCATCTCAGGCGTCTTCGCCGTAGTCGTGGTCCGGGTGGTTGACGGCGCCGAGCTTCCAGTAGCCCCGGCCAATGATCTGGCTGCGCGGCAGGCCCAGCTCGCCGGTCAGCAACTCGCGGATGCGGCGCATGGCGGCAGCCTCGCAGGCCAGGTAAACCCGGCTTTGCGCAGCAGGCGCACTGGCCTGGCGCAAGGCCTGCTCCAGTGCCAGTCCGGCATGCTGCTTGTCCGCTGCGCGAACGACCCACCGGGCGCTGAGTTGCGCCGGGCTGCTCAGGGTGCGCTCCTCGGCGGCGTCGGACACCTCGACCAGCACACGGACGCGGGCCGTGGCCGGCAGACGCGCCAGGATGGTTTCAAACGCCGGCAATGCGCTGGCGTCGCCGATCAGCAGGTGTTCCACCGCCTGCAGATCGACCTGGTAACCGGGGCCGGGACCCATCAGGAACAGCACCTGTCCGGTCTCTGCCTGCGCTGCCCAGGTCGAGGCCGGGCCTTCGCCGTGCAGCACGAAATCGACATCGACTTCGCCGGCCTCGGGCCGCACCGCCCGCGGCGTGTAGGTGCGCATCGACGTGGCGCGCGGGCCGTCGGGCAGGGGCCGCACCGGCTCGGTCTGGCCAGGCTCGGGAAAGATCAGCTTCAGGTAGCTGGCCGGGTCGCCCGCCTCAAAGCCTTGGAGTTCGGTGCCGGTCAGCGTGATGCGGCGCATGGCCGGGCTCAGGATCTGCACGCGGCTGACCTCGACCCGGCGCGGCGGCCGGCGCTTGCGCGGGGCATTCTCCGCAGCGGCAGGGGGGGACGAAACAGCGCGGGAAGGTGCTTGCATGGAAGGGCTTTCGGGTGGCAGGTCGGTGACCGGCTGGGGCGTTGCAGGGTGTTGCAATCGAGAATGATTGTCAGCCAAAAGCGCCTGGACCGCTGTCCGCAAGGTCAAGCCCGACGCAGGCCGCACGGCTGAAGTAAAGTAGCCGCTCGCGGTTGGCTGGCCAAGACTGCGCCTGGCCCTTGCTTTTTTTGCTCCCTTTTTTACCTCTCCCTTATGACCACCTTCGGAACCCCTTTGTCTCCCCATGCCACCAAGGTCATGCTGCTCGGCTCGGGCGAACTGGGCAAGGAAGTGCTGATCGCGCTGCAACGCCTGGGCGTGGAAACCATCGCCGTGGACCGCTACGACAACGCCCCCGGCCAGCAGGTGGCGCACCATGCGCGCACCCTCACCATGAGCGACCCGGCGCAGCTCAAGGCCCTGATCGAGCGCGAAAAGCCCGACCTGGTGGTGCCCGAGATCGAGGCGATTGCGACCGCCATGCTGGAAGAACTTGAAACCGCCGGCGTGGTGCGCGTGGTTCCCACGGCCCGGGCTGCGTGTCTGACCATGGACCGCGAGGGCATCCGCCGGCTGGCCGCCGAAACCCTGGAATTGCCGACCAGCCCGTATGTGTTTTGCGATTCGCTGGAAGCATTGCAGACCGCCATCGACAGCAAGATTGGCTACCCCTGCGTCGTCAAGCCGGTGATGAGTTCGTCGGGCAAGGGCCAGAGCAAGATCGCCCTGCCCAAAGACGTGGCGCCGGCCTGGGACCAGGCCATGGCCGGCGGGCGGGTCAGCCACGGACGGGTGATCGTTGAAGGCTTTGTGGATTTTGAGTATGAAATCACGCTGCTGACGGTGCGCGCCGTGGGCGCCGACGGCGCAATTGAAACGCAGTTTTGCGAACCGATCGGCCATTTGCAGGTCAGCGGTGACTATGTCGAAAGCTGGCAGCCGCAGCCAATGCGGCCGGCTGCGCTTGAAAGAAGCCGCGCCATTGCCAGGGCCGTGACCGACAACCTGGGCGGCCAGGGCGTGTTTGGCGTGGAATTGTTTGTCAAGGGCGACGACGTCTGGTTCAGCGAAGTCAGTCCGCGCCCGCACGACACCGGCATGGTGACGCTGTGCACCCAGTGGCAAAACGAGTTCGAGCTGCATGCGCGCGCCATCCTGGGGCTGCCGGTCAACACCGCGCTCAAAAGCCCGGGCGCCAGCGCCGTGATCTATGGCGGCGTCGATGCGGCGGGCATCGTGTTTGACGGCGTGGCCGAGGCGCTGCAGGTGCCGCAGACCGACATCCGCCTGTTCGGCAAGCCCGAGAGCTTTGTCAAACGGCGCATGGGCGTGGCGCTGGCCTTCGATGACGATGTCGAGGTGGCGCGCACGCGGGCCCAACTGGCGGCTTCGAAAGTCCGGCCCCGCATTGCTTGATGGCAGCCCGCTGGGAGGGAAATTGGCCCATGCGAGTGTCCGACCTGATGTCCTGGGCCGACGATTCCTCGCTGCACGTTTTATTGGCAGCGCTGGTCGCGGTGCTGCTGGCGCTGCTGGTGCACCGGCTCAGCGCCAGTGTGGTGTTGCGCCTGACGCGTTCCCTGCCGGTGTCGAACCAGGCGGCGCGGCAATGCCGCGCGCCGGCCCAGCTGCTGATGCCGCTGCTGGCGCTGCAGGCGGTCTGGCAGGGGGCGCCCGACAGCTTTGCGCTGATTGCCGGCATCCGACATGCCAACGGCCTGCTGCTGCTTGCCGCGCTGACCTGGCTGGGCCTGCGTGCCGTTCGCGGTGTGGCCCAGGGCATCATCGCTTTGTACCCGGTGAATGTGGACGACAACCTGCAGGCGCGCCGCATCCACACCCAGACGCGCATGCTGGCCCGCACCGCCATGTTCATCATCGTCGTGGCGGGACTGGCGCTGATGCTGATGACCTTTCCGGGCGCGCGCCAGATCGGCGCCAGCCTGCTGGCGTCGGCCGGCGTCGTAGGCCTGGTGGCGGGCATTGCGGCGCGGCCGATCTTCAGCAACCTGATCGCCGGCTTGCAGATTGCGCTGGCGCAGCCGTTTCGCATCGACGACGTGCTGATCGTCCAGGGCGAATGGGGCCGTGTCGAGGAAATCACCGGCACCTATGTCGTGCTGAAAATCTGGGACGAGCGCCGGCTGGTCATTCCGCTGCAGTGGTTCATCGAGAACCCGTTCCAGAACTGGACGCGCAACAGCGCGCAGATCATCGGCACGGTGTTCCTGTGGGTGGACTACCGCATGCCGCTGGCGCCTTTGCGCGAAGCGGCACGTCTGGCCTGCGAAGCCGCCCTTGAATGGGACCAGCGGCTGTGCCTGCTGCAGGTGGTGGAGGCGGGCGAGCGCAGCATGCAGCTGCGGGTGCTGGTGACGTCGAGCAATTCGAGCCTGAACTGGGATTTGCGCTGCAAGGTGCGCGAAGCGCTGGTGGACTGCATGCAGCGCGACTGGCCTGAGCATTTGCCGTTGATGCGGGCTGAGGTGGGGGAGCGTTCCGGGGTTGCGGCTGGTGCTGTTCCTGTTCCTCGGGCTGATGGGGTGCCGTTGGGTTGAGCTTGTGGCCTGATCGCTGATTGGTTGGCGCTGCTTTGCTTTGCTGGCCGGGGGTTGCCCGGCGGCAACTCACTTTTCTTTGCTTCGCCAAAGAAAAGTAAGCAAAAGAAAGGCGACCCGACTGTCCGGGTCCCTGCGCTTCGCTACGGGCAACCTGCGCTGCCTGAGAAAAATGGGGGGCCGCGCAAACTCGCTTCACTGCGTTTCGCTCAAACAGCGCGCGGCCCTGATCCCATTTTTCTCAGGCATCGCAGGCCCAGCCAGAACGGGGCAGGCAGGGAATGAAAATCTAAACAGCTAAACAGCTAAACAGCTAAACAGCTAAACAGCTAAACAGCCAAACAGCCAAACAGCCAAACAGCCAAACAGCCAAACAGCCACAGCACCGCGTTCTAGACAATAAACGCTACTAATTAAATAGCTGCTTACGCAGGCTTAGCATGCGCAAGCAGTACATTTGATGCGCTAAGTTCCGTATCCGTATCCGTATCCGTATCCGTATCCGTATCTGTGTCCGTGTCCGTGTCCGTGTCCGTGTCCGTGTCCGTGTCCGTGTCCGAACCCGAACCCGAACCCGAACCCGCCAGTCCCGTTCTGGCTGGGCCTGTGATAAGCGGCAAAAGCGGGATTAGGGCCGCGCGCTGTTTGAGCGCAACGCAGTGAAGCGAGTTTGCGCGGACCCCCGCTTTTGCCGCTTATCGCAGGTTGCCCGTAGCGAAGCGAAGGGACCCGGACAGTCGGGTCGCCTTTTCTTTGGTGACTTTCTTTTGGCGAAGCAAAAGAAAGTTACTTGCCGCCGGGCAACCCCCGGCCAGCAAAGCTCAGCAAAGCAAAGCAAAGCAAAGCCCCGGCACCCATCAACCAAAAAACCTGACCAAGAATCCACACCGAAAAATCAAGCTGAAAATCCAGACGTTTCCAAGCCAAAAAGTGCTTTTGCGCAATACCCGTAAGCGCAAACAGCTATGAAATAAATAGTGAAATCAGACTCGGCCACTGCGCCAGTCATGCGCCCCGCGCCCCTGCAGCACCGCCTGGGTATGCCGCGCAATCATCAACTCCTCATTGGTCGGAATGACCCACACTGCCACCCGGCTGCCCGCCGTGCTGATGCACCGGGCGCCAGAGCCACCCGCCTGGTTGGTCTCCTCGTCCAGTGCCACGCCCAGCCAGGCGGCATCCTCGCAAACCCGGCGCCGCAAACTGGCGCTGTTCTCACCAATGCCGGCGGTGAACACCAGTGCCTCCAGCCCGCCCAGCGACGCGGCCAGGCTGCCGAGCTGCTGCGCGATGCGGTACACATACAAGTCGATGGCCTGCCGGGCTTCAGGCGCTGCACTGGCTTCGACCGTGCGCATATCGCTTGAAATGCCTGACACGCCGAGCAGGCCCGACTGCTCGTACAGCAGCTTTTCCACTGCCTGAACGCTCATGCCCAGCCCACTCATCAGGTACAGCACCACGCCGGGGTCCAGGCTGCCGCAGCGGGTGCCCATCACCAGGCCGTCGAGGGCGGTAAAACCCATGGTCGAGGAAACGCTGCGCCGGCCCCGCATGGCGCACAGGCTCGCGCCATTGCCCAAGTGCGCAACGACGACGCGGCCATTCGCCACGGCGCCCAATTGGTCGGGCAGCACGCTGGCAATGTATTCATACGACAGGCCATGAAAGCCGTAGCGCTTCACGCCGGCCTCGGTGATCTGGCGTGGCAGTGCGCAGGCCTGCGCCACCCAGGGCTGCGTGGTGTGGAATTCTGTGTCAAAGCAGGCGACCTGCGGCAGGTCCGGGTACAGGCTGGCAATCGCCCGGATGGCCGACAGGTTGTGCGGCTGGTGCAGCGGCGCCAGCGCGGTGAAGCCGGCCAGCTGCGCCAGGATGGCGGGCGTGACCCGCGCCGGCCGCGTAAACAACTCGCCGCCATGCACCACCCGGTGGCCGACAGCCCCCAGCGTGCGCCCGGCCGCATGTTGGCCCAGCCACTCGAACAGCGCTTCAAACGCCTCTTCCGGCCCCAGCACCGGGTCGTCCGACACGCTGATGCGCCGGTCTTCAAGCGGTTCGCCGCTTTGCCCCCAGACCCGCAGACGCGGCGCGCTGCCGATACCCTCGATCCTGCCGTTGGCGATGCGCTGCAGGGCCGCATCAGGCAGCACGTCGTAGGCGGCAAACTTGACACTCGACGAGCCCGAGTTGATGACCAGCAGTGTCTGCGTCATGCCGGCGCCAGGGCTTTGCGCCGGTGCTCTGTCAGCAACAGGGCCATGGCGCACGAGGCAATGCGCGAATGCGCCGAGTCGGCCCGGCTGGTCAGCACGATGGGCACTTTCGCGCCCATCACCAGCCCGGCGGCCTGCGCGCCGCCCAGGTATTCGAGCTGCTTGGCCAGCATGTTGCCCGATTCCAGGTCGGGCACCACCAGAATGTCGGCGTCGCCGGCAACTTCTGACTGGATGCCCTTGGTCTTGGCTGCGGCCAGCGACACGGCGTTGTCGAAGGCCAGCGGGCCATCGACCAGCCCGCCGGTGATCTGGCCCCGGTCGGCCATCTTGGACAGGGCGGCGGCATCCATCGACGAGCGCAGCTTGGGCGTGACGGTTTCCACTGCCGAAAGAACAGCCACCTTGGGCCGGTCAATGCCCAGCGCATGCGCCAGGTCAATGGCGTTCTGAACGATGTCGACCTTGGCGTCGAAGTCGGGCGCGACGTTGATCGCCGCGTCGGTGATCAAGAGCGGCTTGGGGTAGCGCGGCACGTCAAGCACGAACACATGGCTGACCCGGCGTTCGGTGCGCAGGCCGAATTGCGCGTTGACCACAGCACTCAGCAATTCGTCGCTGTGCAGGCTGCCTTTCATCAGCGCCTCCACCTCGCCGGCGCGGGCCAGCTCGACCGCCCTGGCGGCGGCCGCATGGCTGTGCGGCACATCAATGATGCGGTAACCGGTCAGGTCCAGCCGGCATTCGGCCGCCAGGCTGCGGATGCGCGACTCCGGCCCGATCAGGATGGCCTCGATCAGGCCCAGCCGGTCGGCGTCCAGCGCGCCTTCCAGCGCCTCGCGGCTGCACGGATGGACCACGCCCATGCTGATGCGGGGAAGGGCCCTGGCGGCATTGAGCAACTGGTCATAGCGCAGGTTCTTGTCGGCCATCAGCGGCTCGGGCAGGTCGGTGCGCGCAATGCGCAGCTTCTCGGCCGGCGCCACCACCTGCGCCTCGCCATCAATCACCACGTCGCCGTCCTGGTCGGTGCAGGTGGTGTGCAGCCAGACATGGCGATGGGCCGCCTCCAGCGCGGTCACCGTGACGGCCACGCTCAAGGTGTCGCCGATATGCACCGGCTTGAGAAACTCGAGCGTCTGGCCCAGGTAGATCGTTCCCGGGCCGGGAAACTGCGTGCCCAGCACAGTCGAGATCAGCGAGCCGCCCAGCATGCCGTGGGCAATGATTTCGTGGAAGTGGCTGGTTTGGGCATACAGCGCATCGACATGCGCCGGATTCACGTCGCCCGAGACGGCGGCGAACAGCTGGATGTCGCGCTGCGTGACCTGGCGCTGCAGGCTGGCACCGTCGCCGACACGAATCGTGTCGAAGGGATGGTTTTCAAGGAAATCGGCTGGCGGGCCGGGCTGGGTGATAAGCGCATCCATGGTGTTCCTTTGTTCTCGTGCGGCCAGCTTAGCCCATGACGTGGTAGCCGGCATCGACGTAGGTGACGTTGCCGGTCAGCGCGCGGGCCGCGTCGCTGCACCGCATGGCGGTGACGGCGCCGACATCGGCAATCGTCACCAGCTGGTGCTGGGGCGCGCGGCTGGCGGCTTCGTCCAGCAGCTGCTCGAAGTCGCCGATGCCCGAGGCCGCCCGCGTCTAGATCGGGCCGGGCGAGACCGCATGCACGCGGATGCCGGCCGGGCCGAGTTCGGCCGCCAGGTAGCGCACCGACGCTTCGAGCGCGGCCTTGACCGGCCCCATGATGCCGCAGCAGTAGATGACCTTTTGCGCGCCGTAGTAGCGCATGGTCACCAGCGTGCCGCCGCCGGCCATCAGCGGCTCGGCCAGTTTGGCGACCAGCCCTTTCTTGCCGGCCAGCATCGGCAGCGCGATGGTTGTTTCTGCGTCGGAGCTGGTGTTTGCGTTGGGGATCATGGGGCGCTTTTCAAGGAAACCAGGAAACCAGGACAAAGTGGCCGGGTGCGTCTTCAACTGCCGGGTAGCCGCGCGCCGGGTTGCCCATCGGCGGCGGCGTGACGCGCTGGCCGCCGTGCTGCTGCAGCCAGTGCTCCACGGCGGGCCAGCCGTGCGGCGGCGGCCGCAAGACCTGCCGGGCCGGGCAGGACCAGGCCCAGGATTGAAATTTTCCGGCGCATGGCCGTGGTCGTGTCCGTGTCCGGCACGCATGCCGTCTGCTCCGTATTCATTGGGGTTGCTTCAAATGCTGCGGGTGAATGAAGGCGGTGGCGCCGTCATGTGGCGCCGCGGCGCTGACAGGGCGGAAACGGGACCGCCTTGGCGCGAACCGCAAACCGGACGAAACGAAGCGCGTGCCGGCCCGGTTCAGCCGCGAAGCGCCAGGTTCAGCTGGTCCACCAGCTCTGCCCAGTCGGCGTCTTCGAGCTTTTCTTCTTTCAGGAACGCCGCCTGCGAATCCGTCCAGAACGGCGCGTCCGCCAGCTCGATGTCGCTTCTCAGGGGTGAATGCGTGGCGATGAACAGCCGGATGGCCGACTCGTCGGCGGGCAAGCCGAGTTGTGCAAAGAGATCGCTGAATTGATGAATAGGCTGGTCCATGAAGATCCTTGAAGAGGTTTGAAAAGTTGACGACACCCGATTCATCACCAAAACGGGCAGAAGCCGGATTTTAAGGAAGGCCTGGGCAGGCCGCTCATTTCTCCTTGCCCGGAGCCACCCGGAATTTTTCGAGCTTTGCCTCGCAGGCCTCGGCCTCGCCGTAGTCGAGGAAATGGTTGCAGCGCGCGTGCGATCCGAGTACCCCGTGCGCGTGCCTGATCGGGCAGGAATACTGCTCGGTGCGCGCCAGGATTCCCGTCATGTAGGCCATCAGTCAAAAGCGCACGCAGAGCATCCGGCCTCCAACGCGCAAACCGCATGCCGCAGATGAGCGGCCCGGTGAGCAGGTTTTGCGGCCGGTCCCTGGCCAGCTGTTGGAGATTTACGAAAAAAAAGCCTGTTGCGTATTGTGCGCAAGCGCAGGCAGCTATTGAAAGCAGCGCCGCCACGCGTGCCTTGCATGGCGCGGTCGCATGGCGGGCTGGGCCTGGGACTCAGCCTGGACCAGCAGCGGGTGGTGCGGCATGGCGGAGACGTCAGCGCCTTCAGCAAGGGCATCGATGGCGAGGGCAGCGAGTTCGTGATCCGGCTGCCGGCCACGCCTGCGCCCGCTCCCCAGCCTGCGGCGGACAAGGGCGTCAAGCCCTTCGCCTGCACGCGGGTGCTGGTGGGGGACCCCAACCGCGATGCGGCCGAAACCATGGCGATGCGGCTCGATGCGCTGGGCCATGTCCCCAGCATGGCGCATGACGGGCTGGCCAGGGTTCGAAGCAATCAAGGCCGGTGCGCCTGACCTGGTGCTGCCGGGCATCGGCAGGATCAAGGTCGCCCGCAGAATACGCGCTCGAAGTGGCAAATCCGCCGCCGCTGATCGCCACCACCAGTTACGGCCAGAAACGCGACCGCGAAGCGCGTTGACAGACCGGCTTTTACGTCCACCTGACCAAACCGGTCAATGTCGTCAAGCGGGTGGCCTTGCCGGACCGCCGGCTGGGTGGCACGGCGGCTGAACCCGGGGCGCTGCGGGCCCAGGACGGGCCAAAGCCGCTTGCTCACTATCAAAATAATAGCAATCCATGCATGTCAGCATTGCGCGAAAGCCTTTATCAATGCCGAATCCGGGCCCAAAACCGTACGGCGGTTCGCACAACAGGCTCGTGGCCGCCAGCTCTGGCCCGTTCAGCGCCCCGGGGAGCACCCATGCCTGGGTGTATAACGGAACCCCCCTCGGTCACGCGGCAGGCCTTTTGATGGCGGCGCGCATGCCCGGGACCCCCCTGAAACCACCCCCGTCGCCGCAGAGCGCGACAACATCGAGGAACACCAGTCATGGGCGCGCAATGGAAAGCAAAAGGCAAGGACCTGGCCGCAAATGCCAGGGGCCGGGTATTTGGAAAACTGTCCAAGGACATCATGATCGCGGCGCGTAACGGCGCCGACCCGGCGTCGAACGCGCGCCTGCGGCTGGTGGTCGAGCAGGCCCGCAAGCTCTCGATGCCCAAGGAAACGCTGGACCGGGCCATCAAGAAAGGCGCAGGCCTGACCGGCGAGACGGTACATTTCGAACACGTCATCTACGAAGGCTTTGCGCCGCACCAGGTGCCGCTCATGGTCGAATGCCTGACCGACAACGTCAACCGCACCGCCTCCGAGATGCGTGTGCTGTTCCGCAAGGGTCAGCTGGGCAGCGCCGGCTCGGTGGCCTGGGATTTCGACCACATGGGCATGATCGAGGCCGAGCCGCTGGCGGCAGACGCCGACCCGGAACTGGCCGCCATCGAGGCCGGCGCGCAGGACTTCGAACCGGGCCATGAAGAAGGCACGACGCTGTTCCTGACCGACCCCGCCGACCTGGACCTGGTCAGCCGCGCGCTGCCCGCGCAGGGCTTCACCGTGCTGGCCGCCAAGCTCGGCTACAAGCCGAAGAACCCGGTCAGCCCCGCCGCCTTGAGCACTGGCGACCTGCACGAGGTCGAGGCCTTCCTGGCCGCCATCGACGCCAACGACGATGTGCAGAATGTCTATGTCGGCCTGGCCGGCTGAAGCGGCCTTTTTACTTCATCCCGCATGCCCACGCCGCCCCCTCTGGTCCAGATCACCGAGCAGAACCATGCGGTGCTGATCGACCTGATCTACGCCGGTGAGCACAACTTCACCGGCCAGGCCATCTACGACCATCCGCTGTGCTTTCTGCATCCGCAGGCCGAGGCGGGCTTGCGCCAGGCCATCGCGGCGGCCCGGGGATTTGGCCTTCGGCTGAAGATCCTCGACGCCTTCCGGCCGCAGGCGGCGCAGGAAGCGCTGTGGGCCGTGGCGCCCAACCCGGACTACATCGCCGACCCGAGAAAGGGTTCGAACCACACGCGCGGCGTCGCCATCGACCTGACGCTGGTCGGCGCCGACGGCCAGGCGCTCGACATGGGCACGCCGGTGGACACCATGAGCCCGGCATCGCACCATTTTCACGCCGGCCATCCGGCGGCCGTCCAGCTCAACCGCATGCGGCTGCTGACGGTGATGCTGGAAGCCGGCTTCGTGCACCATCCGCGTGAATGGTGGCACTACCAGCTGCCGGGCGCGGACCGGTTTGCGCTGATCGACAGCCATGACTTCATGCGCTGCCTGCATGCCGGCAGCGCCAAACCGGCGTGATGCACTGCTCGCCCTGTGCAAAACAGGTCAAACACCTTCTGCAGTCAATGCGGCGGCATGCCCGGTCCGTTGTCAATCACCCGCACTTCCGTGCTGGCGAGCCTGGCTTCGGTGCGAACGCTGATCCGGCCGGCGACAGGCGTGAACTTGGCGGCGTTGCCGATCAGGTTGGACAGGCTCTGGACGATGCGCGCATGGTCGCCCAGGACCCACGGATCGTCCGGGGTGTGTCTGTCCAGCACATGCGATTTGCCGTCGATCAGTGGCCGTAACCGCCTCGACCGCCTGGACCGCTTCGTGCACCGGCTTGATGACGTGCACCGGCTTGGCCTCCAGCTGAATCTTGCCGCTGGCGATGCGGCCCACGTCAAGCAGGTCATCGACCAGCCGGTCCAGTTGCCTGAGCTGGCGGCCAATGATCTCGCGCTTGGCGCGCCAGGCCTGGGACTCACTGCCCTCCCGCTCCCGCTCCAGCAGCGCCACAGTGTTGGAGATGGGCGCCAGGGGATTGAACAGTTCGTGCCCCCGCAGCGCCAGGAAGTTCGTGATGCCGATGCAGGTCAGCTCATGGGGCGGGTGAAGGAAACCGTCACCATGCGCAAACCCAGAGTGCCGAGGTTCGCCTGCGGAGCCCGCCGGTCGGCGAAGGGGGCCGAATAACGGGCTGGTCGAGGAAGGACGTCAGCTGCCGCTGGTTCTGCGTGCATGCCGACGGGTCCCGTGAGACGGACGATGGGCCTGGGCTGTCCCTGCCGACAGCAAGGCGTCGCTGGCCGGCTGGCGGACCGGATTCGGGGGTAAATCAGGCTTTTGCGCAGTACTGGTGAGCGTAAATTGCTATGGTTTTTGATGTGTGAGGCGATGGCGTCAAATGCCAAACCCGTTGAGCCGGATGAACAGCAGGCTCCTGGCGCGGTTCATGAAATCTCGTTCCACGGGTGACGGCAGCGTCTGGGGTTTCAGGTCGAAGTGGCAAAGGCTGCCCGTCGGCAGGGTGTTGGCCTGCGACAGCGACAGGCCATAAAAGGACGTCACCAGACTGCGGTGGCCGTGTTTTTTCATGAATGTGTCGGTCGCCGAATCGGTCACGCCAAAGGGTTCGCGCGCCGTGATGAATCGGCCCAGGCTTTCGGACGTCGCAATGGCGTTGAAACGGTTTCCGGAGTGCCCCAGCTTGTCGTAGAGAAACACGGCACGCTGCGTCGGTCCCTGGAATTTGTAGATTGCCGTGAAACGATGTTCTATGCGGCTGTTCAGGTACTTCAGCGCAGCCATGATGCCGCCGGCATCGAGCTGGCTCTTCAGCACTGCCAGGCCGTGGTTCAACCCTGAAAGTGTTGAAAGTTTCAAGAATGACGGGTCTGTATCAAAGTTACTCAACATGCAACTATTTTCGGCAACTTGTACCCCGAGTCGTGTAGGACTCGGGCGGTAAGCCTGGGCAGCGCACAGCTTCAAATGCAACGCGTATCGCCGGCGGTCCTCACTGCCGACGCAGCGCCTCCATCGCGTCCTGGCTGGCGGCAGGGCAGGCCGGAAAATAGCCGAACAGCAAGCCGGTGCCAGCCGAAAATACAAACGACACGACATTGACCGCAGGATTGAACAAATAGGGTAACTGCATCAGACGCCTCGGGTGCGGCTCAGGAAGGAGGCCGGGGCGACTCCAGCGCGCGTCCAGCCGTCGCCCAGCGCTTTTACATCCGCACATGCTCGGCGCTCAGGCTGGCGCTGGCGTTTGCGGCAGAACGGCGCTGGATGGCGCGGGAAGTTTTTGCCTGATCTTCTGTTTGTGGGGGGGCTGACTGGTTTGGCTGGCCGGGCAGCCCACGGCCAGGAAAGCTCCGCAACGCCCCTGCGCTCATCAACCAACAGAACCAGGCCAGGAATTTGCAAAAAAATCAAGAGAAAAAGCGATTCCGCGCAATACCTAAAAGCGCAAGCAGCTATTCAAACCATGGCAAAACTACTGAAACGCCACCTCCGAAAAGCTCCTCAACTTGCGGCTGTGCAACTGGCTGATGCCCTCGGCCCGCAGCAACTCCACCGCCCGCATGCCAATGCGCAAATGCTGGTCTACCCGGTCGCGGTAGAACTGGTTCGCCATGCCCGGCAGCTTGATCTCGCCGTGCAGCGGCTTGTCGCTCACGCACAGCAGCGTGCCGTAGGGCACACGGAACCGAAAACCGTTGGCGGCAATCGTCGCGCTTTCCATGTCCAGCGCAATCGCCCGGCTCTGGCTGAAGCGGCGCTGCACCTGGTTGCCGGGCAGCAGCTCCCAGTTGCGGTTGTCGGTCGAGGCGACGGTGCCGGTGCGCATGATGCGCTTGAGGTCAGCACCTTCTGCATTCGTCACGTCTTCCACCGCCTGCTGCAGCGCCTTCTGGATTTCGGCCAGCGCCGGAATCGGCACCCACAGCGGCAGTTCTTCGTCGAGCACATGGTCTTCGCGCACATAGCCGTGGGCCAGCACATAGTCGCCGAGTTGCTGGCTGGTGCGCAGGCCGGCGCAGTGGCCCAGCATGATCCAGGCGTGCGGGCGCAGCACGGCGACATGGTCGGTGATGTTCTTGGCATTGGCCGGACCGACGCCGATGTTGACCATCGTGGTGCCGGTGCGGTCTGCCCGCACCAGGTGGTAGGCCGGCATTTGCGGCAGGCGTGGTGGCGCAATGCCCAGTTCGTCGCCTTCCTGCGCGCCCAGGCCGGTGCGCCGCGTCACCACATTGCCCGGTTCGATAAAGGCGATGTATTCGCTGGCCGGGTCGGCCATTTCGGCATGCCCCAGTCGGACGAATTCGTCAATATAGAACTGGTAGTTGGTGAACAGCACGAAATTCTGGAACCACTGCGGCGACGTGCCGGTGTAGTGGCGCAGGCGCTGCAGCGAATAGTCGACGCGCGCTGCAGTGAACAGCGACAGCGGCTGCGGCTGGCCGGCGCTGGGCTCGTAGGTGCCGTTGGCAATGCCGTCGTCCATTGACGCCAGGTCGGGCAGGTCGAACACATCGCGCATCAGCATGCGCCGGGCCGGGCTCATCGTGCCCTCGATGTGGTCGTTCTCGGCAAATGAAAAATGAATCGGGATCGGCTGGCTGCTGGTGCCCACTTCCAGCTCGACCTCGTGGTTTTGCATCAGCAGGCGGAATTGCGCCAGGTAGTAGTCGCTGTACAGGTCGGGCCGGGTCAGGGTGGTTTCAAAGTGGCCGGGTCCGGCGACAAAGCCGTAGCTGAGCTGCACGATGTCGGGCGTTTCCAGGATGGCCCGGGCCACCGTCTCGGTGTGGATGCGGACAAACGGATAGCAGGCGCGCACATGGCTGGGCAGCGTGTCGCCGGCCAGGTAACGTTGCATGGCGCTGCGCAGGTGGGCGATTTGCTGGTCATAGATGGCGTGCACCTGCGCCAGCGCGGCGGCCGGGTCGCGGTAACGGATGGGGGCGATGAAGGGGGGCAGGTAGGGCATGGGCTCAATCACTTTGCGGTTTGGGCATTCAGGGGCGGCAAGGCAGGATGCTTGCCGCCGTCTGGCATTCATCAGCGCTTGAGCGCCTCGCGCATCGTCACGAACTCTTCGGCCATCGTCGGGTGGATGCCGATGGTGCTGTCAAACACCGCCTTGGTCGCGCCGGCCTTCATGGCCACGGCAAAGCCCTGGACAATCTCGCCGGCGTCGGCGCCCACCATGTGCAGGCCAACCACGCGGTCGGTGGCGTCCTCGACGATCAGCTTCATCAGCGTGCGCTCGGTGCTGCCGCTCAGCGTGTGCTTGAGCGCCTTGAAGTCGCTCTTGTAAACGCTGATCTTGCCGAATTTCTCGCTCGCTTCGAGTTCTGTGTAGCCGACCGTGCCAATGTTCGGATGCGTGAACACGGCGGTCGGGATGAAGTCGTAGCTCATGCCGCGCGGCGTCTTGCCCTCGGGCGGGCCGAACAGCGCATCGACCACGACCATCGCCTCGGCCAGCGCGACCGGCGTGAGCTGCACGCGCGCCGTCACGTCCCCGACGGCGTAAATTGACGGTACCGAGGTCTGATACTGGTCGTTCACCTCGATCGCGCCGGATTTGGCCTGTCGCACGCCCGCCGCTTCCAGCCCCAGATCCTTGACCAGCGGCACACGGCCAGTGGCATACAGCACCGAATCAACGGTGATGTGGCTGCCGTCGAGCAGCTGCACCTGCAAGCCGTCTGCGCTGCGCTCAATAGTGGCCACGTCGGTGTTGAGGTGCAGCGTCACGCCGCTCTTGACCATTTCGCTGGCAATAAAGCCGCGCACTTCCTCGTCAAAGCCGCGCAGCACCTGGTGGCCCCGGTAGAGCTGCGTGACCTCGGCACCGAGTCCGTTGAAGATCGAGGCAAACTCGCAGGCGATGTAGCCGCCGCCGACCACCAAGAGGCGCTGCGGGAAGGGCGACAGGTCGAACATCTCGTTGGAGCTGATGACATGCTCGCTGCCTGGAAATTCAGGAATGCTGGGCTTGCCGCCAGTGGCGACCAGGATGTTTTCGGCGCTGTGGCGCTGGCCGCCGACGTCCACCGTGTGCGCATCGACCAGCGTGGCCCAGCCGTTGAGGGTCTGCACGCCAGAGCTTTTGAGCAGCTGCACATAAATGCCGTTGAGGCGCGTAATCTCGCGGGCGCGGTTGGACTTGAGGGTGTCCCAGTTCAGCCTAGGTGCTTCGCCCACCCAGCCGAAGCCGTGCGACTCCTCGAAGCTTTCGGCGAAATGGGCGGCGTAACTGTAAAGTTTTTTCGGGATGCAGCCCAGGTTGACGCAGGTGCCCCCCATCTCGGCCACTTCGGCCAGCGCCACGCGGGCGCCGCGCTGCGCCGCCATGCGCGCTGCGCGCACGCCGCCGCTGCCGCCGCCAATCACGAACAGGTCAAAGTCAAAATCAGCCATGAGTTCCTTTTGTAGTCTGGCCGTGATTGTGCTGTTTTCAGATGACCTTTTGGTGGCCACGGCGTTGCGCAGGTTGAGGCCTCACGGCTGGCGCTGGCGGTAGCGCCTGAGTTCCAGCGCAACGATGCACACCGCCAGCCAGGCCGAGCCGGAGGCAAAACCGGCCAGCACGTCGCTGGCAAAGTGAACCTGGATAAACACGCGGCTGCTGCCGATGGTGAAGGCCAGCGCCGCCGCCAGCGCCACCACCGGCAGGTGCGCGCTGGCCAAGCGGGCGGGCAGCAGCCGCACCAGCAGGTACGCCAGCATGCCGTAGGCCACGACCGAGCCCGACGCATGGCCGCTCGGAAAGCTCCAGCCGTCGGCAAAGGCCAGGGCGTTGTCATGCACCGGGCGGGTTCGCTCAAAAATACCTTTCAGTGTCCGGTTCAGCAGCGCATTGCCGACGAAGGCCAGCACCCAGCCCAGGCACAGGCCGCGCTGGCGCTGGCGCAGCAGCCACAGTGTGCCGGCGATGCACAGGCTGGTCAGCGTAAGCGTGTCGCCGAAGTGGGTGAGCACGGCAAACACCCTGAACGCGCCGGTCGGCAGCGTGGACCGGAGGGTGTCCGAGAACAGCAGGTCGAGCTGGCCCAGCTTGCGGCCGTCGCCCAGGTTTTCGGCAATTTCGGCAAACAGGGCGGCAGCGCCGATGATCAGCCCGAAGCCCAGCGCCAGGTAGGCGACCAGATAAGCCAGCGGCGAAAAGCGGCTGGTGTCGCGGTGCACGCCGTAATGCTGTACCAGCCGCCACAGGCCCCAGACGGCACAGAGCAGCAGCGCCAGCGCGATGCCAAAGGCAGGGAGTGCCTGGCGGGCAAGTGCCTGGACGGCCTCGCGCACGGCGGGTGAATCAAGTTCCATGAGGCGTTTCAGTCATTCAATTCAGGGTTCAGCGCAGAGAAATATGGGGGAGTGCCGTCAGGCGACGGCGGCACGGGCGACGGGTCAGGCGCCGCTGCCGCAAGCTTAGCTGGGTTTGGCGTATCTGCCCTGACAGGCCGCGGCAGTCGCCTGTCAGCGCAAGTCACGATAATCAGGCGCATATGACCACTTCTCCTACTGACTTCAGCGCCTTGTCGCTGCCGGCCCACGTGCTGGCCAACCTGACGCAACTCGGCTACACCCAGATGACCCCGATCCAGGCCGCCAGCCTGCCGGTCGCCCTGCTGGGCAAGGACCTGATCGCCCAGGCCAAGACCGGCAGCGGCAAGACCGCCGCCTTTGCGCTGGCGCTGCTGGCCAACCTCAATGCCCGCCGCTTTGCCATCCAGGCGATGGTGCTGTGCCCGACGCGCGAGCTGGCCGACCAGGTGACCACCGAAATCCGCCGCCTGGCGCGCGCCGAGGAAAACGTCAAGGTCGTCACGCTGTGCGGCGGCGTCGCCCTGCGCAACCAGATTGCCAGCCTGGAGCATGGCGCGCACATCGTCGTCGGCACGCCCGGCCGCATCATGGACCACCTGGCGCGCGGCAACCTGAACCTTGAGGCCATGAACACGCTGGTGCTGGATGAAGCCGACCGCATGCTCGACATGGGCTTTTTCGACGACATTGCCGTGGTCGCCAAGCAGTGCCCGAAAGAGCGCCAGACGCTGCTGTTCTCGGCCACTTATCCCGAAGGCATCGCCAAGATCAGCCAGCAGTTCATGAAGAACCCGCAAACCATCACCGTGCAGGCGCAGCACGAGAAAAGCAAGATCCGCCAGCGCTGGTACCAGGTGGAAGACACCGACCATGACGAAGCGCGCCTCAATGCGGTGGCCCTGGTGCTCAATCACTACCGGCCGGTCAGCACGCTGGCGTTTTGCAACACCAAGTCGCAGTGCCGGGCGCTGGTGCAACTGCTGAAAGACAGGGGGTTCATCGCGCTGGCGCTCTTTGGCGAGCTTGAGCAGCGCGAGCGCGACCAGGTGCTGGTGCAGTTTGCCAACCGCAGCTGCTCGGTGCTGGTGGCGACCGACGTGGCGGCGCGCGGCCTAGACATTGCGCAGTTGGAAATGGTCATCAACGTCGATGTGACGCCGGACAGCGAAATCCACATCCACCGCATCGGCCGGACCGGCCGCGCCGACGAGGAAGGCTGGGCCATCAGCCTGGCGACGATGGACGAAATGGGCTCGGTCGGCAAGATCGAGCTGCTGCAAAAAACCGAGTCCGACTGGCACAAGATTGAAGCGCTGACACCCACCGCCAAGGAAGCACTGCGCCCGCCGATGGCGACGCTGCAGATCGTTGGCGGCCGCAAGGAAAAGCTCCGCGCCGGCGACGTGCTCGGCGCGCTGACCGGTGAGGCCGATGGCTTGATGACATTTACCCGCGAACAGATCGGCAAGATCAACGTCAACGAGTTCTCGACCTATGTGGCGGTGGACCGCAAGGTTGCCGGTGATGCGCTGCACAAGCTGGCGATGGGCAAGGTCAAGGGCAAGAGCGTGCGGGTGCGGCTGATGGACGACGAAGCTTGAGGCTCACCGGCTGGTTTGATGGTCAAATCAGCCATTTGCGTAATTCATGCATACACATGCAGCTATTAATAAAGTAGCAATATGAACTTTGGACAACCTGCTGGCGTTGCGCTGGTGATCGGTTCCGGCGGCGGGCTGGGCGCGGCGCTGGTGGCGCAGCTCTCGGGTGCGGCGGGGGCGCCTGAACGGTTTCAAACCGTGCTGGCGCTTGGCCGAAACAGTCTGCCGGCCATCGACTACGGCGACGAAGCCAGCTTGAAATCCGCCGCCGACTGGGTAGCGGTCCAGTGCGCCGAGCAGCAGCTCGAACTGCGCCTGATCGTGGTCGCCAGCGGCTTTCTGCATGGGCCGCAAGGCCAGCCCGAACGCAGCTTCAGCCAGCTGGACGCCGGCTACCTGACGCATGTGTTCCAGGTCAACACCATTGGCCCGGCGCTGGTGATGAAGCATTTTTTGCCGTTGCTGCCCAGGCAGGGCCGCTGCGTGGCGGCTTTCCTGTCGGCCAAGGTCGGCAGCATCGGCGACAACGCGCTGGGCGGCTGGTACGGCTACCGCGCTTCGAAGGCTGCACTGAACCAGCTGGTCAAGACCGCGTCGATTGAAATGACCCGGCGCAACCGCCAGTCGGTCTGCGTCGCGCTGCATCCGGGCACGGTCGATACCGCGCTGAGCCAGCCGTTTGCCAAGACCGGCCTGAAGGTGCGGCCGGCCGAAGAAGCCGCCAGCGACCTGGTCAACGTGCTGAAGGGCCTGACGCCCGCCGACACCGGCAGCCTGCTGGACTACCAAGGCGTGACGTTGCCTTTTTGACCGGGATTGCAAGCTTTTTAGTGCTCTAGCGCAATAGCTGTGGGTGTTTTTTGCTATTGAATTAATAGTGGTTTGATGCCGCCTTTTTTCGGTTGGTGAGCCCGCCTGCCCGGCAACTTTTTCAAAAAAACATCAACGCCACTGCATCCAAAGCGGCCGCTGGCGTGTAGTGCCTGTAGCAGCGCAGAAAAGCTGCTTCATCTGCGCAACATTTTTGGAGAACCACCATGTCCACCCAACGCTTTCCCCTGGCCCTTGCCGTTGTTTGCGCCGCCGTGCTGCTGGCCGCCTGCGGCTCCATGGCGCCGATGATGCCCATGGCCTCAGCCAGGTTCATGCAGGACAGCCTGCCGGACGCGGTCAAGGTGCCGGCCGGCCACAAGGTGGCGATGGAAACCGTCGGCGTGGGCAAGATCACCTACGAATGCCGCGACAAGGCCAATGCCCCCGGCATGAACGAATAGCTGTTTGTCGGCCCGAACGCCATGATCAACGACCGCAGCGGCAAGCTGGTCGGCAAATACTACGGCCCGCCGGCCAGCTGGGAAGCGATGGACAGCTCGAAAGTGGTCGCCACGCAAGTCGCGGTTGCGCCGGCCAGCGTCGGCAGTCCTGCCAGCAAGGGCGCCCGGGAAATCGTGAAGTACCAGACTGACTATATTTTCTGGAAAGCGGCCTGATTGTTGCGACAGGACGCAGTTTTGCGTGTCGGCTAACATCGAACGGAAATTTCCCTGGCGAACGGCGCATGAAGCGGCCGCAGCCGTTTCATTCCCAGTCAACGCCGACCGAGCCTGCCTGTGACGATTGCGCCCGACACCGCCCCTTCACCAGCCTTGACGCAATTGCCGCACCGCTCGTCACCGTTGCCCGTCTGCCCCGACGTTTGCAGGCCTCCGGCTGGGGGCACAGCGTGAAGCTCTGGCGCGGGCTCGCCGGCACCGGTTTTGCCGCTGCTGCGGTGCTGGCCACGGCGCTCGTCACGCGCCTGGGGGTGTTGCCGCCTGCCGCGCCGCAGTACCTGGTGGTGCTGGTGGCGCCGCAGGACAAGTCGCCGGGCTGGGTCGTACAGGCCAGCAGCCCGAAAACGCTGAGTCTGATTCCGCTGGGACAGGCCGACGTGCCGGCTGAAAAATCGCTGCAGTTCTGGACCAAGGGCGACAACTGGAACGGCCCGGTGTCGCTGGGCCTGGTCAAGCCCGGCCAGACGGTGCGCATCCCGCTGGACACGCTGCCGCCATTGCAGCCCAACCGATTGTTCGAGCTGACGCTGGAGCCCGCCAATGGCTCACCGACCAACCGTCCCACCGGGCCGATCCAGTTCATCGGCCGGGCGGTCAAGGTGACGTGAACGCGGGCCTTGCCGGATTTCAAGGGGAAAGTGACGCTTGCGCAGAGTGGCTGTGCATACAACGCTATAAAAAGTACAGCGCCATGAAAAAAGTGCGTAGCAAGTTGCCTTGCGCGCACTTTGTCCGGGACCGGCGGCGTCAGGCCTGCTTGGACGCCAGCTGCACGGCCGCCTTGCGGCGCTCACGGAACGCCTGCAACTCGCCGACCACGCCCTTGCGGAAGGCCAGCACGCACAGCACGAAGATCACGCCAATGATGACCGTGACCCAGGAGCCGACCTTGTCAGCCAGCAGGTTCTGCAGCGAAATCACAATGCCCGCGCCCATGACCGGGCCAAAGAAGGTGCCCACGCCGCCAAGCAGCGACATCAGGATCACTTCGCCGGACATGGACCAGTGCACGTCGGACAGCGTGGCAAAACCCATGACCAGCGTCTTGAGCGAACCGGCCAGCCCGGCCAGTGCCGACGACAGCACGAAGGCCAGCAGCTTGTAGCGGTCTACCTGGTAGCCCAGCGAGATGGCGCGTGGCTCGTTTTCACGGATCATCTTGAGCACCTGGCCAAACGGCGAGTCGACGATGCGCGTGATAAACAGGAAGCACAACACGAAAACAGCCACCACGAAGTAGTACATTGCGTTGTCGGACTGCAGCGACAGCATGCCGAACAGGTCGCCGCGCGGCACCCCCTGCAGGCCGTCTTCGCCACCAGTAAAAGGTGCCTGCAGGCAGACGAAATACACCATCTGGGCAAGCGCCAGCGTGATCATGGCAAAGTAGATGCCCTGGCGGCGGATCGCCACCGCGCCGACCACCAGCCCGATCAGTCCGGCGCCCACCGTGCCGGCCAGGATTGCCAGTTCGGGCGTCCAGTTCTGCGACTTGACAAACCAGCCGGTGATGTAGGCGGCCGAGCCGAAAAACGCGGCATGGCCGAATGACAGCAGGCCGGTAAAGCCCAGCAGCAGGTTGAACGCGCACGCAAACAGCGCAAAGCACAGCAGCTTCATCACAAACACCGGGTACAGCCCGATAAACGGCGCGGCCAGCAGCAGCGCCAGCAGGGCGATGTAGGTGATGCGGGTGATTTTTTTCGAATTGTTCATTGGATAGTTCCGAAAGGCATGGTGCGCAACGAGCTCAAGGCAGGGGATTCAAGTCTTCCCAAGTTCCGGCCGCAGGACCGGCTTTTCCGGGCCGCAGGCGGGGCGGCCCCCTCGGGGGGCAGCGCAGTACGCGAAGCGGGAAGAGTAGGGTTTTTCTTTTTCAAGCACCGGCCGCGGAACTGGCATTGCCAGGCCGCAGGCGGGACGGCCCCCTCGGGGGGCAGCGAACCACACGAAGTGGGGAGCGTGGGGGCCATCATTCTTTGCCAAACAGGCCGGCCGGGCGAACCATCAGCACCAGCACCATCACGACGAACACCACGATACTTGAGGCCTCAGGATAAAAAACGCGCGTCATGCCCTCGACCAGGCCAAGCGCCAGGCCGGTGATGACCGAGCCCAGGATCGAGCCCATGCCGCCAATCACGACCACGGCGAACACGACGATGATCAGGTTCGATCCCATCAAGGGGTTAACCTGGATGATGGGCGCGGCCAGCACGCCCGCCAACGCTGCCAGCGCGGCGCCGGCACCGTAGGTCAGCATGACCATCATTGGCACGTTGATGCCGAAGGTCTGCACCAGCGCGGCATTTTCGGTGCCGGCGCGCAGGTAGGCGCCCAGACGGGTGCGCTCGATGATGAACCAGGTTCCCAGGCAGACCACCAGCGACACCAGCACCACCCAGGCACGGTAGTTTGGCAGGATCATGAAGCCCAGGTTGGTGGCGCCCGACAGCAGTTCGGGCACCGGATAGGACTGACCCGAGGCGCCATACAGTTCGCGGAAAACGCCTTCGATAATCAAGGCCAGACCAAAGGTCAGCAACAAGCCGTACAAAGGGTCGAGCTTGTACAGGTGCTTGAGGAGCAATCGCTCGATCACCACGCCGAAGGCGCCCACCACCAGAGGTGCCAGGACCAGCGCAAACCAGTAGTTGATGCCGAACTTGTCGAGCATGATCCAGGCGGCGAATGCGCCCAGCATGTAAAGCGCGCCGTGCGCGAAATTGACCACGCCGAGCAGGCCGAAGATGACTGCCAGCCCCAGGCTGAGCATCGCGTAGAACGCGCCGTTGACCAGGCCCAGCAGCAGCTGGCCCAGGAACGCTTGATGGGGGATACCGAAAATTTCCATGGGTGACCGTCAGTTCATGCCTTGCCAGGTTAAAAAAAAGCGGCTGGTCGCTTCCTGCGACCAGCCGCCCCGTGCTTCAGCTTACTTTTTGATCAGTGCGCACTTGGATTCGGCCGCCGTGGTGAAGGCCTGGTCACCCGGAATCGTGGACACCAGCTTGTAGTAGTCCCATGGCACGGTCGACTCCTTGGCCGACTTGACCTGGTACAGGTACATGTCATGGATCATCCGGCCGTCGGCGCGAATCTGGCCCTTGTTGTAAAAGTCGTCGATCTTCATGGCCTTGAGGGTGCTCATGACCTTGTCGCCGTCTGTGGTCCCGGCGGCCTGCACGGCCTTCAGGTAGGTCGTCGCGGCCGAGTAGTCGGCAGCCTGCAGGCTCGAAGGCATGCGTTTGTATTTTTCAAAAAAGCGCTTGGCAAATTTGCGCGAGGCGTCATCTTGGTTCCAGTACCAGCTGTCGGCCAGCTGCAGGCCTTCGGTGTTGGCCAAGCCCAGGCTGTGCACGTCGTTGATGAACACCAGCAGGCCGGCGATCTTCATGGATTTGTTGATGCCGAATTCACGCGCGGCCTTCATGGCATTGGTGAAGTCGCCACCCGCATTGGCCAGCGCCAGCACCTGGGCCTTGGACGATTGGGCCTGCAACAGGAACGAGGAGAAGTCGGAGGCGTTGAGCGGGTGACGCACAGCGCCGGCGACCGTGCCGCCGTTGGCCTTGACCACGTTGGACGCATCGTTTTCGAGGGAGTGGCCAAAAGCATAGTCAGCCG
The DNA here is from genome assembly GCF_015752225.1 of Polaromonas sp. CG_9.11. Classification (NCBI taxonomy): domain Bacteria; kingdom Pseudomonadati; phylum Pseudomonadota; class Betaproteobacteria; order Burkholderiales; family Comamonadaceae; genus Polaromonas; species Polaromonas sp. CG_9.11. The sequence continues at coordinate 76,304 of NZ_JADOVE010000002.1, forward strand.
TCAGAAAGAACCAGTTCTTGGCGCCAGACTTCACCAGGGCCGTGCCAGCCACCTTGGCCAGCGCCACGGTGTCGTAGGCGTAGTGCACGGTGTAAGGCGAGCAGGCTTCGTTGGTCAGACGGGCCGAGCCGGGGCCAATGGCCATGAAGGGGCGTTTCTTTTCTTCGGCGATCTTGGCCATGGCCAGTGCGGTGCCCGAATTGGTGCCGCCGATCAGCATCGACAGGTTGTCCTTGTCGATCCATTCGCGGGCCTTGGAGCTGGCAATGTCGGCTTTGTTCTGGTGGTCGGCTGTCAGCACTTCAATCGGACGGTTCAAGACCTTGCCGCCAAAATCCTGCACGGCCCAGTTGACCATTTCGGCGCCGGCAGGGCCGTCAATGTCGGCGTACAGGCTGGACATGTCGGTGATGAAGCCGATCTTGACCGGGCCGGTGTTCTGTGCAGAAGCTGCAGCGGCAAATCCGAGGGTCATCGAGAGGGCGAGTAGCTTGAGTTTCATTTTTTTGTCTCCTGATTGCGTGGTTGAAAAGGTTGAAAAGATGGAAAAAAAGGCGGGCAGGCTTGTGGCTTAAACGCCCAGGTATTCCTGGAGCATGCCCATGTTCTGGCTCAGTTCGGACTGGGCGAACTGCTTGACGATCTGCCCGTGCTCCATCACGTAGAAACGGTCGGCCAAGGGCGCGGCAAAGCGGAAGTTCTGCTCGACCAGCACGATGGTGTAGCCCTTGGCCTTGAGCGCCAAAATCATTTCGGCCAGTTTCTGGACGATCACTGGCGCCAAGCCTTCGGAGATTTCATCGAGCAGCAGCAGCCGCGCGCCGGTACGCAGAATGCGCGCCACGGCCAGCATTTGCTGCTCGCCGCCCGACAGGCGCGTGCCGGGGCTGTTGGCCCGCTCCTTCAGGTTGGGGAACATGGCATAGATCTCGTCGAGCTTCATGCCGCCCGGTGCAATCGTGGGCGGCAGCATCAGGTTTTCTTCGGTTGAGAGGCTGGCGAAAATGCCGCGCTCCTCAGGGCAATAGCCCACGCCAAGCCGGGCCACCTTGTGCGGCGCCAGCTTCAGGGCTTCCTCGCCGTTGATCTTGACCGAGCCTTTGCGCGCGCCGGTTAGGCCGACGATGGCGCGCAGGGTGGTGGTGCGGCCGGCGCCGTTGCGGCCGAGCAGGGTGACGACCTCGCCCTCGTTCACGGTCAGGTTAACGCCATGCAGGATGTGCGACTCGCCATACCAGGCGTGCAGGTCTTCGATGCGCAGAAATTCTTTGCTCATGTTCAGTGCGCTCCCTGCAAGGCGGTGTCCGCCGTACCCATATAGGCCTCGATGACCAGCGGATTCTTTGACACCTCGGCATACGTGCCGTCGGCAATGATGGCGCCGCGCTGCAGCACCGTGATACGGTCGGCGATCGACGACACCACGTTCATGTTGTGCTCAACCATCAGGATGGTGCGTCCAGCCGAAACTTTCTTGATCAGTTGCGTGACCCGGTCCACGTCTTCATGGCCCATGCCCTGCGTGGGTTCGTCCAGCAGCATCAGCTCAGGCTCCAGGGCCAGGGTGGTTGCCAGCTCCAGCGCGCGCTTGCGGCCGTAAGGCAGGTTGACCGTCAGCACGTCTGCGAACTGGCCCAGGTCGACTTCATCAAGCAGGGCGCGGGCACGGTCGTGCAGCGGATAGAGCGTGCTTTCGGCCTTCCAGAAATGAAACGACGTGCCCAGGTTGCGTTGCAACGCGGCGCGCACGTTTTCCAGCACCGTCATGTGCGGGAACACGGCAGATATCTGGAACGAACGGACGATGCCGCGCCGGGCGGTCTGCGCCGGCTTTTCAAACGTGATGTCGGTGCCGTTGAAGGTGATGCTGCCGCGCGTGGGCGTCAAAAACTTGGTCAACAGGTTGAAGAAGGTCGTCTTCCCGGCGCCATTGGGGCCAATGAGCGCATGAATGTGCCCGCGCTGGACTTTCAGGTCCACGTTATTGACCGCAACGAATCCCTTGAATTCCTTGGTCAGACTGCGCGTTTCAAGAATGAAATCCACTGGCAAATTGGCTCTCCGGCAGGTTGAATTGACTTCGCGGAGCGTCTGAAAATAGACAGCTTCGGCTCTGTGAAACACAGGCCTTTATCCTAGCCAGACACCTCTGGCGAAGATACCGGGTTAGACCCTTAGGTAGTTTTTCGTAATGAAAGGTTAGCGCGGTGTGCCTTCTTTGGTACGATTTTTTAATCGAAATCGGCCCCTTGAATCCAGCAACTTGTTGGCTGCAACGCCTCCACAGCACAGGCTGGCGGCGTCCACCTTGGGCAGCTTGTGAATGTCGAGGCGGGACACGAAAAGGAGCCAGCCAATCCATTCTTGATTTTGAGAAAAAGTGTCAATTACGCCTTGCTGGCAAGCCCGGGCAGCTATCAAAAAAATTTCACAAGCTTTCATGGCAGTGCTGCTGCGCTGTGCGACGATGGCGCCCATGCAAAATTTCTGGCCTTCCAGCGGTTTCACTCCGCTTCAGCGCAACCCTCGCGGCTGGCTGCTTCCAACCGATGATTACCTGCGGTTTTTTCTAGCCCGTCCCGAACTGGCACCAGTGGCGGAATCCTGCGAGGCCGAGCGGGCTTTGCATGCGGCCCTGCTGGCATTGCCGTCCAGGCCGGTCACGCCTGCCGATGTGCAGAATGTGCAGGACCAGGATGTCCGCGACAGCTACCAGTTCTTTTTGCGTTTTCGCGATGGCCTGCTGGCTGCCGGCACGCTTGAAGCCTATTACCTTGGCTTGTTCGCGCGCGACGGAACCGGCGTCATCACCATTCCACCGCTGTTCATCGATCTGCTGGCGCAGGCCATCACCCACAACCTGTTGCACGAGTCGGGCGACGCTTACGAAGTGCGCGCCGGCGAAATGCTGTTTCGCCCCCAGCGCATCAGCACGCAGGACGGCCAGGTGCTCAGCGGTGACCGCGAGGTGATCGACATGTTTAGCGAAACCGGCGGCCTGGGCGACTTTGGCCGCTTCCTGGCCGAGGCCAAGGCGCCGCTGCGAACCATCAGCCTGCAGGTACTCGGCGAGGCCAATGCGCCGGACTACTGGCAGCAGGCCGACCGTCATGCCTTCTTGCTCGACCTTACACATGAAGTCACTGCTGACCTGAGCCATGGGCTGGTGCTGAAAATGACCCGGGCACGCTCAGGTTTGAAGGCGTTGGCCGGTGTGCTGCAAAAATGGGTTCGTCACTTTCTGGGTGTCGGCGTCACCATCCGGCCGTTGCAAAAGATCGATGACGATGCCTGGCGCTGGCATCTGGGGCTCGATACGGAGGCGACGGCGCTGCTCAATGACCTGTATGAAGACCGTGTCGTGGCAGCGGAACGTCTGGATCGGCTGGTGAGCCTGTTTCGTCTCGATTTTGAAGATCCGCAGGAGATGCGCGCTGATGTGGCAGGCAAGCCGGTTTATATGGGGCTGATGATGAATGCCGAGGGCGTGCTTCGCATCAAGCCGCAAAACCTGCTGGTGAACCTGCCGCTGCGTTCCTGGATGCAATGAAGGCATGCGCGCCAGACTGTAATGAACCTTGCGCAATCGGCTGGGGCCTTGCCAGCAAGCCTTTTGAGATTTGGCCCGCCATTTCAAAGCGGTGCGGAACGGGTATTGATTTCTGTTCCCGCCGGCTTGCCGTCAGAAATAATTGCGTCACCGTCAGCCCGCTCCTGCAAATCCTCAACGGAAGGTGGTGTTTTCTTCATGTGGCTGGCCATCCCGAAACACCGCTGATGAACGCTGGCAATATTGGAAAAAAAACTCGACAGGCAAAAATGTTGCGCATACAGCGCACGGCCGTTTCTTGTCAGGGTCTGCTTCAGTCCGGGCGTTTTTAAAACCTTCTGCATGCCAGCGGCAATGCTCTCGGGACTGGCCACCGTCACGAACACCGCATCGACGCCGTCGGTCAGCAAGGATGGAATCTCGCCTACCGCCGTCGTGACGACCGCCACGCCATGCGCAATGGCTTCCAGGATGGCCAGTGGCAGCACTTCATCGTGCGAAGGCAATACCAGTAAGTCGGAATTCGCAAGAAGATGGCTGACTTTGCGCTGGTCGCACCAACCTTCAAACCGCACCAGATCGCTGACGCCCAGCGCGCATGCCTTGGCCTGATAAGCGGTCACATTGCCGCCCCCCGCAATCGTGACGATCAAGCCGGACGTGTCGAGCGCCGGATGCGCCAGTGCCTGCAGCAGGTCCAGCAGTCCTTTTCGATCCGACAGGTTGGCCAGGAAGAGAACACGATGCAGCGGGCTGCCGGGCACCGCTTGCGGCACGCCGTCAGGCTCCGGCACGCCATTGACAATGGTGTGCACCCTGTCAGCCGGCACATGCAGAACGTCGATGACGAGGCCCTTGGCGCCAGGACCTATCACGATCACGCCTTGCGGCAAGGAAAAAACCCAGCGTGTCAGCCAGCGAAGCACCGCCGGCAACCTGTCATAAAACCCGTTCATCTGCGCATGCAGGTGCAGCACGGTCGGCACGCCCATCGCTGCGCACGCCACGATCAAGGTGCCTTTGCGGAACAGGCTCATGCGCGTGGCCAGGTTGACATGCACGCCTGCCAGGCGGCCCTGCAGCCGGCCTGCTGCAATCCTGGCAATGGCCATCAGCAGGACCCAGAGAGAATATTGGGGGCCACCCGAACCGCGCGTGTCCAGCGCGCGCAGACGTGCCGATCCAGTGGGTAAATGCTCGGCTTGGCACTGGATCAGGTAGTCGGCCACCTTGTACATGCCACCGCCACCGGGCGACCAGGGACAAGCGATGTAGATATAGCTTGAGTGGTCAGAGGAAGAGGATGTTGCCCAGGATTGCTGGCGATCTTTAGAGGGGGAATCCTGCATTTTTTGATTTAATTGATGCAAATCGGCAGACTGTGTTGCGCAATAATGCACCAGCAACAAATGCGTATTTGGTTATTTTTATCCTGTTACATGTAAAACATTTTGGACACGACAAGGGCGTTACCTTGAATACCTTAAGGCAAACATGCTGAGGCATCTCATGAAACAAGGGTTGAAGGCAGTGGATGACTTTGCAATAGCAGCCGACCGTGGCGCCGTTGCCCCGAATGCGCTGGTCAACGTCCTGTTCCACTCGCTGTACGAGAACCAAAAACAGCTTGCCAACCGCGACCTGGCCCCGAACCAGAACGTGACAGTGGCGGACTTTCGCGGGTTTGTTGAAGAGATGCTTGAAAATGGTTACACCGTCGTGTCGCCTGCCCAGATCGATGCCGGGCTTTCACCGGGCCGGCGCTACCTCACGATCACGTTTGACGACGGCTACTTCAACAACATGCTGGCGCTCGATGTGCTGGACCAGTTCCGTGTTCCCGCAACCTTTTTTGTGTCCACTGACCATGTGCAACAGAACAAGGCCTTCTGGTGGGATGCCTTTAGCCGCGAGTTGACGCGCAGCGGCGTCAGTCCGGACCGGCAGAAGTCCGAGATAGAGCAACTCAAGGGGCTGACCCCTGAAAAGATTGATGCTTACCTGTGCCAGCGTTTCGGTCATGCGGTGCTCAAGCCCTGCGGCGACATCGATCGCCCGTTCACGCCGCGTGAGCTGGGGCGGTTCGCGTTGAACCCGTGGGTCCATGTGGGCAACCACACGCGCGACCATGCCATCCTGACGAACTGCACGCCTGCCGAAATGGTTGACCAGATCACGGTGTGCCAGAACGCACTGGCCGACCTGGTGGGCTACCGGCCTGTTGCCATTGCCTATCCCAACGGCAACTGCTCTCCTGCTGCCGTTCATGCGGCCGTGGCGGCAGGGCTGCGCGTGGGTTTTACCGTGGCGCCGCGCCCCCCCCGGTTGCCGCTGGACAGCGATTCCCGCATGCTGCTCGGGCGATTCTTTTTCCATGGCGGGCAGGACATCCGTCGGCAATGCCGCCTGTTTGGCGCCCGATTTGTTCCCAGTCATGCGCTCAAGACGATGATGCAGTCGGCCTGAAGAGCAAGAGACTGCGCCTGGCGCCACCGTTGCTGCCTGGCAGCAAGGTGGTCTTTGGCGAATTGGCCAGGTAAATGCAGGTGCCGGCGCACAGTGGCTTAAAATCAGCCGTTCAGCCCATTTTTAACCCGGAGTCTTCCATGTCCAAGAAAATCAGAGTCGAGGCCGACATCTGCGCCCCCAAGCCAGTGCCGCCAAAAGGCTACACCATCACCACTGGCAACGGCCAGAAGATCAGCCTTGAGCGTGGTTCGCACACCCGCAGCAAGAAGAACCCCGGCAAGCGCCCCCACCAGGGTTAAGCCAAGGGACTGGCCGGAGCATTTTGTGCTCGGCCAAAAAGAAACCCCGACCACCGAGGCGCGATTCGCCTCGGTGGTCGGGGTTTCTTTTTTTTAGCGCCGGTTTCAGGACCGGGGCTGGTGAGGCTTACATATTGCGCCGGTACTGGCCGCCAACTTCAAACAGCGCATTGGTGATCTGGCCGAGTGAGCAGACCCGCACCGCATCCATCAACACCTCGAAGACGTTCATGTTCTCGATCACCGCCTGCTGCAGCCGTTTGAGCTGTGTCGGCGCTTCATGGGCGTGGCGGGTGTGGAAGTCTTCCAGGCGCTTGAGCTGGCTTTGCTTTTCCTCGTCGGTTGAACGGGCCAACTCCAGCTTGTCGTGCACCGCATCGCCGTGCGGGTTGCGAAAGGTGTTCACGCCGATGATCGGCAACTCGCCGGTGTGCTTGAGCATCTCGTAGTGCATCGACTCGTCCTGGATGCGGCCGCGCTGGTAGCCGGTTTCCATGGCCCCCAGCACACCGCCGCGGTCGGCGATATTCTGGAATTCGGTCAGCACAGCTTCTTCGACCAGTTCGGTGAGTTCCTCGATGATGAACGCGCCCTGTGACGGGTTTTCGTTCTTCGCCAGCCCCCATTCGCGGTTGATGATGAGCTGGATGGCCATGGCGCGGCGCACGCTGTCTTCGGTCGGCGTGGTGATGGCTTCATCAAACGCGTTGGTGTGCAGCGAGTTGCAGTTGTCGTAGATCGCAATCAGCGCCTGCAGCGTGGTGCGGATGTCGTTGAACTGGATTTCCTGCGCGTGCAGGCTGCGGCCCGAGGTCTGGATGTGGTATTTCAGCTTCTGGCTGCGCTCGTTGGCGCCGTATTTTTCCTTCATCGCCACGGCCCAGATGCGGCGGGCGACGCGGCCCATCACGGTGTATTCCGGATCCATGCCGTTGCTGAAGAAAAAGCTCAGGTTGGGCGCAAAGTCGTCGATGTGCATGCCGCGCGCCAGATACGCTTCGACAAACGTGAACCCGTTCGACAGCGTAAAGGCCAGCTGGCTGATCGGGTTCGCGCCGGCTTCGGCAATGTGGTAACCGCTGATCGACACGCTGTAGAAGTTGCGCACGTTGTGGTGCACAAAGTATTCGGCAATGTCGCCCATCACCTTCAGGCTGAACTCGGTGCTGAAAATGCAGGTGTTCTGGCCCTGGTCTTCCTTCAGGATGTCGGCCTGCACCGTGCCGCGCACGTTGGCCTGCACCCATTCGCGGATCTTGGCGATTTCGGTGTCGGTCGGATCACGGCCGTTGTCGGTCTTGAACTTCTCTAAGTTCTGGTCGATGGCGGTGTTCATGAACATCGCCAGGATGCTGGGCGCCGGGCCGTTGATGGTCATCGACACGCTGGTCGTTGGGCTGCACAGGTCAAACCCGCCATACAGCACCTTCATGTCGTCCAGTGTGGCGATGGACACGCCCGAGTTGCCGACCTTGCCGTAAATGTCCGGACGCGGGTCCGGGTCGTTGCCGTAGAGCGTGACCGAGTCGAAGGCGGTGGACAAGCGCTTGGCGGCCATGCCGTCGCTCAGCAGCTTGAAGCGGGTGTTCGTGCGGAACGGGTCGCCTTCGCCGGCGAACATGCGTGTCGGGTCTTCGCCCTCGCGCTTGAAGGCAAAGGTGCCGGCGGTGTAGGGGTAGCTGCCGGGCACGTTGTCCAGAATCAGCCATTTCAGGATTTCGCCGTGGTCTTCGTAGGTTGGCAGGCAGACCTTGCGGATGGTGGTGCCCGAAAGCGACTTGCTGGTGAGCTGGGTACGGATTTCCTTGTCGCGGATTTTGACGACATATTCGTCGCCGGCGTAGGCTTTCTGCATTTCAGGCCACTGGGCCAGCAGCTTTTTGGCGGCTGGGTCTTGCACCTGCTCGCGCTCCACGGCCAAGCCTATAACGGCTTCGACGGCATTCGCCTGGTCGGACTTGCTGGCGCTGAGCATGCCGGAGGTGGCGCGCAACTGCTGGATTTGCCGGGCCAGCGCGGCTTGTTCGTGGCCGCGCTTTTTGTAGCCGCGCACTGTGTCGGTGATTTCGGCCAGGTAGCGGGTGCGGGCTGCGGGCACGACAGGTGTCTGGTTGGTGCTGTGGCGCACATTGGTCAGTGGCAAGGTGCCGTCGGTCAGGCTCAATCCCAGGGCACCCAGGCGAATTTTGAGCGCCTGGTAGAGCGCCGTCACGCCGTCGTCGTTGAAGCGTGCGGCCATGGTGCCGAACACCGGCATCTGGTCGGCGGGCGTGGTCCAGGCTTCCTTGTTGCGCTGCACCTGCTTGGCCACGTCGCGCAGGGCGTCGAGCGCGCCCTTGCGGTCGAACTTGTTGATGGCAACGAACTCGGCAAAGTCGAGCATGTCGATTTTTTCCAGCTGGCTGGCCGCGCCAAACTCGGGCGTCATCACGTACATCGGCACATCGACATGCGGCACGATGGCCGCGTCGCCCTGGCCAATGCCGGAGGTTTCGACGATGATCAGGTCGAAGCCAGCGGCCTTGCAGGCGGCAATCACATCGGGCAGCGCCTTGCTGATCTCGGAGCCAAAGTCGCGCGTGGCGAGCGAGCGCATGAACACGCGCTGGCCCTGGCTCCACGGATTGATGGCGTTCATGCGGATACGGTCGCCGAGCAGCGCGCCACCGCTCTTGCGACGCGACGGGTCGATGCTGATGAGGGCCACGCGCAGCTGGTCGCCCTGGTCTAGCCGCAGGCGGCGAATCAGCTCGTCGGTCAGGCTGGACTTGCCAGCGCCGCCAGTGCCGGTGATGCCCAGAACCGGTATTTTTTTAGTAGCAGCTTGCGCCCGTACTGCTTGCACAAGGGCCTCATTTGCCTTGTTTTCTTCGAGCGCCGTGATGAGTTGGGCCAGTGCGCGCCAGGCCATCTCGTTGTGGCCTTCAATGGCCTCGATGCGGCTCGGTGCATAACCGCTGATGTCCTTGTCGCAGCGCATCACCATCTCGCCGATCATGCCGGCCAGGCCCATGCGCTGGCCGTCTTCGGGGCTGAAGATGCGCGCCACGCCGTAGGCTTGCAGCTCGCGGATTTCGGGTCCGACGATCACGCCACCGCCGCCGCCGAACACCTGGATGTGCTCGCCGCCCCGGCTTTTCAGCAGATCGACCATGTACTTGAAATACTCCACATGCCCGCCCTGGTAGGAGCTGATGGCAATCCCCTGCGCGTCTTCCTGTAGCGCAGCCGTCACGACTTCGTCAACGCTGCGGTTGTGGCCGAGGTGGACCACTTCGGCACCCATGCCCTGCAGGATGCGCCGCATGATGTTGATCGCCGCGTCGTGGCCATCAAACAGGCTGGCGGCGGTGATGAAGCGCACTTTATGGATTGGGCGGTAGCTGGCAAGGGCCTTGTAGTCGGCGGACAGGTCGGTCATGGAAAGCGTCTCCTCAGGATGATGAGCACCCTGAGGTGCCGGATCTCCATGATATTACGTTTACGTAAACGTCAACTTACAAGGAGGCAACTTTTTGCGATGGATGGGCCGTCTGTTTAGCTGTTGTCTTTCAGTCAAGGGTTAACCCTTTATTTTTTCTTGTAAACCTCGAAAAACTCTGTATTTGAAATATTTTCTTGACGGGGTTAAAAAATATTCATCGTTTTTTTGATCTGGCAGCGCTTTTTTCAAGGAAAACACCCATGCGGCCTGAGGTTGAGTCGGTTAGATTAGTGACCAACCTGCGGTCCGCAAAGGGTCAAGGGGCTTTACGGCGTCAGTCGCCAAGTGCGCCGAGCTTATTTATTACTGTGGAGACAATATGACTTTTCGTTTTGCCCAACTGGCGGTCGCGTCAGCTGTTCTTGGTTTTGCTGGCATGGCCACTGCGGCCGATCCCATCAAGATCGGCGTGACAGGTCCTTTCACCGGCGGTTCGTCGTCGATGGGCGTGAGCATGCGTGACGGTGTCCGGCTCGCGGTCGACGAAATCAACAAGTCTGGCGGCGTGATCGGTCGCCAGTTGCAGGTTGTCGAGCGCGATGACGAAGCGAAAAACGAGCGCGGCGTACAGATTGCGCAGGAGCTGATCAACAAGGAAAAGGTTTCGGCCACTGTGGGTTACATCAACACCGGCGTGGCGCTGGCATCGCAACGTTTTTTCCAGGAAGCCAAGATTCCGGTCATGAACAACGTGGCCACCGGCAGCCTGATCACGCAGCAGTTCAAGGATCAGCCTGAAAACTATATCTTCCGCAATGCGGCGCACGACAACATCCAGGCGCCGATGATTGTCGAGGAAGCCGTCACACGGCGCGGTTTCAAAAAGGTCGCGATTCTGGCCGACTCCACCAACTACGGCCAGCTTGGCCGCGCCGACCTGGAGACCGCGCTCAAGGCCAAGGGCATCACCCCTGTGGCTGTCGAGAAGTTCAACATCAAGGATGTGGACATGACGGCCCAGTTGCTCAAGGCCAAGGAAGCCGGCGCCGAAGTCATCCTGACCTATGGCATTGGCCCCGAACTGGCGCAAATCGCCAACGGCATGACCAAGCTGGGCTGGAAAGTGCCGATGGTCGGCAGCTGGACGCTGTCGATGGCCAACTACATCGACAATGCCGGTCCTGGCGGCGAGGGCGCGCGCATGCCGCAAACCTTCATTCAGGAGCCGACCACCCCCAAGCGTCAGTCATTCATCATCAATTACCTGAAAACCTTCAACCCGAAGAACCAGCGCATCGACTCGCCGGTGTCGGCGGCCCAGGGTTATGACTCCATTTACCTGCTGGCCGCCGCCATCAAGCAGGCCAATTCGACCGACGGCCCCAAGATCAAGTCAGCGCTGGAAGACCTGAAGACACCGGTTGAAGGTGTGATCACCACCTACAACAAGCCATTTACGGCCAAAGACCACGAAGCCATCACGGCCAACATTCCGGTATTTGGCGAGGTCAAGGGCCAGCGCGTGGTGTATGCCTATCCTGACGACCAGAAAAAGGCATCTGAAATACGCGTCAAGAAGTAAGTCGGAAAGACTGCTGAAAACAGGCACCGCGCCAGCTGACGCGGTGCTTTTTTATTGTCCGCTGCCGCTGTGCGCGGCCTGAACAGACCGATTTTTTTGCGGAATTAAATACATATGGAAATCCTGCTCCAACTTATTTACAGCGGTATCGCGCTGGGCATGATCTACGCTGTCATCGCCTTTGGCTACCAGCTGACCTTCCAGACCTCCGACACGCTGAACTTCGGCCAGGGCGATGCGCTGATGCTCGGCGCCATGGTCGGCCTGACGCTGGTCAACCTGGGCGTGAACTACTGGCTGATGCTGCCGCTGGTGATTGTGTTCGGCCTGGCGCAGGGCAGCTTTGTCGAGCGCATCGGCGTGCGCCCGGCCATCAAGATCAAGAGCGAGTTTGGCTGGATCATGTCCACCATTGCGCTGGGCATCATTTTCAAGAACGTGGCCGAGAACATCTGGGGCCGTGACGACCTGAAATTCCCCTCGCCGCTGCCCGAATCGCCGATCAAGATCCTCGGCGCCAACGTGTTGCCGATGGAAATTCTGGTGGTGGTGGGCGCCGTGCTGATGATGCTGGCGGTAGAGTTCTTCAACCGCAAGACCATCTACGGCAAGGCTGTGGTGGCAACCTTCAACGACCGCGATGCGGCCAAGCTGATGGGTATCAACACCGGCCTGGTGATCACCTTTTCGTATGCGCTGTCGTCGGCCACTGCGGCCTTCGCCGGCGCCCTGATCGCGCCGCTGACGCTGACCGGCGCCACCATGGGCTCGGTGCTGGGCCTGAAGGCTTTTGCCGTGGCCATCATCGGCGGGCTGACCAGCGGCATGGGCATCATTGTCGGCGGCATCATTCTGGGCGTCGCTGAAACCACCACCGGCTTTTACCTGTCCACCGGCTACAAGGACGTTCCCGGCCTGGTGCTGCTGCTGCTGGTGCTGGCCTTCAAGCCGGCCGGCCTGTTCGGCAAAAACGCGATCAAGAAAGTTTGAAGATGAACCGAAAGACCCTTGTGGCCGCCCTGATCGGGCTGGCCCTGCTGGCGGCTGTGCCGCTGATGACCAGCAATTCATACTACGTCCACATGGTCGGTACGATCATGATTTATGCCATCTTGCTGTACGGCCTGGACATCGTGGTTGGCTACACCGGCCAGGTATCTTTGGGTCACGCCGGCCTGTTCGGTGTCGGCTCCTACACCGCCGGCGTGCTGTTCATGAAGCTGGGCGCGCCGCTGTGGGTCATCATTCCGGCCAGCATTGCGGTGACGGCTGCCTTTGGCGCGCTGCTGGCGCTGCCGGCACTGCGCGTGACCGGTCCTTACCTGGCCATGGTGACGCTGGCCTTCGGCACCATCATCCAGATTTTGATCAACGAGATGACCTTTCTCACCGAAGGCCCGCTCGGCATCACCATCCCCAAGCCCACGGTGTTTGGCGAAAAACTCACCGAGCATGGCTTTTACTGGCTGACCTTCGGTTTGATGGTGCTGTCGCTGGTGGTGGTGGACCGCATCCTGAAGTCGCAGCTGGGCCGCGCCTTTGAAGCGCTGCGCGGCAGCCCGGTAGCGTCGGACTGCATGGGCGTGTCGGTCTACCGCTACAAGGTCTATGCCTTCGTCATCAGCGCCGGCTTTGCCGGCCTGGCCGGCTGCCTGTATGCCTATTCCGAGCAGTACATCTCGCCCAACACCTACAACTTCGAGCTGACCGTGCTGTTCCTGCTGGCCGTCATCATGGGCGGTCGCAAGACCCGTTCGGGCGCCTTGCTGGGCGCGGCCATCATCGTGATCCTGCCCAAGCTGCTCGACGACCTGGAGCTGTTCCGCATCGTGGCCGCCAGCCTGGCAGTGCTGATGCTGGTCGGCGGCATCATCGGTGTGGCGAAGAAAATCACCACGCCCCGGGCCATGGCCATTCCGGTGGTCGGCACGATGGCGCTGGCCGGCTTTGCCTTCTGGCTGCAGTCGATCACCGACTGGCGGCTGAGCATCTTCGGCCTGATGATCCTGTTTGTCGTCTATTACCTGCAAAACGGCATCGTCGGTTTTGTCCGGGCGCTGTTCCACGTCCGCAAGCCGGTCGTGCGGCACAGTCAAGCTGACATGGGCAAGGACGCCATATCGGTCGCGGCCAGCGCCCAAGCGGCAGAACAGGGCGGCAACCTGCTGACCGCCCAGGGCATTTTGATGCAGTTCGGCGGCTTGAAGGCCATCAACCAGGTCGATCTGCACATCAAGCGCGGCACCATCCATGGCCTGATCGGGCCGAACGGCTCGGGCAAGAGCACCATGATGAATGTGCTGACCGGCATTTACGTGCCCACCGCCGGCAGCATCGACTTTGCCGGCCGTTCGGTGGTTGGCCGCACCTCGTCCGACATTGCGCTGTCGGGCATTGCGCGCACCTTCCAGAACGTGCAGCTGTTTGGCGAGATGACCGCCCTGCAAAACGTGCAGGTCGGCCTGCACCACACCTTTGACAGCAATATCGTCGATGTGGCGCTGCACACGCCGCGCTACAAGCGCGAGGAAACCTCGGCCATCCAGCGCGGCATGGGCCTGCTGGCTTTTGTCGGCCTGGCCGACCTGGCCGACGAGGAAGCACGCAACCTGCCTTACGGCAAGCAGCGGCTGCTGGAGATTGCCCGGGCGCTGGCGCTGGACCCGCAGCTCTTGCTGCTCGACGAGCCGGCCGCCGGCCTGACCGCGCCCGACATCAAGGAGCTGATCACCATCATCCGCAAGATCCGCGACCACGGCATCACCGTGATCCTGATCGAGCACCACATGGATGTGGTGATGGGCCTGTGCGACACCGTCTCGGTGCTCGACTTCGGCCAGAAAATCGCCGAAGGCAAGCCTGTCGATGTGCAGGCAGATGAAAAAGTCATCGAGGCCTACCTCGGCGGCACGGTCGCATAAGGAAAGAGACACCATGTTGAGTATCAAGAACCTGGAAGCCGGCTATGGCAAGGTGCAGGTCCTGCACGGCATTTCGATGGAAGTGCCCAAGGGCAAGGTGGTCACGCTGATCGGCTCGAACGGCGCCGGCAAGACCACCACCATGCGCGCCATCTCGGGCATGATCCAGCCGACCGCCGGCGAGATCAACCTGCACGGCAAGCGCATCGATGGCCTGGAGTCCTACGCCATTGCCAAGCAGGGGCTGGCGCATTCGCCCGAAGGCCGGCGCGTGTTCGCCACCATGAGCGTGACCGACAACCTGATCCTGGGCGCTTTTCCGCGCCTGACGGGCAGCCGCCCCAAGGGTGACGTGGCGGGCGACCTGGAACGCGCGATGGAGTTGTTTCCGCGCTTGAAGGAGCGGCGGCTGCAACTGGCCGGAACGCTCTCGGGCGGCGAACAGCAGATGCTGGCCATGGCGCGCGCCGTGATGCTCAACCCCGAGATCGTGCTGCTCGACGAACCGTCGATGGGCCTGGCGCCCATCCTGGTCGAAGAGGTGTTCCGCATCATTGCCGACCTGAAGTCGCGCGGCGTCACCATGCTGCTGGTCGAGCAGTTCGCCGCTGCCGCGCTGAAGGTGGCCGACTACGGCTATGTGCTGGAAAACGGCCGCATCTCAGTGCATGGCGAAGCGTCCAAACTGCGCGATGACCCGGCGGTGAAGGCCGCCTACCTGGGCGGCGGACACTGACTTCAGTCGGAAGCTGCTATTGAAAAAATAGCAGCTGGTGTACGCTGGTATGGCGCGGCGGGCCGAAAATGCTTAGAAAACATGCGCGCTGGAAGCGCCTGGCTTGGCCTTGCCAGGCCACTGTCTGTGTTTCAAACTACCTTCATGCCCTTGAGCGCAGGGTCTTCAGGCGGGTAGCGCAGGTCGAGTTGTTCCAGCGCCTGGCGAACACGCAGGGCAATCATCAGGTTGCGGTGGGTCTTGGAATCGGCCGGCACCACCGTCCAGGGCGCCCAGGGCGTGCTGGTGGCATTGAGCAGGTCTTCGTAAGCCTGCTGGTAGGCCGCCCACTGCCCGCGCGCCTCCAGATCGCCCATGGCAAACTTCCAGTGCTTGGCAATGTCGTCAATCCGCTCCTGCAGCCGCTCGCCTTGCGCCTTGAAGCTGATGTGCAGCATGAATTTCAGGATCACCGTGCCGGTTTCATTGAGCATGCGTTCGAAGTCGTTGATCTGCTGGTAGCGCTGCGCGGTCTGCGACGGCGTGATCCAGCCCTGGACTGGCGGCACCAGCACGTCTTCGTAGTGGCTGCGGTTGAAGATCATGATATCGCCAGCGGTCGGTACCTTCTGGTGGATGCGCCACAGGTAGTCGCGGGAACGCTCGTCTTCATTGGGCGCTTTCCAGGCGGCCGTGTGCACGCCGAGCGGGCTCATGCGGCTGAAGACACCGCGCAGCGTGCCGTCCTTTCCCGAGGTGTCAGTGCCCTGCAGGACCACCAGCAACTTGTAGCGCCGATCGGCATAAAACAGGTTTTGCAGCCCGTCGAGTTCAAGCGCCAGTGCATCCACCGTTTCCTTGTCGCGCGCCTTGTCGCTTGATGAAAACGGCTTGTCGCCCGGATCGAAGTCAGCCAGGCTGCAGGATTTGCTTTTTTTCTTGCTTTTGCCATCCTCGCCAATCAGCGGCACCTGCCAACGCAGGAGCTTTTCGGCCAGCGCCTTGCGTTCGTCCTTGCCGGCCTGGGTATCGGGTCCATTCTGTCCAGACGGTACGTCAGTCGTTTTTGAATTCATCGGGCTTCCATAAAATGAAGGGGACCAGGCTGATTCTGCGCGCCTGTGCCCTGGCAGCCTGAACGAATACACTTATTTTCGTGCCAGTGGCCGCGCCGTCCGTAAGGCGGGAACGGGCCGGCCCTGGCCTTCAACATGACAGGAATTTTTATGAAAACCGATCCGGCTACCGACGCTGGCCCGCAAGGGGCAACCGGCTACGCAGGTGACATCGCGCCAGCGCTGGCGTGGCAATGGCTGCAGTCGGGCCAGGCCGTGCTGGTCGATGTGCGAACCGATGCCGAACGCGAATGGGTCGGCTTCGTTCCGGGCGCTGTGCCCGTGGCATGGAAGCAGTGGCCGGACATGGCGCTGAATGCCGGTTTTGACGATGCCTTGAAGGCGGCGGTTCCCACTGGCACCAAGGTCGTGCTGCTGTGCCGAAGCGGCGTTCGCTCGGTGGCCGCTGCCCGCCGTGCCACGGAACTGGGGCTTGAGGCTTACAACATTCTTGAAGGTTTTGAAGGCGACGCCGACGGGGACGCCCAGCGCGGCCACCGAGGCGGCTGGCGTATGCGGGGCCTGCCCTGGATGCAGAAGTGATGGGCAACCTTGAGGTTTTCATCACCGAACGGCAAGCACTCTTGGAAGATTAGTAGACACACCAACCTGTCAGATATAGCAGGGGTGAAGGCGTGACTATTTGTGAGAAAGTTTTCAATAAGTCTGTTTTAAACAAAGGAACAGACTTATGCAAGTACTCGATCGCACCACCCGCACCGGCCCTGTTGCTCACCGCAATCCCCCCCTGTTGCCGCGCCTGCAGGAACGCTTTGAGCAGAAATTCATGGCCCACTGGGAAAGCCAGTGGGGGGGGAAACCCATCCTGCATGGCAGCAACCCTGGACCCAACTCGATCCGGCTGGATGGCAATGACTACCTGGGCATTGCGGGCCATCCCGACATCGTCCGGTCGCAGATTGCGAGCCTGCAACACAGCAACGAAAGTGTGATTCAGTCGGGCGTTTTCCTGCTCGATGCCCATCCCTGCCGGACGCTCGAAGCGTCTCTGGCGGCCTGGGTCGGCAAGGAGGACGGTTTTGTCTGTCAGTCGGGCTATTCGGCCAACGTCGGCCTGCTGCAGGCGATTGCCGACGAGCAGACACCGGTTTACCTCGACAGCCTGGCCCATACCTCGCTGTGGGAGGGCGCGCGCGCGGCACGTGCGCCGGCCCATGCATTCCGGCACAACGACCCGGAGCACCTGTCCCGCATGATTGAGCGCCATGGCCCGGGCGTGGTGGTGGTCGACTCGGTGTACAGCACCACCGGCGCGCTGTGCCCGCTGGTCCGCATGGTCGAGGTGGTCGAGCAGCATGGCTGCACGATCCTGGTCGATGAGTCGCATTCGCTGGGCACCCACGGCCCGCAAGGCGCCGGGCTGTGCGCCGAACTGGGCTTGACGGACCGCGTGCATTTCATCACCGCCAGCCTGGCCAAGGCATTTGCCGGCCGCGCCGGATTTTTCACCATTCCGGCCGCCATGCGCTACTACGTTCTGCACAACAGTTACCCCAATATCTTTAGCTCCTGCCTGCTGCCGCACGAGATTGCCGGTCTGGCGGCAACGCTGGAGGTGGTGCGCGGCTGCGACGCCGAGCGGGTGCGGCTGCATGCCAACACGCGCCGGCTGCGCGCCAGCCTCCTGGACATGGGCTACCCGATCCACCAGGGCAGCCAGCAGATCATTGCGCTGGAAACCGGCACCGAGCCGGCCACCATGGTGCTGCGCGACCAGCTGGAGGCACATCAGATTTTTGGTGCGATTTTCTGCGCCCCGGCGACCAGCCGCAACCGTGCCATGGTGCGGCTGACGCTCAATGCCGGCCTGACCGCTGCAGAAATGGACCGCATCGAGCAGACGGCGCGTACGCTGCTGCCCGTGCTCAAGCCCTGGGACTGGCCGATTGCCCGGCGGGCCCGCACCGAACAGGTGTGAGGCTACCCTTGCGACAGGCGCCTTTCGCCATGGTTGGCCAGGAAATGCGCGTAGCTGGTGCTCAAACCAGGGCTGAACGCCTCGCCGATGGCAAAAATGGCCGCGTGAAGCCGGCCGGCTTCGCCGTTTACAACGAATGCTTCGCAAGGCCCGGGCTGATGGCCGACGCCCAGCGCCAGTTGCAGTTCCAGGTCAATGAGCCAGCTGCCGCTGCGAATGTCCTGAACGACGCGCGCGTCCCAGCCCTGTGACACGGCCATCTCTGCCAGTTCGCCCAGGTTGGCGGCAGGCTCCAGCTGCAGCCAGCTGGCCTGGCCTCGGGCATTGAGCGCCAGCATGCCAAATGGCGCGCCGATGACGACGTGTTCTGTCCAGCCCTGCTGCTGCGTGAGATTGTGCAATGCCTGGAAAATGACCGGGTCGGCCAGCAGCGCAAGCTGGTCGGGCGACAGCGTGGCGCACCAGATCTGCTGGTGGCGCTGGTCCGGCTGATGGCGCAGGTCCTCGATGGCGCGCGTGAGGCAGGTGCGCAGGTCAGCCGACTGCTTGGGAAGGAACTGGTTGATTAGCCCCCGGTTGAACGCCGAAACTGCCAGTTGCTCGTCGGCACGGCCGGTGAGCAAGATGCGTGAGCCCGGCCAGTCCTGCAACTCGCCCAGCACCCGCAACCCGCTCATCGCCGGCATGGCGTAGTCCACCACGGCAACCTGCACCAGCCTGAAGCGCGCGGCCCCGTCGACCTGCCAGTAGCGCAGGATCTGCGGGATCAGCAGGGCGCCTTCGCGCCAGCGGTGGATGATTTCCTGCTGGCGCCACGCATCATTCTCGCGCTGCGCGATTTCTTGCTTGAGCAGGTCGATGCAAGCAATCGGCCGCAGGAACAGCTGCACGGACCAGCCGGGCGGCATGACCTCGCCCAGCATTTCCAGGTAATCCGGGTCATCGTCGAGAAAAAGAACGCCGCCGGGCCGGCGATAAAGGGGGAAAGACATGGCTTTAGGCTTTATCAAGGAAATAGAAACACAGGCATTGGCAGCGTTCAGGACGGCGCGAGCGGCAGGACCAGTGTGAAGACAGCGCCTATGGCATAGCCTGACTTCACCTGGATGCTTCCACCTGCGCTGCGCAGCACCTGCTGGCAAAAAGCCAGGCCCAGGCCATGCCCGGTGCTGCGGTTGCTGGAGAAAAAGGGCTTGAAAATATGCGGCAGCAAGGCCGGATCGACGCCGACGCCGTCATCTGCCACCGAAATGCGCCCGCCGTCGGGTCCGCGGTCGACCGCAATGCGCAGCGCACCAGCTGCGTAGGTCGAATCGGCAGCGGCCAGGGAGTGCAGGGCGTTTTTCATCAGGTTCATCAGCACTTGGGAAAACTGTGCAGGGGAACCGAAAAAAGTGAAATTACGCTGGATGACCACCCTGACACATTCGCGCTGGCGGTTTGAGGTGTAGGGATAGGCCGCGACGATTTCGCTGACCAGGCTGGCGGCGTCGACCGCTTCCTTGTAGCGCGGCAGTTGCAGCAGCTTGGCGTTGGCAATCTGGGTGTCGATCTGGTGGTTCATGGAGCGCACCAGCGCCTGCAGCCGCTGGCCCAGCTGCTCGAGCTTGGCTGCGCGTGGATGCGCCTGCTCGCGCCGGATTTCCATCTGCAAGGCATCCCCGATCAGCGATGCCGTGGACAGGGGCGTGCGCAACTCGTGCGCCATGATGCCCATGGTGGCCAGCGTGTGGACCAACTGGTCGCGCCGCAGGTTGGCTGAAGACAGGCCCAGCAGCAGCGCGCAGATCCAGCTGAAGACGATGACCACCGCATCGACGGGATTGGCCTGCAGGCCGTTCGGCATCAGCCAGGCAAACAGCGTCCACGACAGAAATACACCACTCACAGTGCCTGCCGTGGCGATGCGCCAGTCGGTCAGGTGGTAGTAGCACACGATGATTGTGCAGATGGTGGCCAGCCAGGCGGCGCTGCCGGCATTGCAAAAGTACATCCAGCTGAAAAAAACGGGGATTTCGATCCACATGACGAGGGTGACCAGCAACCGCGTGGCAGGACTGGAAAAATCCCGGCTCAGACCGGGCAGCAGCAGCGTGGCGCCCAGCAGGCTCATCAGGCCGCGCAGCCACAGGTTTTCGTACGGCTGCGCCAGCCAGCTTGACCAGATCCAGCCGAACAGGGGCTGGCCCAGCACCGATGCCAGGCCCAGCAGCCGCATGCGCCACGGCGAGCCATGCAAAATCGGCTCCAGCGGCGCGAGTGTCCAGCGGCTTGGCGCATGCTTTAAAAATTGTGAGGTGCGGCGAATTTTTTTCCATCTGGCGTTCAGCCAGAGCCTGCATGTCGAGCCATAACTTCTCTTGTCCTTTAAACCATTGTCCCTGTTCTTCCCCTTCATCACCGATGCAACTACCTGCTAACTTTGACAGCATCTGCCTGGATGGCATCATGAGCGACTGGCTGTCGTCCCTGCGTGAATTCTCGGTCGAGGCGCTGGTGGTGCTGGGCCCCGACCCCTTCGCCGGACAGGAGCACCGGCTGGTGCTGGCCCTGCATCCGCCGCGGCTGCTCGATGCGGCGCATGCGCTGGCTGCCAGCCAGGACTTCGGCGCGCCCTGGCGGGACTCCGATGCGCCGTTGGTGGCCTGGCAGGACATTTCCCGATCGGTTTTTGGCGACATGGGCCGCTGGCGCAGGCTGTGGCTGGCGCATGGCTTTCAAAGCGTCGTGCGCATTGCCTTTCCGCTGACCATGGGCCGGGCGTTCGAATGCTACCTGTTCAGCGCGCGCCAATGGCCTGACCGCACCGAACCGTCGCAGCTGGCCTGGTCGGCGCTGAACATCTGGCCACTGCTCAAGCGGGCGCTGGCCGAGGCGCGCAATCCGCTGAGCCCGCGCGAACTTGAATGCCTGGAACTGGCGTTCCAGGGCATGACCGCGCGCAAGACCGGCGAGATCCTGGTGTGCAGCGAGCGCACCGTCAACTTTCACCTGGCCAACGCCATGGGCAAGCTCCAGGTCGACAACAAGCTGGCGGCGGTGCAGCGCGCCTGCTGGTTCGGCCTGATTTGATCCGGCGCTGCAGGGTACCCCCTTGCTGGAGAACCTTCATTGGTCAGGCGCTGGCCATGGCCTAAACCTGTTCATAATTCAGCCCAATGACTTTCCTAGCGCTTGATGTGGGTAACACCCGCCTGAAATGGGCCCAGTACGACGCCCCGGTAGTGGGCGCCAAGCTGCTGGCCCATGGCGCGGTGTTCCTCGAGAACATCGACCGGCTCGCCGAGGAAGACTGGCAGGGGCTGGCCGAGCCTTCGGCCATCCTGGGCTGCGTGGTGGCAGGCGACGCCATCAAGCGGCGCCTGGCCGAGCAGATGGAACTCTGGGACGTGCTGCCCCGCTGGGTGATTTCCAGCCCGCAGGAGGCCGGCCTGAGCAACGGCTACGACCATCCGGCGCGGCTCGGCTCCGACCGCTGGGTGGCCATGATCGGCGCGCACCACCGGCTGCTGGCGCGCGGCATCCGCAAGCCCTGCCTGGTGGTGATGGTGGGCACTGCCGTCACGGTCGAAGCCATCGACGCCTCGGGCAAATTCCTGGGCGGCATCATCTTGCCCGGCCATGGCATCATGCTGCGCGCGCTTGAATCGGGCACGGCCGGGCTGCATGTGCCGACCGGCGAGGTGCGTGATTTTCCGACCAACACCAGCGATGCACTGACCAGTGGCGGCACCTTTGCGATTGCCGGCGCGGTCCAGCGCATGGTGGACAACCTCACGCACCACTGCGGTGAAGCGCCCGAATGCATCATGACCGGCGGCGCCGGCTGGAAAATGGCGCCGAGCATGACCGTCAGCTTCGAGCTGGTCGAAAACCTGATCTTCGACGGACTGCTGGAGATTGCCTCCCGGCGCTTGAATGCTTGATGCTATTTAATTGATAGCTGGTTGCGCCCGTGGATAAGGCGCAGAGCGCTGATTTTATTCATATTAATGCGTTTGAAATTCAAGTTGGATCAGCCTGCCCTCCTGCCGGGTCTGATGGCAGCATCGGCGTCAGCATCGACAGCCGGGTGAAGCCGCCCGACTATTTGCGGGGAACTTGTCGCTAAGATAACCGGCAGTTACCCGAAGCCTTCCCTTCGGGGACTCGCAGCAAAAAACCAACGGAGCATTTCCCATGTCAGACTTGAAAGCGGCTTTCGACCAGGCCATGCTGGATTCCAAAAATCTCAGCGAACGGCCCGACAATGCCACCCTCTTGAAGCTCTATGCGCTCTACAAGCAAGGCAGCGCTGGCGACAACCTGGAGAAAAAGCCCGGCTTCAGCGACATGGTGGCGCGCGCCAAATGGGACGCCTGGAGCAAGCTCAAGGGCACGCCGCAGGACGCGGCAATGCAGCAGTATATCGACCAGATCAAGGAACTCGGTTAAACCGGCTTGTGGCATAAATAAACCATCAAAAAGGCCTTTTGCGCAAGTGGGGCGGGCGCATCCAGCTATTGATTTGATGGTTTTTCGTGCGCCGGGCTGTTTCAGTCCGCCTTGATGTTGGCGAGCTTTGTCACGCGGTTCCACATGTTGCGTTCGCTGGCGCCGAGCGCGGCCAGCTCCGCTCCGTCCATGGCGACGGCCTTGGCGCCCTGGTCTTCGGCACGCTTGCTGAAATTTTCCGATTCCACCACCTGCCGGATGGCCAGCGACAGCCGGCCCTGCAAGTCGGCGGGCAGGCTGTTCGGGCCATACACCGCGAACCATGAAGTGGCAACCAGCGGCACGCCGGCCTCAAGGGCGGTTGGCACCTTGGGCTGGGCGGCCAGGCGCGTGCGGCCGGTCACCATCAGCGCCTTCAGCTTGCCGGCGCGGAGGTGCGGCAGCAGCGGCGGTGGCGTGGTGATGGTGAAGTCCACCGTGCCGGCCAGCAGGTCGTTCAACGCCGGGCCGGTGCCCCGGTAGGGAATATGGGTGATGAAGGTCTTGGTCAGGTCCTTCAGCAGCTCGGTCGTGACATGCTGCAGCGAACCGCTGCCGCTGGACGCGTAGTTGACCTTGCCGGGGTTGGCCTTGACGTATTTGATGAATTCGGCAAACGTATCGGCCGGAAAATCGGCGCGCACCACCAGCAGCTGCGGCGCGTCGATCAGGTGGCCGAGCGGCTTCAGGCTGGTGGCCGGATCGAAGCCGGCCACCGGCTGGATCAGCGGCGTGATGCACTGGTAGCCCGAATACTGCACCAGCAGGCTGGTGCCGTCGGCCGGCCCGCGCGCCACCAGCTGGCCGGCGATGTTGCCATTGCCGCCGCTCCGGTTGTCCACCACCACCGGCGTCTGCAGGATGCGGCCCAGCGGTTCGGCCAGCATGCGCGCGGCAATGTCGGTGGTGCCGCCAGCCGCCGCGGGAACGACCAGCGTCAGTGTCTTGCCGGCGAGCTGCGCGCGCACCGGATTCAGCCAGGCGGCCGCGCCGAGGGTGGCCATGGTGGTGATGAGGGTTCTGCGGGAAATAGGGGTCATGGTGGTCTCTGGGTGGTTTTGTTATTGGTCAATTGTCTGGCCAAGGCCCGGGCGGCACGTTCAGGCGGGCTGCCCGCGCAGCGCCGCCACGAAGTCCGGCGCCGGATGCAGGTCGGTGATGCGGCCGGCCTTGGCGACCTGGCCGGGCACGTCGTGGCCGACGATCTGCGGCATCAGGCGCGCCACGGCCAGCAGTTGGGGCAGGTTGATGCCGGTGTCGTAGCCCATCGCGTCCAGCATGTGGATCGCGTCCTCGCTGGTCACGTTGCCGCTGGCGCCGGGCGCATACGGGCAGCCGCCCAGGCCGCCCAGCGAGCCGTCCAGACGCGTGATGCCGCTTTGCACGGCGGCCAGCACATTGGCCAGGCCCATGCCGCGCGTGTTGTGAAAGTGCAGGGTCAGCTGCAGGCCGGAAAAATGCTGTTGCAGGGCCTCGGCCATGCGGCTGACCTGTGCCGGATGCGCCATGCCGGTGGTGTCGCAAATCGTCAAGCCGCGCACGCCCAGGCCGGCAAAGCGCTCGGCCCAGCGCAGCAACTCGCCCTGCGGCACATCGCCTTCCATCGGGCAGCCAAAGCCGCAGGACAGCGAGACATTGATGGGCGTGGCGCCATCGACATGGCGAATCACCTCCGACAGCGCGGCAAGGCTTTTGTCGCGCGGCATGCGCAGGTTCGCCAGGTTGTGCGTCTCGGACACCGACATCACCAGGTTCAGCTCGTCGGCGCGCGATTCGAGCGCACGCTCGGCGCCGCGCAGGTTGGGCACCAGCACGCTGTACTCGACGCCAGGGGCGCGGTGGATGCGGCCCATCACTTCCTCGGCATCGCGCAGCATCGGGATGGCCTTGGGCGAGGTGAACGATGTCACCTCGATCTTGGCGTAGCCGCACTCGCCGAGCGCATCGACCAGCGCGACCTTGTCGTCGGTGGCGATGAAGCAGGGCTCGTTCTGGAAGCCGTCGCGCGTGGCGACCTCATTGAAATAAATGCGTTTCACCGGGGTCACGGGGCGCATCGGGTTCATTGGCTTGCTCCTGCAACGATGCCCTGGTCCTTGAGGGTTTTGATCTGTTCGGGCGACAGGCCCATCTCGCGCAGCACGGCGTCGGTGTCCTGGCCAATGCCGGGGGCGTTGCGACGGTGGCTCCCCGGCGTGCGCGACAGCTTGGGCACGATGCCTGGCACGGCCAGCAGGCTGCCGTCATCCAGGCGCACTTTGTCCAGCATGCCGCGCGCCTGGTAATGGGGGTCGGCGGCGATGTCGGCGACGGTGTAGATGCGGCCGGCCGGCACGGCGACGGCGTCCAGCGCCGCCAGCACCTCGTCCACCGTGCGATCGGCGGCCCACTGGCCGATGGCGGCGTCGATTTTTTCCACCTGGGCGACGCGGCCGGCGTTGTCGGCCAGTGCCGGGTCGGCGCCCAGTTCAGGACGGCCGATGGTGTTCATCAGCCGCTTGAAAATGCTGTCGCCATTGCCGGCAATCAAGACATAGGCCCCCACGCTCCCCGCTTCGCGTGGTTCGCTGCCCCCCGAGGGGGCTGGCCTGGCTTGGGGCGGCCCGGCACTGAGTCCCTCGACCCCCACGCTCCCCGCTTCGCGTGGTTCGCTGCCCCCCGAGGGGGCTGGCCTGGCTTGGGGCGGCCCGGCGCTGGCGGCCGGGGCGCCCTCATCCTTGCAGCGGTAGGCATTGCTGGGCGCGATGCCGGGCAGGGCGCTGCCGGCTGCGCCGCGCACCGCGCCGAACGCGCTGTACTCGGGCAGCAGGCTTTCCATGCAGTTGAACACCGCCTCGTACAGCGCCACGTCGATCACCTGGCCCTGGCCCGAGCGCTGGCGCTCCTGCAGCGCCAGCAAGATGCCGATCACGCCATGCAGCGCGGCCAGCGTGTCGCCAATGCTCACGCCGACGCGCACCGGCACGCGGCCCGGCTCGGCGGTCAGGTGGCGCAGGCCGCCCATGGCCTCGGCCACCACGCCGAATCCGGGCTTGTCGCGGTAGGGGCCGGTCTGGCCGTAGCCGCTGATGCGCAGCATGATCAGGCGCGGGTTGAGTTTTAGCAGCGCGTCGGGGCCGAGGCCCCAGCCTTCCATCGCGCCGGGGCGGAAGTTCTCGATCAGCACGTCCGATTCCGTGGCCAGCCGGCGCACGATGTCCTGCGCCTGGGCTTGCCGCAGGTCCAGCGCCACCGAGCGCTTGTTGCGCGACTGCACCTGCCACCACACCGAGGTGCCGTCTTTCAGCAGCCGCCACTTGCGCAGCGGATCGCCGGTGCCAGGCGTCTCGACCTTGATGATGTCGGCGCCAAAGTCGGCCAGCGTCTTGGCGGCGAACGGGCCGGCAATCAGCTGGCCGAGTTCCAGCACTTTCAGGCCGGCCAGCGGACCCGGGACGGGTGAGGGGGTTGAGTAGGTTGAGTAGTCTTGGGTAGGCATGGCGGCGAGTGTGCCGCTGCAGGCGCGCGCCGTCTATTCCTGCTTTGGCGTGTGGACGTTCGCATTTTGCGAAGGCTCGGCCAGGAAGTCCACCAGCGACAAGATGCCCGCGTCAAGCTGGCCCTGCGCGCAGGCCACCAGCAGGCGGCGTTGCGCCCACGGATCGGCCAGCGGGCGCCAGCTGATGTTCATGGCCTTGACCATCGGCAGGCAGGCCGCTTTGGGCAGGATGGCAATGCCCAGGCCGGAGGCGACCATGTGGCACACGGCATCAAAACTGCGCACTTGCATGCGCAGCCTGAACGGCCGGTGCGCGGCCAGCGCCGACTGCTGCTGCTGCTGCAGCATCGCCGCACCGGCGGTCAGGCTGATCCATTCCTCGTCGAGCGCATCGGCAAAGGCCAGCGGCGTTTTCCGGGCTGCCAGCCGGTGCCCGGCGGGCAGCACCAGCACCAGCTCGTCGTGGCGAAACAGCCGCGTGTCCAGGCCACGGGTGTCCGGTCCCTCGACAAACACGGCGACATCCGTGCGCTGTTCACGCAGCGCGGCGGCCACGGCGTCGGACACCTGCTCTTCCACATCGACATGCACCTGCGGATGCAACTGGCCGTAACGCGCCAGCAGGGGCGGCAAAAACTGGCTGATGGCCGCGCTGCTGGCGCAGAGGTGGAGGTGGCGTGCGGTGCCCCGGCGCAGGTCGGCGAGTTCAGCGCCCAGCTGGTCCAGGGTCTGCAGCAGCCTCAAGCCGTGCTTGACGAAGACGCGCCCGGCGGCCGTCGGCTGCAGGCCGCGTGCATGGCGGTCAAACAGCGCGTCGCCCAGCGCAGCTTCGAGTTCGCGAATGCGCCGGCTGGCCGCGCCCAGCGCCAGGTGCGCGCCGCGCGCCGCTGCCGTCAGGCTGCCGGTCTGGGCGCAGTCCACCGCCAGGCGGATAGACACCAGGTCAAACCGGGCAAGGTTGTAGCGCATGCTGCCGGGCCCGGGCGTTCAAATGGCTTTCTTGCGGGGTGCCGGTTTTTTGGCTGTCGCCTTGGGCGCAGCGGCCTTTGTGGCAATCAGCGCATCGAGGTTCCTGACAATCTCGGTCTCTATTTTTTCCTTGAAGGCGCCGAGCAAGAAGCCGAGCTTTGCTGCCAGTTCGAAACCGTCTTTCGTCACGCTCAGCGTGCCATGAACACCGGTCCGGCTGAAGCTGACAAGGTCGCTGCTCGTGCCTTCCTCGTAGGTGCATTCCATGCCGAATTCCGCTTCGGCCTGCTCGGACCATTGGACGGCGATCTGGCGTGCTTCCTGCAGGCCCAGGGTGTGCGCGCGATCGATGTGAATGTCAGCCATGGGGTTCTCCAGGGGTCAGGATGGGGTGCCGCCTGTCATCAGGGCAATCGGGCGGACCGCTTGGCCGCATCATAAAACCGACTTTGTGGAACAGGGCTGCGAAGCACCCCGGGTGCACCCCAATAAAGTCACTCCGCCTGGATGTTTGCGCTTGTTATGGTCCGGGCCCAGAATTCGGTCTCTTTTTTCACCAGGGAGGCCAGCGCTGCCGGCGGCAGGTAGCGAAGCTCCACGCCAGCGCCGTCGGCCCGGGTTTTGGTTTCTGGCAGTTCAAGCGCTGCCTTGATTTGTTCACTGAGCCTGGCCACGACATCGGCAGGCGTGGCCGCCGGGGCAAAAATGCCGACCCAGGCTTCCAGCTCGAAACCCTTGAGACCGGCTTCGGCGGTGGTGGGCACGGCAGGCATGCCCGGGTGGCGGGCCTTTCCGGCCACGGCCAGACCCCTCAGCTTGCCGACCTGCACCTGACCCATCACTGAAGGGGGCGTGGTGATGAAGACCTGCACCTGGCCCGACAGCACGTCCTGCAGCGCCGGGCCGGAGCCCCGGTACGGAATGTGCACCATGCTGGTCTGGGTCTGCAGCTTGAACATTTCCGTGCCGATGTGCGAGAGCGAACCGTTGCCCTGGCTGGCATAGCTGAGCTTGCCGGGGTTGGCCTTGAGGTAGCTGATGAATTCGCCGAGGTTTTTGGCCGGCACCGAAGGATGGACGGTGATCACGTTGGTGGCCACCGTGATCAGCGCCACCGGCACAAAGTCCTTTTGCGCCCAGGGCAGCTTGGGCGTGAGGTTGGGATTGCCCACATGGTAGGCCGAGTAGGAGTTGAGCAGCGTGTAGCCGTCGGGGTTGGCGCGGGCCACGTACTGGTAGGCCACGTTGCCGCTGCCGCCGCCCCGGTTGTCCACCACCACCGCCTGGCTGGTCACCTTGGCCAGCGAATCCGACAGGATGCGGGCCGACGCGTCGACAAAACCGCCGGGCGGGTTGGGCACCACCAGCGTGATCGGCCTGACGGGATAGCCCTGCGCCAGCGCCGCGCTGGCGAGCAGGGCCGCTGCAGCGCCTGCCAGCAGCTGGCGAAGGGGCGCAAGACCCAAGGGCGGGGTGTGGGTGTGGGTGTGGGTGATCGTGTTCATGCGGCAAGTCTCCATTTTTATTTAGGTTGATCAGTAGCGGCCCGAAAGCAGTGCGCCGGCGCCGGGAACGCGTCGTTCAAGCCCCAGGCTCTTGAGCAGGGCGTAAGTGGTGCAGACCGCGCTGGAAACCACCGGCAGGCCGCTGGCTGCCTCGATCAGGGGCACCGAAGCCAGCGAGGGCATCTGTACGCAGGCCGAGGCGACGATGGCGTCGGCCCCCTGGATGTTGAGCTGTTTCCAGAGTTCCGCCGGGGCCTTGGGATCGCGGGCGCCCACGGCCAGGTTGTCGTGGATTTCGAGCGAGATGCTGTCGAGCACTTCGATGCCTTCGTTTTCGATGTAGTCAATCACCAGCCGTGTCAGGGGTTTCATGTAGGGCGCGATGATGGCCACGCGTTTGGCGCCCATGGCCTGCAAGCCTTCGACCAGCGCGCCGGCGCTCGTGATGACGGGTGTCGGTGCGCCGTTGGCCACGGTGACATCGTGCAGACGGCGCTGGGACTCGCGGTGGTAGCCCTTGCCCATGCTCATGATGGCCACCAGGCAGGCATAGCCCATGGCGTCCATGCGCGCGTCCGACAACTCCAGCGCGCAGCGGTCGGAGTCACGGTCCATGGCTGCCAGTTCTTCCTTGGTGACTGATTTCATGCGCATGCGGCTGGAATGAAACGTGAACCGCTCAGGCAGTACCTGCTCGCGCGCGCGCAGCATGGCCGGGATTTCGGTTTCCATGGTGGTGTTCGAACTCGGCACGATCAGGCCGATCCGGTAAGGCTTGGCTGCCGGTGGTTCATGGGATTGCATGGGGTGTCTCCTGATAACGGTAGGCGCTGATTCTTTGCTGTTTAATCCATACTTGCAAATACATTATTCAGATAAATCCATACTGAAACAAGATCAATCACACCATGGAATTGCGCCAGATCCGGTACTTCTCGGTGCTTGCTGAAGAGTTGAGCTTCACCCGCGCAGCACGCCGGCTGCATGTGTCGCAGCCGCCCCTGAGTTTTCAGATCGCCAGTCTGGAAGCCGAACTGGGCGCCAGATTGTTCGACCGTACCAGCCGCAGCGTGGCCCTGAGCGCTGCGGGACAAGCTTTTTTGCCGCATGCGCAGGCCGTGCTGGCGCGGCTTGACGAGGCGCGCAGCCATGTGGCGCGCGTGGCCAGTGGCCTGCAGGGCCGGGTGCAGGTCGGCCTGGCCGGCTCCCACTTTCTCGGGCCGTTTCCCCAGTTCATCCAGCAGTTTCGCCGCCAGCGGCCCGAGGTGGAGCTGGTGCTGCATGAGATGAAACCGTCCGCACATGTGCAGGCGCTGTGCGATGGGCGCCTGGACCTCAGCATTTCGCGCAACCCGCTCAGTGACGCGCAGGTCAGCGCTGCGCTGCTATGGCGCGACCCCGTGGTAGCGGCCTTCCCGCCAGGGCATCGGCTGGCTGGCCGTGGCCAGATCAGCCTGGCGCAGCTGCATGACGAAGACTTCGTATTTCTGCGGCTCGATTCCTCGCCGTTTGCCATACGCCTGTTTGACGCCTGCGTGCAGACCGGCTTTGCGCCGCGCATCGTGCAGCAGGTGGTGGAAATTCCCGCAGTGCTCAACCTGGTGGCCGCCGGGCTGGGCGTTGCGCTGGTTCCGGCTTCCCTGGCCATGCTGCGGGCCGATTCTGTGTGCACCAGCAAACTGGTTTTTCCGGCAGCAAGCCGCGATGCGCCGCGTGCCGGCAAGGCATCCGCCCCTGCGCTGAATGGCGATGTTTACGTCTTGTGGCGCAGTGAAAATACCGTGCCCGCAGTGGCTGCCTTCAAAAAACTTCTGCTCGACTGGGCCGGGGGGTTGCCTCTTTGAGGCGGCTGTCCGCATGCACTGCGCGGTTTGGCCCCGGCGCTGGGCGGGCAAGCGGCGCAGAAGTACGAAGCAGCCCGCCTTGCCTTTAACTCACAGGCTGCGTTTACCCCTAAAATTCGTTAAAAAATTGAAATTAAAACAAAAAATTGTTAATTTGATGTTTAAAAACATATTTGATTCAATACACGAAATGACCATGAATTTTTTTGACCTGATGCGCAAGGCGATGCTGAAAAAAGCAGCTATTTCCATCAGCGCTGACGCTGTCCGGGCATTGGCCGCCTTGGCATGGTCAATGGCATCGCGGCATCAGGCGTGCTCCCGTTTCATGGGTCGCGGTAGTCCGGCCAGTGACAGATTTCCCCAGCCAGGACCTTGCCATGACGCTTGAAGGCGAGCCGATGGGGCCGTCCATCACGGCCTCGCTGCTGGCGGGGGTGCTGGAGTCGGCCATGGACGCCATCATCACAGTCAATGCGCAGCAAAAAATCATCTTGTTCAACCAGTCGGCCGAGAAGATGTTCGGCTGGCCCCGGCAGGAGGTTCTGCAGCAGCCGTTTGATCGGCTGATGCCAGGTCGCTTCCGCCGCAATGTCGGGCTGCTCGCTCAGTTCGGGACCACCGGCACGACGTCCCGCCGCAGGGGACGCCTGGGAACGGTCATGTATGGTTTAAAGGCCAATGGGGACGAGTTTCCGATCGAGGTTTCGATCTCGCAAGTCGATACGCCCGAAGGCACGCTGTACACCGCGATGGTGCGGGACATCACCGAGTTGCACGCCTCGCAGGCGCAATTGCGGCTGCTTGAAGCCAGCATCGCCCACTTGAATGACGTGGTGGTCATCACCGAAGCCGATCAGGTGGACGAGCCAGGGCCGCGCATCGTTTTTGTCAATGCCGCGTTCGAGCGTCAAACCGGTTACAGCCGCGAAGAGGTGATCGGGAAAACGCCGCGCCTGCTGCAGGGCCCGCTGACGCAACGCACCGAACTTGACCGCATCGGCACGGCCCTCAGGACCTGGCAGCCGGTTCGGGCCGAGCTGATCAATTACACCAAAAGCGGTGAGGCTTTCTGGGTCGAGATCGACATCGTTCCCATCGCCGATGCCAAGGGCGGGTTCACGCACTTTGTTTCGGTGCAGCGCGACGTGACCGAGCGCAAGCGGGCCGAGCAGGCGCTGGTAGACAGTGAAAGGCGCTATGCCACGCTGTTTTCCTCGGCGCCGCTGCCGATGTGGGTGTTCGACCAGGCCGATGGCCAGCTTCTGAAGGTCAACCAGGCGGCCATCGAGGACTATGGCTATTCCGAAGCCGAATGCATGACGATGACGCTGTCCGATATTCACAGCGGCACCGAACCGGTGTGCCGGCCCCAGGATTCAGCCGGCGCTGCGCAGAAGCGGCAAGGGCCGTACCCGCATCGACGCAAGGACGGGTCGCTGTTTTTCGTCGATGTGGTGGCACGGCCGATCCAGTTCGATGGCCAGCCGGCGTGTTTCCTGGTGGCACTGGACACCACGGCCCGGGTCAAGGCCGAAGACGAAGTGCGCGAGCATCTGTTCACCCTGCAGCGTGCCGCCGACGCCGCCCAGGCGATCACCGTGCACCTGACGATCGACGGCATGGTGCAGGAACTGGCGGATCAGGCGCGTGGCGTGATCGGCGCGCACCAGGCTGCGGTCAGCCTGGCCGTGGACGGCAACTGGGCACAGGCAGTGCATGCGCTGTCGCTGTCCGGCGACTACCTGCCCGACCGCAGCCAGCTGCCGCTGGCCCACGGCAGCGGCATCTACACCCGTGGCGCCAACCACACCCGCCTGGTGCGCCTGACACAGGCCGAAGTGCAGGCGCATCCCGACTGGTGCCGGGTCGGCAGCCCTGCCGGCAGGAACCGCATGATGCGCGGCTGGCTGGCCGTGCCCCTGACAGGCCGCGATGGCCGGCTTATCGGCGTGCTTCAGCTGTCTGGCAAGTACGCGGGCGATTTCACCCAGCAAGATGAGTACGTGGCGACAGAAATGGCACAACTGTCATGCATCGCCGTAGAAAATGCCGGCCTGCTGCAGGAGGTCAGCCAGCTCAACACCGGGCTGGAGAAGAAGGTCGCCGAACGCACAGCCGCGCTGGCGCATCAGGAGGCCCTGTTCCGCGCCTTGGCCGGGCAGGCGCCGCAGATCATCTGGACCGCCGAACCGAGCGGCGATGTCACCTACCTGAACCAGGCCTGGTTCGATCTGATGGGCCGCACGCTGCAAAACTGGACGGGATGGCAGTGGCTTGCCGCCCTGCATCCCGAAGACATTGCCGGGGTGAAGCAGAACTGGACGCTGGCCAGTGCAGGCAATCTGCCTTTTTCCGGCATTCGGCGCTGGCTGTGCCAGGATGGCAGCGTTCACACCATGGCTTACCGGGCTTCCCCGGTGCTTGACGCGCAGGGCCGGGTAGCCTTCTGGGTCGGCATCGATGCCGATGTGACCGAGTTCAAGCTGATCGAGGCGGCCCTGCGCCGCTCCAACGAGGAGCTTGAAGCCTTTTCCTATTCGGTGTCGCATGACCTGCGCGCCCCGCTGAGCACCATCAACGGCTTTGGCGCCCTGCTGGCCAGGCAGCTGACCGGAGACGGTAACGAAAAGGTCAGGCATTACCTGGCCCGTATCCAGCATGGCGTGGCGCAAATGGGCAGCCTGATCGAGGACCTGCTGTCGCTGGCGCGGGTGACGCGCACCCGCCTGTGCTACCAGCAGGTCGATCTGTCCGCCATGGCGCGCCGCATTCTGGACGACTGGCGGGTGCGCCAGCCGGCGCGCGTGGTCAGCACGCAGGTCGAAGCCGGCCTGCTGGCCCACGCGGACGAAGCGCTGCTCCGGGTGGTCATGGAAAACCTGCTGGGCAACGCCTGGAAATTCAGCGTCCGGCAGGCCGAGGCCCGGATCAGCGTCGGCCAGCAGCTTGACGCTGCCGGACAGCCGGTGTTTTTTGTGCGTGACAACGGCGCCGGGTTTGACATGGCGCACGCCGAAAAGCTGTTCCTTCCCTTCGAGCGACTGCATACGCCATCGGAGTTTCCCGGCTCCGGCATCGGCCTGGCCACTGTCAGCCGCGTCATCGGTCACCACGGTGGCCGGCTGTGGGCAGACGCCACGCCCGGGCTCGGGGCGACGTTTTACTTCACGCTTCCCCGGCCGGCGCTCACGGCCTGAACAGCAGATCACCGGGTTCGGCCATTTCGGTCCATGCGGGCAGGAAATCGCCTTTCAGGCGTGCATCGCGCTCGGCCCGGGGCAGCGCCGCCAGCCGCCTGACGGCGCCGTAGAACCGTTGCCAGTCGCGTCCTTCGCGTTCAAACAAGGCTTCGAAAGCCGGCACGCTTTCGTCATACGCCGCCTGGGCGCCGAAGGACGCATTGTTGGCGCGCGCCACCCACAGGTCGTAGCCGGCATAACCGTCCCATGTGGCGCGAAGCTGTGCATAGTCTTCCCTGAAATGCTGCATTGCTATTGTTTTAAGAGCTAGTTGTGCCCGCAGATCCTGCGCAAAACCCTTTTTTGGCTTGTAAATGGCGTTCAACTCCCGGCGCGTGGCCGCTGCCAGTGCCCGGAACTGCCGGCGCCGCCCGTCAAAGCGCTGGTAAGCCTGGCGAGCCTCGTCGCTGCCCCCGCCGGCAGGCGCGTCCAGCCAGCGCTGCACGCCCAGCCGCTCGACGGCCGTGGCGAACGATTCGTTGAACCCGGTGTCGCCCGGCGCGTAGGCCACCTGGTGCGCCAGCTCGTGGAACACCAGACGCGCCAGTTCGCCGTCCGGGTAGCCGATGAAGGTGCTCAGCAGCGGGTCGCCGCCGGCCCAGTTCATCCAGCCCAGCGTGGAATAGGCCGGCACGCCATAGACGCTGGTTTCCAGCCCTTCAGCGGCCAGCCGTTCCGCCTCGGCCCGGGCCTCGGCCTCGCTGAAATACCCCCGGTAGCCGACGCAGCCGGCCACCGGAAAACACCAGGTCTTGAGCGTCAGCGACAACTCGGGCGCCGCCACCACGTTCCAGACGACGGCGCTGCGGTGCAGGTCGGCATAGCGCTGGTAGCTCGGGTTGTCGGGCAGCCCGAGTTCGGTCACGGCAAAGCGGCGGATGCGCTGCGCCAGCGCCAGCCGGTTTTTCAGCAGCGCGGGCGTCTGCGCATCGCCCAGCCAGTCGTTCACCGGGCGGGCCGCATTGAGCATCGTCAGGTGGCCGTTGACCGACTGCCAGTAGTAGCCCAGGTCCGCGCAGCCCGCCAGGCTCGCCGCAGCCAGTGCCGCAGCCAGCAACTTTTTGCGTCGGGTCCAGGCCATGTCCGGATTCCCTTTCAATCCGCCTGCACCTGCACCAGGCAGTCGTAAAACACCGGCCCGCGCCCCAGGTCCGTCAGGCGCTGGCTGGTCAGCTGGTTGACGTTGGTACCGCTCAGGCCCAGCTTGCGCCACCAGATGCCCAGGCCGTTGACCACGCCGGGCCGGGCGCGCAGTGAGACCTCGGCCTTGACGCGGTAGTCGCCGCGCGCATTGAACACCCGCACCGTGCTGCCATTGGCAATGCCGCGCGCGGCGGCGTCGTGCGGATGCATTTCCAGCACCGGCTCGCCCTCCATGGCGCGCAGGGTCTTGACATTGACAAAGGTCGAGTTCATGAAGTTGCGCGCCGGCGGCGAAATCATGGCCAGCGGAAAGTCGGCCGATGAGCCGGCAGCCTCATGGTTGGGCACATGGTCGGGCAGGCCGTCCAGGCCCTGCGCGGCCAGCCGTTCGCTGAAGAACTCGCATTTTCCCGACGGCGTGGGAAAGCCGCCGTCGGCAAACGGTGCCTCGGGCAATGGCAAGGTCGCAAAGCCCTGGTCCAGCAGCGTCTGGAAATCCACCCGGTCGCCAAATGCCGCGCGGCACAGCGTTTCGTCGTCGTCCAGAAAGCAGGCGTCGGCAAAGCCCATGCGCGCGGCCAGTTCGCGAAACACCTGCGTGTTCGGCCGGCTGTCGCCCAGCGGCGCAATCGCCGGGCGGTTCAGCAGCACGTCGGTGTGGCCGTAGGTGGTGTGGATGTCCCAGTGCTCCAGCTGCGTGGTGGCCGGCAAGATGAAATCGGCGTAATCGGCGGTATCGGTCTGGAACTGCTCCAGCACAACGGTGAACAGGTCGTCCCGTGCGAATCCCCGAACCACCTGGCCTGAGTCGGGCGCCACGGCCACCGGGTTGCTGTTGTAGACGATCAGCGCCTCGATCTTCGGGCCGAAGGCGGGCGAGCCGCCCAGCAGCAGATCGTCGCCGATGGTGCTCATGTTGACGGTGCGCGGCGTGCGCCCGGCCAGCAGGTCGGGTCGTTGCAGCGCCGCCCGGTCCAGCGGGAACAGGCTGGACGAGCTCATCAGCAGGCCCCCGGCCCGGTGCCGCCAGGCGCCAACCAGCGCCGGCAGGCAGGCCACGGCGCGGGTTGCATTGCCGCCGCCACGCACCCGCTGCATGCCGTAGTTCAGGCGGATGGCCGCCGGCTGTTTTTCCAGAAAACACTGGCCGTAGTCGCGCGCCAGCGAGCGGATCTGTTCGGCCGGCACGCCGCATACGCCGGCGGCGCGCTCGGGGCTCCACGGCAGCGCACGCTCGCGCAGCGCCGGCCAGCCCAGCGTGTGGCGGGCGATGTAGTCGTGGTCGAGCCAGTCATGGGCGATCAGCTCGTGCATCAGCGCCAGCGCCAGCGCGGCATCGGTTCCTGGCAGCAGGGCGATGTGTTCATGGCATTTTTCAGCCGTTTCGCTCAAGCGCGGGTCGATGCAGATGAGCTTGGCGCCGTTTCGCTTGGCGCGCTGCACATGGCGCCAGAAATGCAGGTTGCTGCCAATCGAATTGCTGCCCCAGATGATGATCAGTCTGGACTCGGCAAAGAATTCCACCCGCATCCCGACCTTGCCGCCCAGCGTCTGCGTCAAGCCTTCGGCGCCAGCGGACGCGCAGATGGTGCGGTCGAGCAGCGACGCGCCCAGCCGGTTGAAAAACCGCCCAGCCATGGCTTCGCCCTGCACCTGGCCCATGGTGCCGCAGTAACTGTAGGGAACGATGGCTTGCGGGTCCCGCGCGGCAATCGCTGTCAGGCGTTCGGCAATCTCGTCCAGGGCGGTGTCCCAGCTGACCGGCTCGAAGCGGCCGCTGCCCTTGGGGCCAGTGCGCCGCAGCGGGCTGAGCAGGCGCTCGGCATGGTAAGTTCGTTCGGTGTAGCGCGAGACCTTGTTGCACAGTACGCCGTCGGTCTGCGGATGGTCGGGGTTGCCTTGCACCCGCGTGGCCACGCCGTTTTCCACGGTGGTCAGCAGTGAACAGGTGTCGGGGCAGTCGTGCGGGCAGGCGCCGCGTATTTTCAACACGATGGGTGAAAGGCTCTGGGCCGCTGCTGCAGGCAGCGCGGCCATGGGGGTCGAAAGGCTCATGCCCGAACTTTATAACCAATTGCTTTGGCGATGCGCAGTCAGCCCTGAACCGACGCCGGGTACCTGTTAGAAATACCTTCAGATAAGCAACAACCGAGAGCCGATTTTGCTACAGTTGTTACTTGTTTGGTACAAGCTGGAAAATATCCCGTGATGCTTACTCGCAGAAAATTTTCCCTGGGCACCGGCGCAGTGTTGGTGGCAGGTGTCAACACCGCTCGCGCCCAGTCCGATGGCAAGATCATCCTCGGGCAATCGGCGGCTTTCACCGGACCCGCCGCGCAGCTGGGCATCCAGTTCCACCAGGGCGCCAAGGTGTATTTCGACCAGGTCAATGCCCAGGGCGGCATTGGCCGGCAGCAGATCGAGCTGCGCAAGCTGGACGACGGCTACGAACCCGCCCGTTGCGCCGAAAACACCAAAAAATTCATCGCTGACGACGTGTTCGCGCTGTTTGGCTACATCGGAACGCCGACCAGCCTGGTGGCGCTGCCGATGGCGCTCAAGGAAAAGATCCCTTTCATCGCGCCGTTCACCGGCGCCATGGCGCTGCGCGAACCGTTCAGCCGCTATGCCTTTCATGTGCGGGCGTCGTACAACGATGAAACCGCGCTGATCGTGAAACAGCTGACCACCTTGGGGCTGAAGAAAATTGCCGTGTTCTACCAGAACGATGCCTACGGCAAGGCCGGCCTGGATGGTGTCCACCTGGCGCTGGGGCGCCTGAGCCTCAAGCCGGTGGCCGAAGCCACGGTGGAGCGCAATTCGGTCGAGGTGGCACAGGCCGTCAAGACGCTGGTCGCCGCCGGGCCCGATGCGGTGGTGCAGATCGGCGCCTACAAGGCCTGCGCAGCCTTTATCCGCGCGGCCCGCAAGGCCGGCTACGGCGGCACCTTCTACAACGTGTCGTTTGTCGGCACGCAGGCGCTGGCCGACGAACTCGGCAAGGACGGCGCGGGTGTGGTGGTGTCGCAGGTCGTGCCGTCGCCGTACAACCCGGCGCGTCCGATTGCGCGCGAATTCGCCGACGCGGTGAAGGCCGCGGGCAGCAAGGAAGTCCAGGCCAACTTTTCCAGCATGGAAGGCTACCTGGCCGCCAAGCTGTTCACCGAGGGCCTGCGGCGGGCCGGCAGCAAGCTGAGCCGCGAATCGCTGATCACTGGCCTGGAGGGCATCGGCAGCCAGTCGTTTGGCGGGTTTGCGGTGTCGTTCGGCGCCAGCGACCATGTGGCGTCGAGCTTTGTCGAGCTTTCGATGCTCACCGGCGACGGACGCGTACGAACCTGAGCGGCCGGTCAATGCCGCCCGGCGTTAGCGCACGCAAAGCGTGACCCGTTGAGGCTTTTTATTGCCCGCTGGCCCGCCAGCGAGTCAGTTATGCTTGAAAGCCGATCCGGGCTGCATCCTTTTGCTTTTCTATTGATGCCTTTTTCTTTTTCAAGCCTGATTGCACTCGTTCGCCTGATGCGGCCGCACCAGTGGGCCAAGAACGTTTTCGTGTTTGCCGGACTGGTGTTCAGCCAGAGCTGGGAGGTCCTGGCACTGGACCTTTCGGTGTTGCGGGCCTTTGCAGCCTTTTGTTGCGCTTCCAGCCTGGTGTATATCCTGAACGACTGGCATGACCGCGCCAGCGACGCCCTGCATCCGGTCAAGCGCAAGCGGCCGCTGGCCAGCGGCGCGGTGACGGCTGTTCCTGCGCTGCTGCTGGCGGCCGCACTGCTGGCCGCAGGCGTTGCGCTGGCGGCCGGCAACCCCACGCTGCTGCAGTTGCTGGCGTTGTATGTGGCGCTGAACATGGCGTATTCATGGCGCCTCAAGCAGGTGCCGGTGGTCGATGTGGCCATCATTGCAACCGGCTTCATGCTCAGGCTGCTGGCCGGAACAGTCGCGGTCGGGATTCCGCCTTCGCGCTGGCTGCTGCTGACCGGGATTTTCATCACGCTGTACCTGGGCTTTTGCAAGCGCAAGGCCGAAAGCTTCCAGGAAGAATCCAGCCAGCGGGCGGTGATGGCGGGCTACCCCCCAGCGCTGATTGACACCTTCATCGCCACCACCATGACGGCGACGCTGACCACCTACAGCCTGTTTGCCACCAGCCTTGACGCGCAACTCCAGCACGGCCAGCGACTGCTCTACACCGTGCCGGTGGTGGTTTTTGCACTGCTGCGCTACACCTACCAGGTGCACCGCGGCCAGGGCGAGGACGTGGCGCGCGACCTGCTGCGCGACGGCTGGCTGCTGGGCGCCGGCGCGCTGTGGCTGTTCATTTTCCTGAGCCACCGGTTTTGACGGCGGACAGGCCGCGCCCGGCGCCAGGCGCTTCAGGCGCTTCGCCCTCGCGCCCTCGCCCCAGGCTGCCGGTCAAACAACTGCTGCTGGTGCTGGGGCTGGTGGCCACGGTGTATGCGGCGGCGCTGCTGGTCTGGGGCGACAGCCCGCGCACGTCCCTGGCCCGCCTGTGGTCGCTGAACGGCCTTCAGGCCGCCAGCCTGTGCCTGCTCAGCTATGGCTTGCGCGGCCTGCGCTGGCGCTTCTGGATGGCGCATTACGCACGCCACTTCGGCTTGCTGCAGGGGCTGCGGCTGTACCTGGCAGGCTATGCGTTCACGCCCACGCCCGGCAATGTCGGCGAAGCCGTCCGGGGCCTGGTGCTGGCGCGCGAACCCCTGAGCGTGCGGCAAAGCCTGGCGCTGTTTGGCGCCGAACGCCTGGCCGACCTGCTGTGCCTGCTGCTGCTGTGCCTGCCTGCCGCCGCCTGGGCCTGGGAGCAGGGCGTTATCCAGCGGATGCCCGTCTGGGTGGCGTGGCTGCTGCTGGGCGGTGCGGTCGCGGCGATGCTGGCGGCTGTGGTGCTGTTCAGGCTGCGGCAGGGCGGGCTGCGGCTGCCTGGCTGGCTGCAGGACGCCTGGACCTGCCTGCGCGTGCGGCCGCTGGCCTGGTTCAGCCTGACGCTGGCCGCCTGGTCCGCGCAGGGCGTGGCGGTGTGGCTGGTCTGCAGCGACATGGGCCTGTCGCTGGGGCTGGCGACGGCGACCGGTTTTTACGCCGTGGCCATGGTCGGCGGCGCCTTGTCGGCGCTGCCGGCGGGCCTGGGTGGCACCGAGGCGGTGCTGACCGGCCTGCTGGTGGCCTACGGCGCAGCGGCAGGCAGCGCGCTGGGCATGACCGTGATGGTCCGGCTGCTGACGCTGTGGCTGGCCGTGGCCACGGGCCTGCTGGCCTTGCTCTATAGTGCGGCCATCGCCCGGGACATCAGTTTTCGCTAGCTGCCTTCCGTTTCATTTTTTCCCGCATTGCCTGCGCTGCGGCACACCATCGCCAGCCCGCCCCTGGCCTGCTGTGCGCCTGTCGCCAGCCTGAGCCTTCCCGCTGTTTGTCCAACCCTTGCCCATGTTCCACACCCCGGTCATTGCTTCTTCTCCACAGGCGGTTTCCGCCACGCTGATCCGCTGGCTGCTGGTGGCCGGGCTGGCGTCGCTGCTGCTGCGCTTCTGGATCGCGGCCACCTTTCCGATTTCCGGTGACGAGGCGTTTTTCTACTGGTGGGGCGTTTACCCCGACTGGGGCTACTCTGACCATCCGCCGATGGTCGGCTGGCTGATTGCACTCATGCGCGCCACCCTGGGCGACAGCACGGGGTCGATTCGCCTGCCGGCGGTGTTGCTGCCGCTGGCGCTGGGCGCGGCGCTGTGGTGGGCGCTGGCGCCGCTGGACCGGGTGCGGGCGGCCTGGGCGGTGCTGCTGTTCTGGCTGGCGCCGCTGAACTGGCTCTACGCCATCATCACCACCGACACGCCGCTGATCTTCTGGTCGATGCTGTCGGTGGCCGCCTTGATGCGGGCCGAGCAGCGCACCCGGCTGGACCGCACCGCCTACGGGCTGTATGCCCTGTCGGGCATATTTTTGGGCTGCGCCTTCCTGTCGAAATATTTCTCGGTGGTGCTGGGCCTGACCTACCTGCTGTATTTTTTGGGGTACCGCCGCGAGCGGCTGGCGGGCCTGGGCCTGCTGGTGGCCTGCGCCTTGCCCGGCCCGGCGATCAACATTGCTTACAACGCGTCGCACGGCTGGTCGAACATCATGTTCAACGTTTACAACCGCAACCAGGATGCGGCGTTCGAATGGCGCAAGCCGCTGCTGTATGTCGGCATGATGGCTTACCTCGCCACGCCGGTGGCGGTCTGGCTGGCCGTGAAGCACCGCCAGGCACTCAGGGCCAGCGCCCGGTCGCACCGCCTGCTGGCCTGCCTGGTGGTCGTGCCCTTGCTGTTTTTCATGTTGTTGTCGGCCAAAAAAGTCATTGGCCTCCACTGGGTGTTGTCGTTTTACCCCTTCGGTTTTGCCTGGCTGGCGTTTGCCCTGCCGGCCGACCGCCTCAAGACCTGCGCCAAGGGTTTGGCGCTGTTTGCCGGCCTGCATGTCGTGGTGGTCGCCGGCCTGTACCTGACCACGCTGGACACCTGGCGCCATGCCAAGATCTACCCGCAAATCGTTCGCAGCGTCAAGACCGCCGACATCCTCCGGCAGGCCGAGCACCCGGGCGCGGTGCTGATGGCCGACTCCTACACCGCCGCGTCGATCTATGGTTTCGAGCGCCGCCAGTACATGCCGGTGTTCGGCGTGGGGCGCTTTCATGCGCGGCAGGACGACATGCTGGTGGATTTTTCCCTCTACCAGGGCAGGTCCGTGCGAATCCTCACACCCGACAAGCCCGACCCGCAAGCATTCAAGCCCTACTTTGACAGCGTCGCCGTGCTGAGTTTCATCCAGGACGGCGTGCCGTTCTACGTGGTCGAGGGCAGCGGATTCAACTACCCGGCCTATCGCCAGGGCGTGCTGGGCGAGGCCTTCCGGCAGTTCTACAACATACCGGCCTGGCTGCCCATGACCGGTTGCCCGTTCTGCGAGCGCTACTGCGGCCAGGTGCGATGCCCGCGTTAATTCCATTTTCATTTCAATCCGATATGTCGTTGCTTTGCCTTGCCGTGCCTGAGCACTGTCTGCGGCTTCGCGCCTAACCTCGAATTGAACTGAAAACGGAATAAGGTTGCCGTTCAGACCATGGCTTGCGGTCGTGGGCAAAAAATAGCAATCAAAAAGGCCTTTAGCGCAAGCAGGGTGGGCGTTGACTGCTATTAAAAATAGAGTTTCCTGTTGGCGCTGCTCACGCTTGCCGGGGCCAGACCGACTGGCGTTTCAGTCCTGCAGTTCCACCCGGGCCATGTCCACGTACAGCCGCTCCATCGCATCGAGCGCTTGGCAGGCTGCGGCCTGCTCGTAAAGCCGTGTGGCCTCTTTCATCTGCTTGTCACCTTCGAGCATGACCATGCCGTTGGCATATTCGGTCATGGCAATGGCCGAGCCGGGATTGAGCTTCAGCGCTTCCTTGAACAGGGCCAGGCCCGTGTCCTTGCGGGCGCCGTAGGTCATGCTGCCGATCAGCGAACCGACCTTGTCGATCACCTCGGCATGAAAGTTGGCCAGCGCAATGTGCGCATCGCCATGCTGGGGCGCGAGTTGCAGGGTCTGCTCCAGCGCGGACTTTACCTTGCTGCCCAGTCCCTGCGCCAGCGCCTTTGCCACGCTGATGCCCTGGCTGTAGCGCCCCAGGGCATAAGCCTGCCAGTACCACGCATTCGGGTTTTTCGGCTCTGCCGACTGTTGCACCTCGGCCCTTTGCGCTGTCTCCAGGAACAGGTCGAGCCTGGTTTTTTCCTTGTTTTCAAGGTAATTGGCATAGATGCAGGTGGCCTTGTTGGCCACCGTCATGCCATCGCCGCCGGCTTTCAGTCCGGCCTCGGCCGCTTTCTGGAATTCACCGTTGTGAAACAGCACCCAGGCCTTGAGCACCGCTGCATCCGAGGGCAGCGGTTCGCAGTCACCCTGGTGCAGCCGGACCCAGTTTTGCGTCAGGCTGGCCGTGTCAAAGGCATAGGCGCCGGGGTGGGGGAAAGGATTCCATTGGGCCATGTGCTTGTCTCCTTGACGCATTTTTATGCAATCTGGCGGCCCGTGCCGGCACGCTTCAGGCCGGCAGGCTTGCCGGGCTGCTGTAGGCGCCCGCCAGGCTTTGCAAGTGGCTTTTCTCGGCGGGCTCCAGATAGGGTGTCAACAGGCTCAGCACATGGTGCGCACCGCGCATCAGGGCCGCCTGGGCATTCTCGGGCTCCAGGGCATGGCGCGGATTGCACACATATTCAAAGCTCAGCCAGTAAGTCAGCAGCACCACCATGCTGGTGGCCGTTGCGTCAACTTCGCGCGAGTCCATCCCCATGGCGCCAGCGCGGTCCATGCCCCCGAGCATGGTCCTGACAGCGCGCGCCTTGTTCTTGAGCACCCCTTGGAAATGCGTCTCCAGCCGCCGGTTCTTGCTCAACAGGTCGTTCAGGTCGCGGTACAGGAAGCGGTGCTGCCAGATCAGCTCAAACAGCGTGTGCATGAAAAACCAGGCGTCCTCGACGTTGCGCACGCCGTCGCTGGCATTGAGCAGGTCATTGAGCGCCTGCTCGTAGCGGTCAAACAGCGAATTGATCAGTTCGTCCTTGGCCGGGTAGTGGTAGTAAAGGTTGCCCGGGCTGATGCCGAGTTCGGCGGAAATCAGGGTGGTCGATACATTGGGCTCGCCGAACCGGTTGAACAGTTCGAGCGTGACCTCCAG
Organism: Polaromonas sp. CG_9.11; assembly: GCF_015752225.1. NCBI lineage: Bacteria > Pseudomonadati > Pseudomonadota > Betaproteobacteria > Burkholderiales > Comamonadaceae > Polaromonas > Polaromonas sp. CG_9.11. Next base: position 119,685 of record NZ_JADOVE010000002.1, read on the forward strand.
GATGCGCTCAGCGGTGCGACGCGGCGCTTTTTTCGCCATATTTGTCCCTCTTTCTTTTGTTCGCTGACTCTACTCCAGCAGCCCGTGGCAAAAAATCAGGGAAACCTCATGCAGGGCATTCGAGTGACGGATATTTCGGGTGGTGCAGGCAAAAAAAGGGACGTCACGTCCCTTTTTGAGGGTTCTGCACCTGTCTTCAGGTGTTGTCCCGGCTCAAGCGTCAAGGGCGTGTCCCAGCCACCGCAGGCGTGTGTCTGCTGCAGATTATTCGGCTTTGCCTGGCGCGGCGTTTGCTCTGCCCTGGGCGGGCGTGGCTGCCGGTTTTGCGGCTGCGCGTCTGGCGGCCGGTCGCGCGGTTTTTTTGGCGGCAGGCGCTGCGGCTTTGGCCGCGTCTTTTGCGGCGGCCCGGGCGCGTGGCTTGGCGGCTGGTTTTGCGGGCGCGCCTGCAGCCGTGCTGCCGCCACTCAGTTTGCGGACCTGCTGGTCGAGCAGATCAATGCGTTCTGCCAGTGCGCTCACATCCCGCGCCAATGGCACGCCGAGTTTGCCCAGGGCTTTCGCCACGCGCTCCTCGAAAATGTTTTCCAGCTTGTCCCAGCGGTTGCCTGCCTTGGACTGGAGGTCGCTGGCCATGTCGCTCATGCGGATGGTGGCCTCGCTGATCTTTTCTTCGGCAGTCGCCTGGGTCTTGCGCTGGATCGCCAGGCCTTCCTTGACCAGGGTGTCGAACACCTTGCTGCCTCCCTCCTGCGCCTTGGAAAAAGCCCCCAGGCCGGCCAGCCAGATCTGCTGGGCAGAGTCCTTGACAGACTGGGAAAGTGGGGGGGCGGCTTTTTGATCGGCACTCGTTTTTTGCTGTTTCTTGACCATGGAGGGCTCCTGAAGGGTTGGATGGAAAAAGGGATTGCGGCCCATTGCCGCACGCCCTGAAGAATGTAAGCCTGCGGCGTGCCGGTGTTTAGGGTCAGGCTTCTAGAGCGTTAGGCAGGGCATGGAATTGCGCTGGATTGGGCAGGGTTCGCCGGTTTGTGCGCACGTAACAAAGCTGCAAAGCTGCAAAGCTGAACAGAATGAAACTTTTGTCGGCCACGTCAATGCGGAGAATCCCACGAACTATTTCGTCACGGGCGCCACCGGTTTCATCGGCAAGCGGCTGGTCAAGAAACTGCTGCAGCGCAAGGGCACCAGGGTCTATTTCCTGATCCGGCCTGACAGTGCGGGCAAGGTGGCCGGACGGCGCGACTTCCGGGGCGCGGGCGCTGGCCGGGCGATGGCGGTGCATGGCGACCTGACCGGCAAAAAGCTCGGCGTGAAAGCCGAAGAAATCAGGACGCTGAAAGGCCAGCTCAGCCATTTTCACCACCTCGCGGCAGTTGATGACCTGGAGGCCGACGAGCAAAGCCAGGTCGCCGTCAACATCGACGGCACCCGCAACACGGTCGAGTTTGCCAGGGCGAATGATGCCGGGCATTTCCACCACGTCCGCTCGATTGCGGCGACCGGACTGTACGAAGGCGTGTTTCGCGAGGACCTGCGTCGAAGACGCGGCAAACCACGCGCACCCGTATTTCAGGACCCGGCACGAGAGCGAAAAAATCGTCCGCAGCGAATGCAAGCTGCCGTGGACGGTAGTTAGCGCAGCTAGGGTCGTCCGCAGCGTGGCCAGCGAAATGGACAAGGTCGACGGGCCGGGTTGTTTCTTCAAGCTGATCCAGCGCATCCGCAAGCTGCTGCCGTCGCGGACGCCTGGATGCGCTGCGCATCGAACGAGTTCGCCGACCAACATTTACAACAACGTGCCCGTAGTGGCCCCCGAGGAAGCGGCCGAGCGGTGGCGCAGGCCTGCATCTTCAAGCCGGTGCGCATCGCCACCCGCCTGGGCATTGCCGGGCAGGTGCTGCATGCGCTGATGCCGTGCATTGCCCAGATCGCGATGAACACCATTTTTCGCCGGTTTGCCGATTCATCGGCCGCCAAGGGCGAGAAAGGCGAGAAGGGAAGCAAAGATGAAAAAGTCAGGCCGTCACCCGAAGCGCTGGCGATGCAGCAGATGATGCGCGGGATTCATTTTTGAATACTGTCGAAATCAGTATTTCGGAGAACCGGACTTATTAACTTTGGATCAAAAAATCCTGTTTGTCCCGGCCGGCTGACAGTTGAGCGCTTAACCAAGCCGGCGACTTGCCTCGACCGGTCCATGTTTTTCCGCTTTCGGGATCCTGGTATTTCGGGGCGACCACGTTCCGCCTGTCTCCCGCGATCCGTTTGTTTGGTCCCCTGCCGGCAAGCCCCAGGTCAGAGGCTGTCAGGTCATAATTCTTGATTAACTCTTTGGCTGCGGCGATGGCTTGCGTACGTTCGCCTTTGCGCTCCAGTTCCTGTTGCTTTCGCAAGTCGTTCAGCTTGGCTTCGAACTCATTGATTTGTTGTTGTAGCTCGTTTGATTTCTGCATGAAAATGTCTTCCTTTTAAAGTGCTTGATGTTAATCGATTATTTGGATAAATATTAATGCCAAGCCCGAATGTTTAAAGTTTTATCGAGACTGGCATTTCTGACCGGTTTCAAAAAGTCTTCATTTCTCTTGTTTGCGGGGTGTATCTCCAGGTCAAGATGTGCTTAGGCTGTATACCCTGAATTATTTGGAATTTCATAACAATATTCGTATGCAATATTGTTCTTTGTAAAGTTTTGATGGATGAGTTTGCTGTAAGCCGGGTATGGGCTTATGGAACTTGACACGCCTGCGTTGACAAGATTTTTGAATTCAACAGCGCGCCATGAGAACGTAAACAGATTATTTGTCCTGAAAAGCAAGCAATGAAATGTAAGCGAGTCCATGTTTTGTTGCTTAAATATTGCAGGATTCAGGGCTTCAAGGCCGGCGAAAAGTTGTTCCAACTAGAATGACGTTCCCAATTTCAAACATAGGCAAAAATGGAAGATGCTCTGAAGCAGGCGATCAGTGATGAACATGAAGTGGGTCTATTGGACCTGCTGGTCACTTTGGCTGAAAACATCAAGTTGCTGATCATTGGCCCGCTGGTTGTTGGCATCTGCGCCCTGATCGTCGGTTTTTTGCTTCCACAAACCTTTCAAAGCGTGGCGGTGCTGCAGGCTGACCAAGGCACTGCGGGCCTGATGGGCACCACCGCTGTACTGGACCCGGTCATTGCCTCACTCGGTCTGGCAAAAGACGAAACCGTCGAAGAGGCGCGTACCAAATTGCGTGATCACATTAAAACGAATGTAGGGCGGGTTGACAAACTGCTCACATTAACCGTTTCTGATGGTTCTGCCTTGCAGGCGCAAGCAATTGCCAATGCGCTACTCCAGCAAACCTATCTGGAAAGCCGTCCCAAGGGCAGCGCCCGGGCACGACTTGGCGTGCAACTTGAAGAAGCGCGAACACGGCTTGAAAATGCCCGCGGTGCGTCGGTTGGCGTGCTCAAACGCCTCGAATCCTATGTCAGTGGGAATAGTCCCGGCAGTGCCGGCGGAGTGGAGATGGCACGGGGTTATGCCGAGTTATTAAGTGCCACAGGCGCAGCACAAGGCCAGGTCAGCACTCTGGAAGCGCAACTGGAAGGCCTGACCGATGCGCAACTGGTTCAGGCGCCTACCTTGGCGCAAAAACCCAATCAACCAAAGAAAGGTTTAATTGCCATAGGTGCTGCGGTCGCGGCAGGGGTGGCCTTGTTGTTGTTTATTTTTATACGGCAAGGTTTCCTCAATACTGCGCCAAGCGAGAAAACTGCTGCGAAGGTATTGCGCATTCGCAAATCCCTTCGACTGTAATAACCCTTCAGTACCGAGCAATAAACCGATTGCAGGATTAATGCTCATCCATTCCTGAATTGCCCCGGTTTAAATGGGGCAATAGATATTTAATGATTTCATGACCATTCTCATCACCGGCGGAGCCGGATTTATTGGCGCAAACTTTGTTCTTGACTGGCTGGCCTGCAACGACGAGCCGGTGATCAACCTGGACAAGCTGACTTACGCCGGCAATCTTGAAACGCTGGCGAGCCTTCAGGGCGATGCGCGGCACATCTTCGTGCAGGGCGACATTGGCGACAGCGCGCTGGTTAGCCGCCTGCTGGCCGAACACCGCCCCCGCGCAGTGCTGAACTTTGCCGCCGAAAGCCATGTTGACCGTTCGATTCTGAGTCCCGAAGACTTCATCCAGACCAACATCGTGGGCACCTTTCGCCTGCTCGAAGCCGTGCGGGCTTACTGGAATGAGCTTGAAGCGGGGGCCAGGACGGCTTTCCGATTCCTGCACGTCTCCACCGACGAGGTCTATGGCTCACTCGGCGCCGCCGACCCGGCCTTTGCCGAAACCCATCGCTACGAACCCAACAGCCCGTACTCGGCCAGCAAGGCCGCCAGCGACCATCTGGTGCGTGCCTGTCATCACACCTACGGCCTGCCGGTGCTGACCACCAACTGCTCGAACAACTACGGCCCTTATCACTTTCCGGAAAAGCTCATTCCGCTGATGATCGTCAACGCCCTGGCCGGCAAGCCCCTGCCGGTGTACGGCGACGGCATGCAGGTGCGTGACTGGCTGTATGTGAAGGACCATTGCAGCGCCATTCGCCGCGTGCTCGAATCCGGGCGGCCGGGGGAGGTGTACAACGTCGGCGGCTGGAACGAAAAACCGAACATCGAGATTGTCAACACCGTCTGCGCGCTGCTTGACGAGTTGCGCCCCAAAGCTGACGGCACAAGCTACAACACCCAGATCACGACCGTCAAGGACCGCCCTGGCCATGACCGGCGCTACGCCATCGATGCCAGCAAGATCGAGCGCGAACTGGCCTGGCGGCCGCTTGAAACCTTCGAGTCCGGCATTCGCAAGACGGTGCAGTGGTACCTGGACCATCCCGAGTGGGTGGCCCATGTGCAAAGCGGCGCCTACCGCGACTGGGTGCAGACCCAGTACGCCAGCGCATGAAAATCCTGCTTTTCGGCAAGAACGGCCAGCTCGGCTGGGAACTCCAGCGCAGCCTGGCGCCGCTGGGTGACCTCATTGCGCTGGACCGGCACAGCCAGGACCTGTGCGGCGACCTGGGCAACCTGCCCGGACTCGCCGACACGGTACGCGCTCTGCGCCCCGATGTCATCGTCAATGCCGCCGCCCACACTGCCGTGGACAGGGCCGAAAGCGAGCCCGAACTGGCCCGCACCCTCAACGCGCTGGCGCCCGGCGTGCTGGCGCAGGAGGCCGGCAAGCTGGGCGCCTGGCTGGTGCATTACTCGACCGACTACGTGTTCGATGGCAGCGGCAGCCGGCCCTGGGTAGAAACCGACATGCCTGCGCCGCTGGGCGTGTATGGCCGGACCAAGCGCGAAGGCGAGCAACGGGTGGCCGAACACTGCCGGCGCCACCTGATGTTTCGCACCAGCTGGGTGTATGCGGCACGCGGGGGCAACTTTGCCAAGACCATGCTGCGGCTGGCGCAGGAGCGCGAGCGCTTGACCGTGATCGACGACCAGTTCGGCGCGCCTACCGGTGCCGAGCTGATTGCCGACGTCACGGCCCACACCATCCGCCAGGTGCTGAACCGCCCGCAAGACGCCGGGCTCTACCATTTGGCGGCCCAAGGTGAAACAACCTGGAATCGCTATGCGAAACATGCGATTGAGCAGGCACAGCATACACAAACAGCTATGAAAATAGTAGCAAACGAAGTTGCCGCTGTGCCCACCAGCGCTTTTCCGACGCCAGCGCAGCGGCCGCTTAACTCGCGCCTCGACTGCAACCGGCTGCAAACAGTTTTCGGCCTGACACTGCCCGCCTGGCAGCAGGGTGTGGACCGCATGCTGGCCGAAATCCTTTAAGACACCACAAGAAAACTACATCCCATGACCCAACGCAAAGGCATCATCCTCGCCGGCGGCTCCGGCACCCGGTTGCACCCGGCCACGCTGGCCATCAGCAAGCAACTGCTCCCGGTGTATGACAAGCCGATGATCTATTACCCGCTCAGCACCCTGATGCTGGCCGGCATCCGCGACGTGCTGATTATCAGTACCCCGCAGGACACGCCGCGCTTTGCGCAGCTGCTGGGCGACGGCAGCCAGTGGGGTATGAATCTGCAGTATGCCGTGCAGCCCAGCCCTGACGGCCTTGCGCAGGCTTTCCTCATCGGGGAGCAGTTCATCGGCAACCAACCCAGCGCCCTGGTGCTGGGCGACAACCTGTTTTACGGCCATAACTTGGTGCACTTGCTCACAAGCGCTGATAGCCAAGATAGCGGCGCCACGGTATTTGCCTACCATGTGCTTGACCCAGAGCGCTACGGTGTCGTGGCTTTTGACAAAGCCGGCAGAGTCAGCAGCATTGAAGAAAAGCCCGTCCAACCTAAAAGCAACTATGCGGTTACTGGCCTCTACTTTTATGACAATCAGGTCATTGACATTGCCAAGGCCGTCAAACCAAGTCCACGCGGCGAGTTTGAAATTACTGCCGTTAACCAAGCCTATCTTGATAGGGGTCAGCTTAATGTGCGGAAAATGCTGCGCGGTTACGCTTGGCTTGACACAGGCACCCATGACAGCTTGCTCGAAGCCGGTCAGTTCATCGCCACGCTGGAGCGCAGGCAGGGCCTGAAAATCGCCTGTCCTGAAGAAATCTCTTGGCGCAATGGTCTTATCACGTCCGAACAGCTTGAAGAGTTGGCTCAACCAATGGGTAAGAATGGGTATGGTCAATATTTGCAACGCTTGTTGGCCGAGGATGTATAGCCATGAAGGTAACGCCCTCCGCAATTCCCGATGTCCTCACAATCGAACCCCAAGTGTTTTGTGATGCGAGAGGTTTCTTCTACGAAAGCTTTAACCAGCAAATCTTTAATAAACTTACCGGTTTGAATGTGAACTTCGTGCAAGACAACCACAGCTGCAGTGTCAAAGGTGTTGTGCGCGGATTGCATTATCAAATTCAGCAGTTGCAGGGCAAGCTGGTGCGCGTGGTACGCGGCTCAGTGTTTGATGTGGCAGTGGATATCCGTAAAAGTTCGCTCACGTTTGGCAATTGGGTAGGTATTGAATTAACCGAATACAATAAGAAGCAGCGCTGGATACCTGCAGGTTTTGCACATGGTTTTATGGTGACCAGCGACTCGGCAGAGTTTTTATATAAAACCACTGACTATTACGTGCCTGAACACGAACGCTGCATTGCGTGGAACGATCCCGTCATTGATATTCAATGGCCTTTGATGACGAAGCCCAAACTCTCAATGAAAGATCGGCAAGGACTTGTACTAAGCAATGCCGAAACGTTTTGAATGGAGTGCGCGGGCACCCTCGGTTACATCAGTCATATCGTGATAAATAAAATAAAAGATTGATGAAAATACAATATATTTTATGCGAATCAGGGATAAGTAGCTAGTCAAAACTATAGTGAATTTTTTCCAGTAACACTAAAATAATTACTTAAATTCCTCATGAATAAAACCTTTATCCACCCACTAGCAGACGTTCAGTCCACCACCATCGGTTCAGGCACTCGGATTTGGCAATTCGTCGTCGTTTTGTCCGGTTCCAAAATTGGTCAAGACTGCAACATTTGTTCGCATTGCCTGATCGAGAACGATGTAGTGGTCGGTGACCGCGTTACCCTTAAAAGTGGCGTGCAACTTTGGGATGGCTTACGCATCGGGAGTGATGTGTTCATTGGTCCCAATGCTTCGTTCACCAATGACAAATTTCCGCGCAGCCAGCAAAGGCCAGGCAAATTCCTTATTACCACCATTGAAAACGGCGCGTCCATTGGCGCGGGTGCCGTAATTCTGCCGGGCTTAGTTATTGGCAGTAAAGCTATGGTGGCAGCGGGTGCAGTGGTTACGCGATCTGTACCGCCTAACGCGATCGTGGCGGGCAACCCAGCCAAGATTGTGGGCTATGTGGATGCTGCGCGACGGGGAATTCTTGGCGGTATGCTTTCAAAGTCTGAAACAGGCGCTACCTCAACTGGGGTAGCGGGGGTTAGTCTTTACCGCATGGCGCGCGTACCTGACATCCGTGGAAACCTGACCGTTGGTGAGTTTGACCGAAGCGTTCCGTTCTCTGCTAAACGCTACTTTATAGTATTTGACGTGCCAAGTATGGAAACGCGTGGCGAACATGCGCATCGTGAATGTCACCAATTTCTGATTTGTGTTCGAGGCAGTTGCGCCGTTGTGGCCGATGATGGAACTAATCGCCAAGAGTTTCTATTGGACCGACCTGATATTGGTATCCACCTGCCACCTTTGGTATGGGGCATCCAATACAAGTATTCATCAGACGCCGTGCTGCTGGTGTTTGCATCTCACTACTACGACAGCGCGGATTACATCCGCGATTATTCCGAATTTCGCCAGCTTGCAGGGATTACCGTATGATTTCGTTTCTCGATTTGAAAGCTCCTTACCTTGAACTTAAGCAGGAGTTGGACGAAGCCATTGCCCGTGTTGTCAGTTCCGGCTGGTTTATTGGTGGTCCCGAGGTGGATCAGTTCGAGGCCGAGTACGCTGCTTACTGCGGCGCTGCCCACGCCGTGGGCGTAGCCAACGGCCTGGACGCGTTGCATTTGGCCTTGCGCGCCATGGATGTGGGGCCGGGCGACGAAGTTATTGTGCCCAGCAACACCTACATCGCCACTTGGCTGGCCGTCAGCCAATGCGGCGCCACGCTGGTACCGGTCGAGCCCGATGCACGCACCTTCAATATCGACCCGGCACTGATTGAAGCGGCCATTACCCCGCGTACCAAAGTCCTTCTGCCCGTGCATCTTTATGGCCAACCGGCCGATATGGACCCAATTTTGGCCATTGCGCGTAAGCACGGCCTGCGCGTGCTTGAAGACGGGGCGCAGGCGCATGGTGCGCGCTATAAGGGCCAGCGTGTGGGCGCGCATGGTGACGCTGTCGCCTGGAGCTTTTATCCTGGCAAGAACTTGGGTGCTATGGGCGACGGCGGCGCGGTGACCACCAATGACCCGCAAATTGCCGACCGCATGCGCGTGCTGCGCAACTACGGCTCGCGCGTGAAGTATGTCAACGAGGTACAAGGCTACAACAGTCGACTCGATCCTCTGCAGGCCGCCATCCTGCGTGTCAAGTTGGCGAAATTGGATGAATGGAATGCGCGGCGCAGGTCAATCTCCAAGAGGTATCAGCAGAGGCTGGCGAACTGTGGACTGACACTGCCGTACGTACCTGATTGGGCTGAACCGGTGTGGCACCTGTATGTGGTGCAACATCCGCAGCGCGATGCGCTTCAGCAGGCGTTGACTGATGCAGGCGTGGGTTCGCTGATTCACTATCCCATTCCACCGCACCTGCAACAGGCCTATGCCTCATTTGGCTGCCGGGAAGGGGCATTTCCGTTAGCCGAGCGCATGGCCGACCAAGTACTTAGCTTGCCGATGGGGCCGGCGATGGGCGAGTCAGAGTTGAGTGGTGTCGTTAGGATTGTGCAGTCTGCTGCTAAGGCAATCTGTCGTCCATGAGCCTAGTCCGGACCAGTCTGCTCAATGGCATTGCGGTTGCCATCAAAATGCTGACTCTATTGGGAATCAACAAGATTCTTGCCATTTATGTTGGCCCGGCAGGATATGCGGCGCTTGGGCAGTTCCAGAATGCTGTGCAGATGATCACCACTTTCGCCAGTGGAGCCATCAATACCGGAGTTACCAAGTACACCGCGGAATACTACGATGACGAAGCTAAACAACACAGAGTTTGGCGAACCGCCGGAACCATCGCGCTGACAGGTTCGCTGATCACCGGTGCGGTTATTGCCGTGTTTAACCAGCAATTGGCCACATGGTTCCTCAAGGACGCTCACTATGGCGGTGTATTCCTCTGGTTCGCAGCAACATTGGTACTTTTTACTTTCAATGCACTATTGCTAGCAATTCTTAACGGTAAAAAGGAAATTACACGCTATGTAATCGCTAATATAGCAGGTAGTATTTTCGCCTTATTGATTACCACCATCATGGCAATAAAGTTAGGATTGTATGGTGCCTTGGTAGCGCTAGCATTATATCAATCGATCACTTTCTTCATTACCATAGTGCTATGTTACAAGGCGCCGTGGTTTAAGGTCGGATATCTGTTTGGAGGTATAGATAAGCAGATTGCTTTAAATCTTGGAAAATACACGGCAATGGCACTGACTTCGGCTATTTGCGTACCCGCCAGCCATATATTAATTCGCAATCACTTAGGCGAAACTTTAGGGTGGGAGGCAGCAGGATACTGGGAAGCTATGTGGCGTCTGAGTGCGGCCTATCTCATGTTGATTACAACTACTCTCAGCGTGTACTACTTGCCTAAGTTGTCGGAGTTGAAGTCAGCAATTGAGATAAAAAATGAAGTTATACACGGTTATAAGATAATTCTGCCCGCTGCAGCGGTGAGTGGATTGATTATCTATTTTCTTCGCGATGTCATAATCAAGTTACTTTTCTCGGCTGATTTTTCAGCAATGCGGGACCTTTTTGCTTGGCAAATGCTTGGCGATACCTTAAAGATTGGTAGTTGGATACTTGCATATATCATGCTTGGCAAGGCAATGTTCAAGCTGTTCATGGTTTTAGAAATCGTCTTCGCAACTAGTTTTTTCGCATTGGCTTTAGGATTGACTAACTTGTTCGGTCTCACGGGCGTAGTTGTTGCCCATGCAGTGAATTATGCAGTCTATTGGGTTGTAGTGGCCATTCTCATTTGGCGGAATATTGATAGCCTTTATCAACCTACTCTAAGAGATTGATTTTGGAGTCACATAAATGATTATTCCAATCATAATGGGTGAATTCTCTTCTGCTTGCGGCAATCTGCCTGACAGTGTCCGAAGGGCCCTGTGTACTGAAGATGATCCGCTAAGCGTACGAGTCTGATTAGCCCAATTACCCGTCCTTTGGGCTGGAAAAATTTACTTTTGCAAACTACAGTTTTAATTATAAATTGATATGAGTGAAATAAAAAAGAAAAATCCTCTAGTTTCTGTAGTTGTTCCTTGCTATAACCACGAAGGTTATGTCAAAGAGTGTATTCAGAGTATAATCGATCAGAGGTATAAGAATATTGAGTTAATAATTATTGACGATGGTTCAAAGGATGCTTCGGTCGCGGTGATAGAAGGATTGCGAGGTGCTTGCGAAGAACGTTTCGTGCGATTTGAATTTTTTTCTAGAGAAAATAGGGGGCTTTGTAATACGCTTAATCAAGCACTCGATTGGTGCCAAGGTGAGTACTTTGCAGCGATTGCATCTGATGATCAATGGTTGCCCTTTAAAACTGAAAAACAAGTTGAGTATTTAGAAGAAAATCCGAAAGTAGTTGCAGTTTTTAGCGGTATTACTTTGGTTGATGCTGATGGCGGTTTTATACGTAAAGTGGAAAAAGCTGGCTCATTTGATTTTAGAGATATATTTTTGAGTAGGCATTTTTTGCCTGCACCTACCGCACTTGTTCGACGGTCAGAACTACAGGCAATTGGGTATGATCCTTCAATAAAAATTGAAGATTGGAATATTTGGCTAAAGCTTTCAAAACATAATGAAGCCCGACTAGATTCATTGGGGTTTTCTGTTGCTTTATATCGACAGCATCAAAGTAATATGTCTGGCGATGCCGAGATGATGCATGAACAGGGCATGAAAATACTAGCTCAATTTGCTGATGATGAAAATTATAAACAGGCTGTTGCTGAGTACGAATTAGCGATGAGTGCGGCATTCGCTTTTCAAGATAAAAGAAAATCGCTTCGTTATTTTTTTGCTTACCTGAATACTTTAAGATACTCGCCGCGTGCGTTACCAGTACTAATTAAAATTCTAATGCCTAGTGTCCTGTCCAGGTTTGTACTTTAATGGCTATAAAGTTAAGAGGTATTTTGAGTTTTTGCTTTCTGACGCTGCTTTTGGGGGGCTATTTTTTTAATATTAAATTTGAACTTTTGAGTTTTGGTACTTTTTATCCTGCTATTTTCTTTATCATTTTTCTGGGGTCATTGAATCAGATTAACTATAAAAATAATAATGGAGATTTATTGTTTGTTGTGATGCCTATTTATTTGGCAGTTATCGTTGCGATTATTTCATTCGTGATCAACTCACCGGATGCTGATTACTTTCTTGTGGGCGCGCTATTTATTATGGCAACGGTTGGTTTGAGTTCATTCGGATTTTTTGAAGCATTTTCTAGAATGAATAGCCAAGTTTTGCTTGTTGCTGTTATTTTTGTATTAGTCTTGAATGCAATTCTGATGATTTTGATGTTCGTATCTCCTCAGTTTCAGCTTGCCTATCAAAGTATTCTGTCAGATGTTAGTTTTCAGATTTTTGGAGGTGGCGAGAGTGCTTTGGAGAGTATGTATCGCTTTAGGATGATAGGGGCAAGTGGGTTTGCTTCATATTCCACTGGATTTACACAATGCATTGGCTTATTCTTTCTGGCGGTTTATTATTTTATTACTGAACGAAAACTTGATTTAATATTCTTGGCTGTATCAGTTCTGTTGATTATTTCTGCGCTTCTTTCTGCTAGATCATCGTTTCTTGGTATTTTACTATGGGGCATTTTTTGTTTAATTTTCTTTCGTTGGCGATTTTTGTCTATTTTTGCTGGAGCATTTGCCCTCGTTGTAATTTTATTTATGTCATTAATTGCATTAATGGATACTGATGGGGCGGAATTTTTTTCTAAGTGGTTATTTGATTTATTTGTTAGCGGAGCTAGTTCAGAATCTTTGGCTGAGAGTATCCAAATGTTGGAAACGCCTTTCTGGGATGCTGGCGTTCTCGGATTCTCTCGTTGGTTTGGCGACCTTGGTTATGATTACTTTAGGTCGGCTGATGTTGGCTTTATACGGCTGATTTTAGCGGGTGGTATCGGAACGTTGTTGTTGGTGGTCCTTCACTTTATTTTGATAGGTCTATTTTTCTTTGCTGGAAACTCATCTGTTTTCTTTAGAGTGCTATACATTTTCTTAATGATCTACCTTTTTGCGATTATGTTTAAAGGAGCTATCATCTTTGATTTTTTTGCATTTGATTTTTTGGTGCTCATGCTTTGTTGGGTTAGTCGAAAAAATAAAAAATTGGTGGCCTAATGAAGATACTAGTCATCACTGATTTTGCTACTTATGGTGGAGTTGCAAAGACATCTGAGGCGTTGCAGAAATGTTTACTTAATGATGGAAATGTTGTAGAGCGCTACCCTATTTACGAACGGTCGGGAATTTTGTCGAAGAGAGTGCTTTCTCTGAAGAGAGCTATTAACTATCTACGAGTCGCTCGATTTGATAGAATTATATTGATGCATTTTGAGGCTATTTTTGTTGGGGTGTTGTGTAGCTTTTTTCAGCCAAAAGGTACTTTTATAAATGCTATATACACGGATTTATATGGATACTACTGCGGTGTTTCCGTTTTTAAAAAAGCTTTATTGAGATTAATTTTTTTAGTCATTAAAAATGATCAGATCGTTTTTGACTCAAAAGAATCTGAGTTAAAAGCTGTAGAGAAGTTTGGGTTTACGAATACCAGGACTATCTATAATATTATGGTGCCTCCAGTTGAGCCGAGAATACCATCTTGTCGAGGTAAGAGTGGCTACCATTTTTGTTTTGGAAGTGTCTCTAGATTGCACTCCGGGAAAAATATAGATTTACTAATCCGTGTATTCAATTCATTTTGGCTGGATCAAAAAGAAACGCGGCTACTGATATTTGGAGATGGCCCGGAGCTTGCACGGTTAAAAGATTATGCGCTCGGCTACCCCTGCTCCCAGGCGGTTACTTTTGAAGGGTATCTGGAGAATCCAGAAGAGATTTACAGTAAATTTGATGCCCTTGTCGGTTTTTCAAATATGGAAGGTTTTGGTCTCGTTATTCTGGAGGCGTTGGCTAGAAAAATCCCGGTTCTATTTTCTGACTGTAGTTGTGGACCTCGAGAAATATTAAAACCAACCTCGAATCCAAGGCATAAAACTGATCGATATGAAGTTTGCGATGGTGGTTTTTTGGTTAAATTGCCATCAAATATTGAAGCGTATGCGCCCTGTTTGCAGGAGTCGGAAAGGGGATTGTTGGAAGTAATGAAATTATTTTATGACAATTTTGATGAAATGAAGAGGAATGACTTTGTCGATCTGGAAAGATTCGGTGCGGATGTCATCAGTCGAGAATGGTCGGATTTGTTGCGTACATAGATGGTTGTTGATCAAATTTAGATTTAAAAATGCTTGGATTTTTTTCATGGTGTGAATGTCGATCTTTTCCATCAAGCCAATTTTTTGAGAGCTTTTTTGAGTAAAAATGAACCGTTAGTTAGTGTTGTGATGGCTGCATACAATGCGAGTCGAACCATCGCCACATCTGTTAAATCTTTGCAGGCCCAGTCTTACCAGAACTGGGAACTTGTGGTGGCGGATGATAAGTCTACCGATGACACAGCATCTTTAGTCGCTAGATTGGCCGTTTCTGATTCCAGGATAAGGTTGATAACTTTGCCTGAGAATAGTGGAGGACCGGCCGTTCCCCGCAATGTTGCTCTTCACCAAGCGCAAGGTGATTTCATAGCATTTTTGGATGCTGACGATGAATGGCTGCCCGAAAAACTACAGAAGCAAATATTTTTTATGACTAGTGTGGGTGCCGCATTGTCCTGTACTGGTTATGGAGTGATTGACTTTAATAATGAGGATAGAGGGAGTCTTACCCCTCCGCGCCTGCGCTCTTATAATGACTTGCTAAGCATTAACACTATTGGCTGTCTGACAGCGATGTACGACGCACGTATATTGGGAAAACGGTATTTTCCAATCTGTGGTCATGAAGACTATGCACTTTGGCTGAGTATCTTGCGAGAAGGTCACAAAGTGCATGGGTTGCAGGAATGCTTGGCTCGTTACAGACTTACACCCGGCTCTGTTTCCTCAAGCAAGTTAAAAGTAATGCGGTTTTTTTGGAGAATATATAAAAATCAGGAAGGTTTTTCATATCTGATAGCCACGTTATTTTGCTTGAGATATGCTTGGAATGTCCGTGGAAAATATAATAATTAGATTGACGTTTGGCTGTGTTTGGAGCTGCCCATGAATCCTGTGCTAGTTACCGGCGCTGGGGGATTTGTGGGACGTGCATTGTGCGCTGACCTTGTGTCGCGTGGCGCTGCGGTGCGAGGTACAGGCCGCTCAGTTCGCAAGGTTTCCGCAGTTGTTGAAACCGCTGTGGTCAAAAGCATTGACGAGAATACTCATTGGCGTGGTGTTCTTGCGGGGTGTGATGCTGTCGTTCATCTTGCGGCTCGTGTTCATGTTGTGCAAGAGGCTGCTGCCCATCCATTGGCGGAGTTCCGCCGTGTGAACACTCAAGGCACCCTGAATTTGGCCCGACAGGCTGCCGCAGCGGGTGTGCGCCGCTTTGTTTTTATTAGCTCTATCGGCGTCAACGGCGCCGAGACTTTTCAGCAGCCCTATGCCGCCTTAGACAGGGCTTCGCCGCATTCGCCTTATGCAGTCTCCAAATACGAGGCCGAGTTGAGCTTGCGCGAGATTTCTCTGCAAACTGGGTTGGAAGTGGTAATCATTCGCCCTCCGCTTGTATATGGACCAAGCGCACCAGGAAATTTTGGTTCGCTCATGCGCTGGCTGCAACTCGGCATACCCTTGCCGCTGGGCGCCATCCGCAACCAGCGCAGCTTGGTGGCACTTGATAACCTGGTCGATCTGATCGTGACTTGCATCACCCATCCCGCCGCAGCCAACCAGACCTTTCTGGTGTCCGATGGCGAAGACGTTTCCACAACCGAACTGCTGCGCCGCATGGGACAGGCCATGGGTTGCCCGGCGCGTCTGCTTCCAGTGCCGACCGGTGTGTTGAAAGCAGCGGCGGCATTGCTGGGCAAGCGCGACTTGGCTCAGCGCCTGTGTGGTTCCTTGCAGGTGGATATTCAAAAGACCCGCCAGCTGTTGGGCTGGAATCCTCCCTTGACGCTGGACCAGGGCTTGAAAAAAGCTGCGCAAGGCTTTCGCCCATGAAAAGAATGTTTGATCTGCTGCTTGCCTTGACGCCTGCGGTGATTCTGGCTCTGCCTGTTCTGCTGGTAGCTCTGCTGGTGCGCGTAACTTCCCCAGGCCCGGCACTGTAGTGGTTCGGCAGGGTAGGGCGCCACAACAAGATATTCAAGATGCCCAAGTTCCGCAGCATGCGGGTCGGTACACCGGCCCTGGCTATGCACTTGCTGGCCGGTCCAACAACGCAGCTGACGCCCATTGGCAGCTTTTACGCAAAAGCAGCCAGGGCGAATTAACCCAGTTGTGGAGCATCCTGGCGGTGGATATGCGCTTTATGGGGCCACGCCCTGCGCTCTTGAATCAGCGTGTCAAGGCCAAGCCAGGCGACCGTGTCAAAAATCCTGCGCTGGGTGCCGTTGGTAATTCACTCTGCCACAAGGTATTATCAAGAGAATGAGTACATTGACCATCAAAATTCCTCCCCAGCTTGAGCAAGAAATTGTGTTGGCGAGTCAGCGGGAGCATCTCAGCAAGTCTGAATTGGTTCGCCGTGCGCTGGTGGCTTATGTGAATCAGCGTAAGGCTGGCATTGCCCCTATGTCGGCGCTTGAACAGGCGGGCGATCTGGTCGGATGCTTTAGCGGTGGCCCATCGGATTTGTCGTCAAACCCCCGGCACATGGATGATTTCGGCCGCGTATGAGTAGTCATCTGATTCTGGACACCGGTCCTTGGGTGGCCCTGCATTGTCGGGATGATGCACACCACGAGTGGGCAAAAACGCAATTTTCGCAACATGAAGGGCCTTTTCTGACTTGCGAAGCAGTCGTTGCCGAAACCTGTTTTCTGCTGGCGCGTTCGGGATTCGATCCAGGCAAGGCGTTGGCGCTCATCGAGCGCGGTGTTGTGCGCGTAGCCGTGTCATTGGCCGACCAGGCCACTGCGGTGCGCACCTTATTTGAACGCTACGACAACGTGCCTGCTTCATTGGCCGACGCTTGCCTGGTTCGCATGTCCGAGCTGTATGAGCCCTGCCGGGTGATGACGCTCGACAGCGATTTCCGCCTCTATCGCCGTCACGGCAGAAAAGTCATCCCGATCTTGACACCGCGCGCATGAGAAATGGAGGCAGTTCAAATAAACCGAAGGGGATGTACGTGAAGCGAGTGTTTGATTTAATGCTGGCGTTAGCTGCCGCTGTGGCCTTGGCTGTGCCGGTGTTGCTGGTGGCCCTGCTGGTGCGCCTGACCTCGCCCGGTCCGGCACTGTACTGGTCCGACCGGGTAGGGCGCCTCAACCGCATTTTCAAGATGCCCAAGTTCCGCAGCATGCGGGTCGGCACACCGGCCGTGGCCACGCATCTCCTGGCCGACCCCAATGCCTACCTGACGCCGATTGGCAGCTTTTTGCGCAAGAGCAGCCTGGACGAACTGCCCCAGCTGTGGAGCATCCTGGCCGGGGACATGAGCTTTGTCGGGCCGCGGCCCGCGCTTTTCAATCAGCATGACCTGATGGCCTTGCGAACACAGCGTGGCGTGCATGAACTGGTGCCGGGGTTGACGGGCTGGGCGCAAATCAACGGACGCGACGAGTTACCCATTCCGGACAAGGTCAGGCTCGATGTCGAGTATCTTCAACGGCAGTCACTGGGGTTGGATATTCGAATTTTGTGGCTGACCTTTGTAAAGGTGATTCGGCGCGACGGAATCACCCACTGAAACCCTGCATGCGTTGATGGCGATGGGGCCGGTGGTGGTAACAAAAGTGAAGAAGCTCAAGGCTGGGGCCAGGCATGGTGCAGGTTCGCAACGTGCTGTTGACGGCTGACTAGATAAAAGTAAAAGAATGAAATGTTGATGAATAAATTAGTGGCAACGCCTTTGCTGGCGTTGCCGCGTCCTGCCAAGCGGGTCGTGGTCATTGCACTCGACCTGCTGATGATGCTGGTGTCCGTGTGGGTGGCTTTTTATTTGCGCATCGACCAGACCGGCCTGCCGCAAGGGCAGCAGTTATACGTTTACCTGCTGGCCCCCTTGCTGGCCATTCCGGTGTTTGTGCGCTTCGGCCTGTACCGCGCCATTTTTCGCTACACCGGCATGGCGGCGCTGGCCACCACGGCGAAGGCTGTGGCGGTGTACACGGTGCTGTTCTTCACCGTATTGCTGTTTTTCAAATGGAACGGCGTGCCGCGCACCCTGGGCCTGATCCAGCCCCTGCTGCTGCTGCTGCTGGTAGGAACCAGCCGGGCACTGGCGCGGTTTTGGCTCGCAGGCTGGTCGGGCAAGGCACGCCACGCGGTGGGCCGCATGCTGATCTACGGGGCGGGCGATGCGGGCGTGGAAACGGCGTCGGCCCTGGCGGTGGCGCGTCAGTTTGTGTTGCTGGGCTTTATCGACGATGACAAAAAGAAGGTCGGTAGAAGCATCAACGGCGTTGACATCATGGCGCCCGTCGAGGTGGCCGATGCGGTGGAGCGCATGGGCGTGACCGACATCCTGCTGGCCATGCCGGCGCTGGACCGTGCGCGGCGCAATGAAATTATCGCCAGCCTGCGCGAGCTGCCGGTCCACGTCCGGACGCTGCCCGGCATGGGCGACATGGCGTCGGGGCGGGTGACGATCCAGGATTTCCAGGAACTCGATGTGGAAGACCTGCTCGGCCGCCCGCCGGTGCCGCCCGATTCGACCCTGCTGGCGCGCAACCTGGCCGACCAGGTGGTGCTGGTCACTGGTGCAGGCGGCAGCATTGGCAGCGAGTTGTGCCGCCAGATCCTGATGGAAAAGCCGCGCCGGCTGGTGCTGGTCGAACTCAGTGAATTTGCCCTGTACACCGTTCACCGCGAACTGCTGGGGCTGTGCACCGAGCATGGGCTGCAGGTCGAGGTGACACCCTTGCTCGCCAGCGTTGGAAATTTTGGCCGCCTGAAGGAAATCTTCCAGCTTTACCGGCCGGCCACGGTTTACCACGCTGCGGCCTACAAGCATGTGCCGCTGGTCGAGAGCAATCCGTCGGAGGGTGTGCTGAACAATGTCTTTGGCACCCTGAACGCCGCCAGAGCCGCCATGGAAAACGGAACGGCGCATTTCGTGCTGATTTCCACCGACAAGGCGGTTCGTCCGACCAATGTCATGGGCGCCACCAAGCGCATGGCCGAACTGGTGCTCCAGGCGCTGGCGGCCAGCCCGTCGGTGCGCTTCGTGT
This sequence comes from Polaromonas sp. CG_9.11, assembly GCF_015752225.1. Lineage (NCBI taxonomy): Bacteria > Pseudomonadati > Pseudomonadota > Betaproteobacteria > Burkholderiales > Comamonadaceae > Polaromonas > Polaromonas sp. CG_9.11. The sequence continues at coordinate 138,911 of NZ_JADOVE010000002.1, forward strand.
CGCCCGACGGCAGCTACAGTCCGGAAGTGGCGAACCGCACCGTGTTTGCCATGGTCCGCTTTGGCAATGTGCTGGGCAGCAGCGGCAGCGTGGTGCCGCTGTTTCGCAAGCAACTGCGTGACGGTGGCCCGCTGACGGTCACGCATCCGGAGGTCACGCGCTTTTTCATGACGATTCCCGAGGCCGCCCAGCTGGTGCTGCAGGCCGGTGCCATGGCCCACGGGGGCGATGTGTTCGTGCTCGACATGGGCAGCCCTTTGAGAATTGTCGATCTTGCCAAACGCATGGTGCAGCTGTCGGGCCTGAGCCTGCGCGACGAGCACAACCCTGAAGGCGACATTGAAATCAGCATCACCGGCCTTCGCCCCGGCGAGAAGCTGTACGAGGAACTGCTGATCGGCGACAACCCCGAGAAAACGGCGCACCAGCGGATCATGAAGGCACGTGAGGATTTTGTTCCCTGGACCGAACTCGCGCCCATCCTGGTGGACATGCGCCAGGCCGCCACGCTCAACCATGCGCCGGTGATGCGCGCCATCCTGCTGCGTCTGGTGCATGGCTACCGTCCGCATCGGGACTGTGGGACAGGCGAGTCTGCGCAAGAACCTGCCGCCCTGCCGAATGACGCCTGACGCCGGTGGTCAAGCGCGCCAGAATTCGCCATCTTGGCAGGGCCCCGATCCGACGGGCATGGCGTCTCCCGGATGTCATGCCCATGCGGCACAATTTGCAGGTTCACCACTTCCAGGCTTGATGACATGACCCATCCTTCCCTTCCCGCATCTTCTACTTCCGATCCCGACCTGTCGCACATCGGCCCGCGCGACAAGGCCGAGATCCTGGCCCAGGCGCTGCCCTATATTCGCAAGTTTCACGGCAAGACGCTGGTCATCAAGTACGGCGGCAATGCCATGACCGACCCGGCGCTGCAGGCCGACTTTGCCGAGGACGTGGTGCTGCTCAAACTGGTCGGCATGAACCCGGTGGTGGTGCACGGCGGCGGCCCGCAGATTGAAACCGCGTTGAACCGGCTGGGCAAGAAAGGCCATTTCATCCAGGGCATGCGCGTGACCGACGACGAAACCATGGAAGTCGTTGAATGGGTGCTGGCCGGGCAGGTGCAGCAGGACATCGTCGGCCTGATCAACCAGGCTGGCGGCAAGGCGGTGGGCCTGACCGGGCGCGACGGCGGCATGATCCGGGCCAAAAAACTCACCATGCTGGACAAGGACGATGCCAGCAAGGAGCATGACATCGGCTTTGTCGGCGAGATCGTCAGCATCGACCCCAGCGTGGTCAAGGCGCTGCAGGACGATCAGTTCATTCCGGTCATCAGCCCGATTGGCTTTGGCGAAAACAACGAAAGCTACAACATCAACGCCGACGTGGTGGCCGGCAAGCTGGCCACCGTGCTGAAGGCGGAAAAGCTGATGCTCCTGACCAATATTCCGGGCGTGCTGAACAAGGCCGGCGAGTTGCTGACCGACCTGACGGCGCGCGAGATTGACGCCCTGTTTGCCGATGGCACGATCTCGGGCGGCATGCTGCCGAAGATCGAAGGCGCGCTGGATGCCGCCAGGAGCGGCGTGAACGCCGTTCACATCATCGACGGCCGGGTGCCGCATGCCATGCTGCTGGAAATCCTGACCGACAAGGCCTACGGCACGATGATCCGCTCGCACTGAGCGCATCTGCAGGCTGGATGTTTCGGCCAGCACTGCAGTATTTGCAGTCAAAAAGTGTGTTTGCGCAATACCAGCATGCGTGAGCAGCTATCAAATCAGGACTGAGGTGCCCCTCCCGTTCAGCCCGAAGGCCGCAGGGGACTGAAGGCTCGAATTAGTCCAGCGTCACGCCAGAGTCCTTGACCACCTTGCCCAGTCGCACGGTTTCCTTCTTGATCAATTCGCCGAACTGGGCTGCGGTGCCGCCCACCACGGGCGTTCCCAGCGCTTCCCATTTCTTGTGGAACTCGGGCTCCTTGAAGATGGCGTTCAGCGTGCTGTTGAGCTTGTCGATGATCGGCGCGGGCGTTCCGGCGCGAACGGCAATGCCATGCCAGCCGGTGAACTCATAACCGGCCACGCCGGCTTCGGCCATGGTGGGCACATTGGGCAGCAGCGCGCTGCGTTTGGCCGAGGTCACGGCCAGCGGGATGAGCTTGCCGGTCTGGATGTAGGGCAGGGAGCTGCCCAGGATGTCGAACATCACGTTGACCTGACCGCCCAGCAGGTCGTTCAGCGCCGGGCCTGCCCCGCGGTAGGGGATGTGGGCAATCTTGATGTCCATCTGGGTGTTGAACATCTCGCCCGCCAGATGCTGCGGCGTGCCATTGCCGGCCGAGGCAAAACTCAGGTCCGGCTTGTTGGTTTTGGCCAGCGCCACCAGTTCCTTGACGGTTTTCACGCCCAGCTTGGGATTGACCTCCAGCACCAGCGGAAACGCTGAAATCTGGATCACCGGCGCCAGGTCGGTCAGCGAATTGAAGGGCATGCTGCGAAACAGCGTGGAATTGACCGCCATCGGCCCGCTGGCGGCCAGCAGCAGCGTGTGGCCGTCGGCCGGCGACTGCTTGGCGACTTCCGCGCTGCCCAGGTTACCGCCCGCGCCCCCCTTGTTGTCCACGATCACCGTGACGCCCAGCCGGGTTTGCAGCTCCTGGCTCAGCAGACGGGCCATCAGGTCGGTTGGGCCGCCGGGCGGGTAGGGCACCACGAAGCGGATGGTCTTGCTGGGGTAGTTGTCCTGCGCATGGCTGGCCAGCGGCGCCAGCAGGGCCAGGGCGATGCTGGCGCCGAGTTGGGCGCCAATTTTCAGAAAAGCGGTGCGTTTCATGTTGTCTCCTTTGTGGGTATGGTTATTGATGATGAGTTTCAGGCTGCGCCAAAGCGCTGGCGGATGTCTTGCGCGCTGGCCAGCGGGCGGCCCAGGCTGAGGGCGGCTTCTCTGGCCTGCCCGACCAATGCTGCATTGTCGGGCGCGGTCTGGCCGTTTTTAAGCTGGAGGTTGTTCTCGAAACCCACCCGCACATGGCCGCCCAGGGCGGCGGCGGCTGTCACGCAGGCATGTTCGGTGGCCCCGAACGCACACACGGCCCAGGGCTCTGGCCCGGTGTGGGCATGCACAAAAGGCACCAGGTCGCGCGGGCTGGAGGTCTGCCCGGTGGTGTAGCGGCCCAGCACGAACAGCAAAAACCAGGGCGCCTCGGGAATCACCCCGCGCCCCTGCAGGGCTTGCCAGCGCTGCAGGTCGGCCACGTCGTACAGGATGACCTGCGTCATGACCCGTTCGCGCGCCAGCCCGCCAAAAAATGACGCCAGACCGGCGTCGCCAATGTCCGGCTGGTCCAGCTCGCGCAGCGCGACCGACACGGCTTCGGGGCGCAGCGCCTGCACCATGGCGATCTGTTCGGGGGCTTTGTAAACGCGGGCGGCTTCGCTGGTGATTTGCAGCACCATGGCGTCGCCCACGGCTGCCTTGACGACCTGCAAGGCGTCGCGGTAGCCCTGCACGTCCAGGCTGTGCCGGCCCTGTGCGTCGCGGATGTGCAGGTGCAGCATGGCGGCGCCCGCGTCCAGGCAGGCCTTGGCCGTGCTGGCCAGGCCGGCGGCGGTTAGCGGCACGGCGGCGTGGTCATGGGCCTGCTTGTAGGCGCCGTTGGGCGCCACGGTGATGATGAGCGGATCAAAGTTCATGGGGTGGTCGGTCAAAAGGTTTTGTCAACGCAGGGAAGCTCATCGGCCAGCAGGTCCAGCCCCTGCTGCAGCAGGCGGTCGTAGCGCGCGCGCTCCGCGAGGCGGCGCGCTTCGGGCCATTCATAAAAACCGGCGCCGGTCTTCATGCCCAGCCTGCCGGCATCGACATGCGTCTGCAGCACCTTGGCCGGCACCGTGGTGCTGGAAAGGCTGGGGTACATGCTGGCGGCAGCGGCGCAGTGCACGTCGAGGCCGGCATGGTCGCGCTGCAGCACCGGCCCTGCGGCCAGGTAGCGAAAGCCGAAGCCGAACCGCACGGCCGCGTCCACATCCTCGGGTGTGGCAATGCCTTCGTCGATCATGGCAAAGGCCTCGCGTGCCAGCGCATGCTGCAGGCGGTTGGCCAGAAATCCCGGCTTGTCCTTGCGCACCAGCACCGGCACGCTGCCGCAGCCGCGCATGAAGGCGCACACGCTGTCGGCCAGCGCCAGGCTTGAGTCCGGCCCGCACACCACTTCCACCAGCGGCACCAGGTGGGCCGGCATGAAAAAGTGCAGCCCCAGCATGCGCTGGCGCGCGTCCAGCCCCTGGGCAATGGCGCTGATTGGAAAGCTCGAACTGTTGCTGGCCAGAACGGCGGAGACCGGCGCATGCGTGACCAGCTCGGCGAACAGTTGCTGCTTCATCGGCAGGTTTTCCGGAATGCATTCCACCACCAGCGCCACATCGTCCCAGGCGACAGATGGCAGGTCGGCCACCGCCGTGACCTGGTCTGCGCGGCGTTCCAGGCCAAGCGGCGTCAAGCCTTGCCGTACATGCGCCTGCAATGCCGCGCGCTTGGCTTCGCCTGGATCAATCACCGTCACGCGGCAGCCACCGCGCGCCAGCACGACGGCCACATCGGCCCCCATCGTGCCGCCGCCGACGACCACGGCATGTACGTTTTTGGGATGGGAGGGAAGCAGGTTCAAAAGAGGTCCTTTTTGCAAAACGGGCAGATGGGCTTTCAGGCGAGTCTAGGAGGTGGGCATTGCGCTGTCCAAACGTTTTTATGGATAAACTGATTCGCTATGCAGATCAATTGGTCAATCCGTGAACTCGATGTTTTCCTGGCTCTGGCCGCCACCCTGAGCTTTCGCCGCACGGCCGCGCAAGTCAATTTGTCGCAGTCGGCCGTTTCTGGTGTCATCACGCGGCTGGAAGAAACGCTGGCCGTGCGGCTGTTCGACCGGACCACGCGCCATGTGCAGCTCACGGCGACCGGCCAGGTGTTTGCCGAGCAGGCGCTGCTGCTGCGCGCCCAGACTGATGAAGCGGTGCGCGCGGTGCGCAACGTGGTGGAGCTGCAGTCGGGCCAGGTGACGCTGGCCGCTTTGCCGTCGCTGGCCGCCACCGTGGTGCCGGCTGCCTGCGCGCGTTTCAGCGCACGGCACCCCGGCATCCAGTTCCGGATCGTGGACACGCTGTCGGGCCCGGCCTTTGACCTGGTGCGCGCCGGCCAGGTGGATTTCGCGCTGACCGCTGCCAACCCGGCCTATGCCGACCTCGATTACCAGCCGCTCGCCTGCGATGGCTTTGTCTTGCTGATTCCGCCCGGCCATCCGCTGGCGCAGGGCAACGGACCGCTGCGCTGGATCGATGTGGCCGCGCTGACGCACATTTCGATGCCGCTGCCCGCCAGCGTGCGCCAGTATGCCGACGCCGCGCTGCTGGAGCACCGCTTGCGCTTCGCGCCGACCTACGAGGTCGAGCACCTGGCCACCATCACCGCCATGGTCGCCTGCGGGCTGGGGGTTGCCGCGCTGCCCGAACTGGCGGCGGCGGTGGCGCCGCAGCCCGGCGTGGTGCGCCGCCTTCTGGTCGAGCCCGACATTTCCCGTCCGATCGGGCTGGTCACCCGGCGCTTTCGCAGCCTGTCGCCCGCCGCAACGGCGCTGGTGGACATGCTGCGCGAAGAGATGGTGCGGGTGGCGCCGCGTCCCCGGCTGCCTTCCAAAAAGACGCAAACCGTGAACACGCCTGCACGGCAAGTCCTTGAAAATAAAGGGTAAACCCTTGACTGCCTTAGGAACTGAAGCCTAAAAAATGTAGGGAAAATAGCGCGCAGAAGATGAAATTGCTGCAAAATAGCACGATCGTTCTTTTATTTATTTCCTCCATGCCCGTCAGTTCACCCTCCGTCAAAAGCGCCCGCACGTCACGGGCAACCGGTGCGTCCAAAAGCGCGCAAAAAGGCCAGCAGACCAAGGCCGCCATCGTCGAAGCAGCCTTGGGACTGGCGACCCAAATCGGCCTGGAAGGCCTGAGCATTGGCGCGCTGGCCGAGGTCATGCACATGAGCAAATCGGGCGTGTTCGCCCATTTTGGTTCGCGCGAAGAGCTGCAGATTTCGGTTGTGCGTGAATACCATGTCCGGTTCGAGGAAGAGGTTTTCTTTCCGGCGCTGCACCAGCCGCGCGGCCTGCCGCGCCTGCATGCGATGTTTGACCACTGGATGAACCGGACATCGGTGGAGATCGATTCCGGCTGCATCTACATCAGCGGCGCGGTCGAATTCGACGACCGGCCCGGCCCGGTGCGCGACGCACTCGCCGACTCGGTGCGGACCTGGCTGGCCGCCATGCACCGCGCAGTCGAGCAGGCAACGGACGCCGGCCATTTCCAACAAGACACCGACGCGCACCAGGTCGTGTTCGAGATCCATGGACTGATTTTGGGGCTGCACTACGAAGCCCGCTTCCTGAAGACGCCCGGCTCCATCGCCCGGGCCAAGACCGCCTTTGCCAACATGATGGCGCGCCATGCCCGCACGGCCGCGCCCGCCAGCCCCGCTTTGCCCGACCCCTCTTTCTCTGCTTCTTCTTCCAAACCCGCTTGACACCCCCAACGCCAAAGGATTTCCATGCCCCAGTACAACCCCCCCCTGCGCGACATGCAGTTCGTCATGCACGAAGTGCTCAAGGTCACCGACGAGCTGAAGGTCTTGCCGCCGCATGCCGACATTGACGCCGAGACCATCAACGCGGTGCTGGAAGAGGGCGGCAAGTTCGCGGTCGAAGTGACTTTTCCGCTCAACATCAGCGGCGACGAGGAAGGCTGCACGCTCGACAAGAGCACCCATGAAGTCACGCCGCCCAAGGGTTTCAAGGAAGCCTATGCGCAGTATGTGGAAGGCGGCTGGGCCGCGTTGAGCTGCGACCCGGAATATGGCGGCCAGGGCTTGCCGTTCGTGGTGAACCAGTGCTTCTACGAGATGATGAATTCGGCCAACCAGGCCTGGACCATGTACCCCGGCCTGTCGCATGGCGCCTACGAGGCGCTGCATGCCCACGGCACCGACACACAGAAAAAACTCTACCTGCCCAAGCTGGTCAGCGGCGAGTGGACCGGTACCATGTGCCTGACCGAGCCGCATTGCGGCACCGACCTCGGCATGCTGCGCACCAAGGCCGAGCCGCAGGCCGACGGCACCTTCAAGCTGACCGGCAACAAGATTTTCATCAGTGCCGGCGAGCACGACATGACGCCCAACATCCTGCACCTGGTGCTGGCCCGGCTGCCGGATGCGCCGCAGGGCAGCAAGGGCATCAGCCTGTTCATCGTGCCGAAATTCAACGTCAACGAAGACGGCTCGCTCGGTTCGCGCAACGGCATCTGGTGCGGCGGCCTGGAGCACAAGATGGGCATCCATGGCAACGCCACCGCGCAAATCGTGATGGAAGACGCTGTGGGCACCATGGTCGGCGCGCCCAACAAGGGCCTGGCCGCCATGTTCGTGATGATGAACGCCGCCCGCCTGGGCGTGGGCAACCAGTCGCTCGGCCTGACCGAAGTGGCGTACCAGAATGCGCTGGCCTATGCCAAGGACCGCATCCAGATGCGTTCGCTCTCGGGCACCAAGGCCAAGGACAAGCCGGCCGACCCGATCATCGTGCATCCCGATGTGCGCAAGATGCTGCTGACCGCCAAGGCCTATGCCGAAGGCGGCCGGGCGCTGGCGATCTACTGCACGCTGCTGCTCGACAAGGAGCTCTACCACCCGGATGAAAAGGTGCGCAAGGATTCCGGCGAAATCGTCGCGTTGCTCACACCCATCGTCAAGGCCTTCCTGACCGACAACGGCCACATTGCCACCAATGCCTGCATGCAGGTGTTCGGCGGCCACGGCTACGTCAAGGAATGGGGCATGGAGCAACTGGTGCGCGACAACCGCATCAACATGATCTATGAAGGCACCAACACCATCCAGTCGCTCGACCTGCTGGGCCGCAAGGTGCTGGGCAACAACGGCGCGACGCTGAAGAAGTTCGGCAAGGTCATCGGCGCGCTGATTCAGGAAGAAGGCGTGAACGAGAAAATGGCCGAATTCATCAACCCGCTGGCCTACCTGGCCGACCAGATGACCAAGTTCACCACCGAACTCGGTTTCAAGGGCTTCCAGAACCCGGACGAAGTGGGCGCCGCTGCGGTCGATTACCTGCGCGTGGCCGGGCACCTGGTGTTTGGCTACTTCTGGGCGCGCATGGCGCAAACCGCCTTGCGCGAAATCGCCGCTGGCAACACCGACCCCTTCTACCTGGCCAAGGTGCAGACGGCGCGCTTTTACTTTGCCAAGCTGTTCCCCGAAACCGCAACGCTCATGCGCACCGCGCGCAGCGGCAGCCGGGCACTGATGGACACCGACGCGGCACTGGCCTGATTTTTTGATCATTCAAAGCGGGAGCACATATGAAACATGCATTGATTGCTATGCTTTTGGGATCGTTTTCCTTGGGCGTGCTGGCCCAGAACACGCCCTTGGGCCTGTGGCGCAGCACCGACGACAAGACCGGCGAGGCCAAGGCGGAAGTGCGCATCACCGAGACAGCCGGCGTGTTGAGCGGAAAAATTGAAAAACGCCTGCTCAAGACTGCCAAGCCCGAGGATGTCTGCACCGAATGCAGCGACGACCGCAAGGACCAGCCGCTGCTTGGCCTCGAAATCATTCGCGGTGCGAAAAAGGCCGAAGGCCGCGAGGTGTGGGAGGGCGGCAAGATTCTGGACCCTGAAAACGGAAAAAACTACACGCTCAAAATGACGCCCGTTGAGGACGGAAAAAAGCTGGACGTCAGGGGCTCGTTCGGGCCTTTCGGGCGCACCCAGACCTGGGTTCGCGTCAATTGACTGACCCCGCCTGAGGCGCACTGCGTGTAGCTTCAACCCCCTTCCAGGGGTGACACCTGTGGCCCGGCAGCGCCGGCTCCACGCTGTCGCTGGCCTGGAAGCGCCGCTGAACCAGCAATCGACAAGGAAAAAAAGATGTCCCGATTTCAAGTGAAAAAAGTCGCCGTGCTCGGCGCGGGCGTGATGGGCGCGCAAATCGCCGCCCATCTGGTCAACTGCCGGGTGCCGGTGGTGATGTTTGACCTGCCGGCCAAAGAAGGCCCGAAAAACGGCATTGTCAGCCGCGCCATCGAGGGCCTGAAAAAGCTCAAACCCGCGCCGCTGGGCGTGCTTGACGACGCCAGCCTGATCCAGCAGGCGAACTATGAAGAGCACATGGATGTTCTCAAAGAATGCGACCTGATCATCGAAGCCATCGCCGAGCGCATGGACTGGAAAACTGATCTTTATCACAAGATCGCGCCCTTCATTGCCGAAGGCGCCATCGTGGCCAGCAACACCTCGGGCCTGTCGATCACCACGCTCAGCGAAGCGCTGCCCGAAGCCATCAAGCCGCGCTTTTGCGGCATCCATTTTTTTAACCCGCCGCGCTACATGGCGCTGGTCGAGCTGATCAACACGCCGACGACGCAAGCCACGGTGCTGGATGAGCTGGAAGCCTTTGTCACCACCGCGCTGGGCAAGGGGGTGATCCGCGCCCACGACACGCCCAACTTCATTGCCAACCGCGTCGGCATTGCCGGCATGCTGGCCACCATCAAGGAAGCCGACGCCTTTGGCCTGAGCTATGACGTGGTCGATGACCTGACCGGCAAGAAGCTGGGCCGCGCCAGTTCGGGCACCTTCCGCACCGCCGACGTGGTCGGGCTGGACACGATGGCGCACGTCATCAAGACGCTGCAGGACAACCTCGGCGAGGGGAAAATTGCCGACCCATTTGCTGACATGTACGGCACGCCGCCGGTGCTGGCCAGCCTGCTGGAAAGCAAAAGCCTGGGCCAGAAGTCCGGCGCCGGCTTTTACAAGAAAGTCGGCCGCGACATCCTGCGGCTGGACCCCGAAAGCATGGAATACGTGCCCGGCGGCGCCAAGGCCGACGAAGTGGTTGGCCGCATGCTGAAAAAGCCGGCCGGCGAGCGCCTCGGGCTGCTGCGCCATGCCGAAGGCGCCGAACCGCGCTTTTTATGGGCCGTGCTGCGCGACCAGTTCCACTATGCCGCTGTACACCTCGCGAGCATTGCCGAAACCGCCCGCGACATCGACTTTGCCATGCGCTGGGGTTTTGGCGCAAAGCAGGGCCCGTTCGAGCTGTGGCAGGAAGCCGGCTGGCTGAAGGTGGCGAACTGGATCAAGGAAGACATTGACGCCGGCAAGGCGCTGAGTTCTGCGCCGCTGCCCGACTGGGTGTTCAATGGCCCGGTGGCCGCAGCCGGTGGCGTGCACACGCCCGAAGGGTCATGGAGTGCCTCAAGCCACGCATTCATTCCCCGCCGCAAGCTGCCGGTCTATGAACGCCAGTATTTTCCCGAAGACGTGCTGGGTTCCAACACGCCAGCGTTCGAGACCGCCGGAACGACGCTGCACGAAGACGACGCGATTCGCCTGTGGACGCTCGATGGCGACCAAAGCGATGTGCTCATTGCCAGCATCAAGACCAAGATGCACGCCATCAGCCCCGATGTGGTCGAGGGCCTGGCGATGGGCGTGGACCTGGCCGAAAAAAGCTACAAGGGCCTGGTGATCTGGTCGAACCACGCGATGTTCTCGGCCGGCGCCGACCTGCAGGCCATGCTGCCGGCCTTCATGATGGCCGGCGTGTCGGCGGTGGACGGTGCCGAGGCCGAAATGCAGGCCGTGATGCTCAGGCTGCGTTACGCTAGCGTGCCTGTGGTGTCGGCAATTCGCGGCCTGGCGCTGGGCGGCGGCTGCGAAATGGCGGTGTATTCGGCCAGGCGCGTCGCGGCAATGGAAAGTTACATCGGCCTGGTGGAAGTGGGTGTTGGCCTGGTGCCAGGCGCTGGCGGCCTGACGTATATTGCACGCCGCGCCGCTGAAAACGCGGCCAAGTCCAGCAACAAGGACGTGCTGCCTTTCCTGACCGAGGGCTTTACCGCCGCCGCCATGGCAACGGTGGGCACCAGCGCGCTGGAAAGCCGCAAGCTGGGCTATCTGCTTGACAGCGACGTGGTCGTGCCGAACAAGGACGAACTGCTGTTCGTGGCGCTGAACGAAGCGCGCGCGCTGTACAACTCGGGTTATCGTCCACCGCACAAGCGCCTGTTCCCGGTGGCGGGACGCAACGGCATCGCCACTATTAAGGGTCAACTGGTCAACATGCAGGGCGGCGGCTTCATCAGTGCGCACGACTTTCACATTGCCAGCCTGATCGCCGGCGTGGTCTGCGGCGGCGATGTTGACGCCGGCACGCTGGTCAGCGAGGAATATTTGATGACGCTGGAGCGCAAGGCCTTTTGCGCGCTGCTGGAACATCCGAAAACGCAGGAACGCATCATGGGCATGATGAGCACCGGCAAGCCGGTGCGCAACTGATGGTTGAGCCCAACACCGTGAAGCATCCTCCCAACCGGCTGGAGCGCCAGCTGGACCGGCTGTCCGATGTGCCGGTCTTTGCCCGCACCTGGTTCCGCAGCGTGGTGATGCGTCGCGCCGTGCCTTTTACCGGCACGGCCGACATCGACTTTTTGCAGATGAGCCGGGAACGCGTCGAAGTTGGCCTGAAAAACGAAAAGAAGGTGCAGAACCACATCGGCGGCATCCATGCGTCGGCCATGAACCTGCTGGCCGAAACCGCCACCGGCATGGTGGTCGGCATGAACGTGCGCGACGACTGCATTCCGCTCGCCAAGGAGTTGAAGATGGCGTTCAGGAAGCGCGCCACCGGCGCCCTGCGGGCGGTCGCCATCCTCACGCCCGAGCAGCAGGCGCTGATGCAGGCCAGCGACAAGGGCGAAGTCAATGTGCGGGTCGAGGTGACCGACGAAACCGGTATCGAACCTGTCGAATGTGAATTTGTGTGGGCCTGGGTACCGTCCGGTTTGCGCAAGCAGGTGCCATGAAACTTCCGCAGACCCTCACCCCAACCCTCTCCCGCACGCGGGAGAGGGAGCAAAAGCAAAAGCAAAAGCAAGAGCAAAAGCAAGAGCAAGAGCAAGAGCAAGAGCAAGAGCAAGAGCAGGCATTGGTGTCGTCCCCGTCTGACTCCCTCTCCCGCTTGCGGGAGAGGGCTGGGGTGAGGGTGCGCGCCCGCGCGCTCCGGGAGAGCCAAACCGATGCCGAAGCCCTGCTTTGGTCCAGGCTGCGTGCCCGGCAAATCGGCAATTTGAAATTTCGCCGCCAGCGTCCAATCGGCCCCTACTTCGCAGATTTCGCCTGCCTTGAAATAGGGCTGGTCATCGAGCTTGACGGCGGCCAGCATGCCAAAGACGCAGGCGTTGCCCATGATCAGAAACGCAGCGACGCCATGGCTGCCCTGGGTTTTAAAACGCTGCGTTTTTGGAACAACGATGTACTGCTTCAAACCGAAGCGGTGCTGGAAAAAATACTGCAATTTGCAGTTCCCCTCACCCCAACCCTCTCCCGCACGCGGGAGAGGGAGCAAGGACAAACTAAAGGAAGCACACCATGAGCAAACAAGTCCAGGACGCCTACATCGTTGCCGCCACGCGCACGCCCATCGGGCGCTCGCACCGGGGGGTTTTCCGCAACACCCGGCCTGACGACCTGCTCGTCAGCGTCCTCAAGGCCGCGCTGGCCCAGGTGCCGACGCTGGACCCGAAAGCGATTGAAGACATCATCTGCGGCTGCGCGATTCCCGAAGGTCCGCAGGGCCTGAACATCGCCCGCATCGGTGCGGTCCTGGCCGGTTTGCCGACCAGCGTGGGCGGCATCACCGTGAACCGCTTTTGCGCCTCCGGCCTGTCGGCGATCCAGATGGCGGCTGACCGCATCCGCGTCGGCGAGGCCGAGGTGATGTTTGCCGCCGGCACTGAAAGCATGAGCATGGTGCCGATGTCGGGCAACTCGCCGTCGCTGTCGCCGGCCATGTTCGCCAACGACGAGAACGTCGGCATTGCCTACGGCATGGGACTGACGGCCGAGAAGGTGGCGCAGCAGTGGAAAGTCTCGCGTCAGGCGCAGGACGAGTTTGCCTATGAGTCGCACATGAAGGCGCTCAAGGCCCAGCAGGCTGGCGAGTTCACGGCCGAAATCACGCCGGTCGAAGTGACGGACCGCAGCGCCAACCTGGAAACCGGCGAAGTCATCGCCAAAAGCCGCCTCGTCAGCCTGGACGACGGCGCCCGGCCCGACACCACGCTCGAAGGCCTGGCCAAGCTCAAGACGCCGTTTGCCGCGCGCGGTTCGGTCACGGCCGGCAACAGCTCGCAAACCTCCGACGGCGCCGGTGCGCTGATCCTGGCCAGCGAAAAAGCCGTCAAGCAGTTCGGCCTCACGCCGCTGGCCCGTTTCGTCAGCTACGCCGCCAAGGGTGTGCCGCCGGACATCATGGGCATCGGCCCGATTGAAGCCATTCCGGCCGCGCTGCGTTATGCCGGCTTGACGCAAAACGACATCGACTGGTTCGAGCTGAACGAAGCGTTTGCCGCGCAGTCGCTGGCGGTCATCAACACGCTGGGACTGGACCCGGCCAAGGTCAACCCGATGGGCGGTGCGATTGCGCTGGGCCACCCGCTGGGCGCCACCGGTGCGATTCGCGCCGCCACGGTGATCCATGCGCTGCACCGCCACCAGCTGAAATACGGCATGGTGACGATGTGCGTCGGCATGGGGCAAGGCGCCGCCGGCATCTTCGAGCGCGTCTGACCATTTTTGAAAGCGCGCCATGGCCTTCTGGGTGGTCGGCAAGCACATGGCGGACCCGACGACGACGGCGGCCGGCCGGAGGCCGCCCGACTGACGGCGCTTGCCGCCGATCCGCAGGTTAAGGACCGGCCGGACTTTGAGCGCAAAGCCCTGATTGCCTGAACCTTTGGCATGCTGCCAGAATCATGTTTTTTACAACCCTGCAGAAAATCCCATGACCGCACTTTCCAACGACATCCTGGTTCACACCGACAGCGGCGTGATGACGATCACGCTCAACCGCCTGGCACGCAAGAATTCCATCACCGCCGCCATGTACGACACGCTGGCCGATGCGCTGGATTCGGCCAACCATGACGTGGCGGTTTGCGCCGTGGTCTTCCAGGGCCATGAAACGATCTTTTCAGCCGGCAACGACATTGGCGACTTCCTGAACAAGCCGCCCGCCACGTCGGACGCGCCGGTGTTTCGTTTCCTTCGCGGCCTCAGCAGCTTTCCCAAGCCCATCGTTGCCAGCGTGTGCGGTCCGGCGGTCGGCATCGGCACCACCATGCTGTTCCATTGCGACCTGGTGTATGCCGGCGACAACGCGGCGTTTTCCATGCCTTTCGTCAACCTGGGGCTGTGCCCTGAAGCGGCATCGAGCTTTCTGGCCGCGCAGCTGATGGGCTATCCGCGCGCGGCCGAAGCGCTGCTGCTGGGTGAGCCCTTCATGGCCGAGACGGCGCTGGATATGGGCCTGATCAACCGCATCGTGCCGCCCGCCGAGGCCAATGCGCTGGCGCAACGGCAGGCGCTCAAGCTGGCCGCCAAGCCGATCACGTCGCTGATGGAAACCAAGCGGCTGATGAAAAAAGGCAATGCCGGCATGGTGGCCGAGCGCATGGCCGAAGAAGGCGCGAGTTTTGGCCGCATGCTGCAGGAGCCTGCCGCCCGCGAAGCGTTCACCGCCTTCATGGAAAAGCGCAAGCCGGATTTCTCGGCACTTTGAGCCTTTTGATGCCATATTGCAAGTAAAAAGTGCTGTTTGCGCATACTGGGCGGGTACTGACAGCTCCTTGATTGATAGCATCCAAGCGATGGATGATGAATAAAAAAGCCGCTGTCAGTTTCTGATGGCGGCTTTTTTTCAACGTTCAGCAGGTGCGAGATGGCACCTGCCGCAGGCTTACATCAGTGCATCGGAGACGCCGATGACATGGATGGCAATCAGCGTCAGCAGGCCGGCCATGATCAGGTAGTAGATGGTGGGAATGATGGTCATCCGCAGCACGGCGCCTTCGCGCCCCAGCAGCCCGACCGTGGCCGACGCCGCCACCACGTTGTGGATGGCGATCATGTTGCCCGCTGCGGCGCCCACGGCCTGCGCAGCCACCAGCATCGCACCCGAAACACCGATCAGATGGGCGGTGTCGAACTGGAACTGCGCCAGCATCAGGTTCGACACCGTGTTTGAGC
This sequence comes from Polaromonas sp. CG_9.11, assembly GCF_015752225.1. Classification (NCBI taxonomy): domain Bacteria; kingdom Pseudomonadati; phylum Pseudomonadota; class Betaproteobacteria; order Burkholderiales; family Comamonadaceae; genus Polaromonas; species Polaromonas sp. CG_9.11. The sequence continues at coordinate 154,069 of NZ_JADOVE010000002.1, forward strand.
CGGCAATGAAGGCGCCCAGTGCCCCGACCGCTGGCGCAAAGAACGGATAGACATGGCCCACGCTGCTGGCCACCAGTTCGGCCATGGCCCGTGGCATCGACGGCAGGCCGCCCAGGTTGACGCCCGAGTTGATCAGGATACGCACCATGGGGATGGTGAAGATCAGCACGAAGCCGGCGCCCAGCAGGGTGCGCGACGACTCGCTGACAGCGGCCCGGAGTTCCGAAAATTTCATGCGCTGCAGCAAAAATGTCGCCAACACCACCATCACCATGATGCCGCCTGGCAGGTACAGGAATTCAATGCTGCCCGACAGGCCGGTCTCGCCGAGGATGTCTTTCCAGCCCAACACCAGGTTGTTGGAAAAGAAGCCCTTCACATCCGCATTGACGCGCGACAGCACCAGCAGCCCGGCCAGCAACAGGTAGGGCAGCCAGGCCAGGCCGACAGACATGGGCGGCTTGGACGTCAGGTCGTCCAGCTTGATCTGGATGCTGCCCATCCACTGCTCCGGCCAGTCCTTGGCATCGGCAAAGTCCCAGGTTTTCTTGGGCAGCAGAAAACCTGCCTTGGCGGCAGGCACCACGATGACCAGGCCCACCAGGGCGCCAATGATGGAAGGAAACTCGGGGCCGAGAAACACGCCTGCCGCCGCATACGGAATCACGAAGGCCAGGCCCGCGAACAGCGCAAAAGGCGCCACGCCCAGGCCTTCGGTCCAGGATTTGTCGCGGCCGAAAAACCGCGTCAGCATCACGCACATCAGCAGCGGCATGGCGATCCCGATGAGGGCATGCGTGATCGCGACTTCCGACGTGATCAGCCGGTAAAACGTCTCCCACTCCGACCCCTTGGCCAGCAGCTGCTGGGAAATGCCGGCCTTGTCCAGTCCGCCCGACACACCGACGACGATGGGTGTGCCCACCGCGCCAAAGGACACCGGGGTTGACTGAACCATCATGCCCAGCATCACCGCGCCCATCGCCGGAAAGCCCAGCGCCACCAGCAATGGCGCGGCGACGGCGGCCGGCGTGCCAAACCCCGAGGCCCCTTCGATGAAGCAGCCAAACAGCCACGCCACGATGATGACCTGCACCCGGCGGTCCGGGCTGATGTTGGAAAAACCGCCGCGTATGGCCTTGATGGCGCCGGAGTGTTTCAGCGTGTTGAGCAGCAAGATGGCGCCAAAGATGATCCAGAGGATGGCGCCCGTCAGCACCAGGCCCTGGAGGCTTGACGCCAGCACGCGGTTGACCGACATGTCCCAGGCGGTGAGTGCAATCAGCGCCGTGACCAGCAGCACGACGGGCATGGCCCGCTTGGCCGGCCAGTTCAGGCCGACCAGCAACACGGCGGCCAGCAGCAGTGGCGCAAACGCCAGAAGGGAGAGCAGGGTTTGGTTCATGCCGCAAGCCCGACAAAAAGGTAGGTCTTGCCAAAAAAGGCGGGTAGCTGCTGCAACGTCATGCGGCTGTCTCCTGGAGGGTTGAGGGTTTGTGGGGTTGAGTTTCCCGAACTTGACAGGTTCGACGAGCGCCCCGGCTGCCAGGGCGTGCGTCAATCAGAGGCCGAACTATAGGGGCAAAGCCCCGCTCCAGTTTGAATCTTCTTGGTTGATCGATTGCAAAAATTTTGTGGGCTTTTGTTTCGGCTTTGTAACTTGTGAGCTTGACGAATGCAGTTCCCTCTTACTCCCTCTCCCTCTGGGAGAGGGCTGGGGTGAGGGCTCCCCGAAGGGGATTTTTTGTGGCTGATCCCACGCCCGCTGGCCCTTATCCCAGCCTTCCCCAGCGGGGGAAGGTGTCATGCGGACTTGCGGCCATGTGGCACGGGCGATGACGGAGTAGGCACTCGGCTTTTTCGGAAAAGTGAAACGCAACGAGGGCAAGGCGGTGCATCGGCTGGCGAACGACGCTGGGATGAAGCTGTTTGCTGAGGTCGAATGCAAGGATCGCGAAACACCTTTGCCCCGGCAAGCACTGAAACTGGTCATCAAAGACGCCGCGCGCGGGACTGGATAGACAATAGCCGTCACTGTCTGCCGCTCTTGGGTGGAGAACGTGATGCACCGGTGAAAACACTGGTGCTTACACGCCCGATATCCGTTCGCATGGCCTAAAACCTGGCGCAAGCGCCAAGCCTCATGCTCACGGAGGATTTATGCGACGTCCGATAGCCCAGGTTTTTTGAATGATTTCAAGCAACCGTATGAAGAATTCGACTCTTTGGAGATTTACTTGATTGCAATCAACCACCACATCAACGTCAGCAACGCCGGCAGCTTTGTGCTGTTCGGCGGCATCAACGTCCTCGAATCGCGCGATCTGGCCTTGCGTTCATGCGCAGAATATGTGCGCGTCACCCAAAAGCTCGGCATTCCGTACGTCTTCAAGGCCAGCTTTGACAAGGCCAACCGTTCGTCCATCCATTCCTACCGGGGTCCCGGGCTTGAAGAAGGCCTGCGAATTTTTGAAGCGGTGAAGGCGGAATTCGGCGTTCCGCTGATCACCGATGTGCACGAGACCTGGCAGGCCGCGCCGGTGGCCGAGGTGGTCGATGTGCTGCAGCTGCCGGCCTTCCTGGCGCGGCAAACCGACCTGGTGGTGGCGCTGGCCAGGACCGGCCGGGTCATCAATATCAAGAAGCCGCAGTTCCTCAGCCCCGCGCAGGTGGCCAACATGGTCGAAAAATTCAGGGAAGCCGGCAACGACCAGCTGATTTTGTGCGACCGTGGCACCTGCTTCGGTTACGACAACCTGGTGGTGGACATGCTGGGCTTCGGGGTGATGAAAAAGGTTTGCAACGACCTGCCGATCATTTTCGATGTCACGCATGCGCTGCAGCAGCGCGACCCCGGGGGCGCGGCATCCGGCGGGCGTCGCCAGCAGGTGGCCGATCTGGCGCGGGCCGGCCTGGCGGTGGGCCTGGCGGGCCTGTTTCTGGAGGCGCATCCTGATCCTGACCATGCAATGTGTGACGGTCCAAGTGCCTTGCCGCTCGACCAGCTGGAGCCTTTCCTGGCGCAGATGAAGGCGCTCGATGACTTGGTGAAGTCATTCGCGCCGTTGCAGATCAAATAAGCGCCCTGACCGGGCAGGCCGTTTGCGCGCAGCGCGCTGCTCAGAGCTGAAACGCCAGCCAGCGGATCAAGCCTTCCGAAAACTCGACCATCGGACTGGGGGTTTTTGCCCGGTACAGCCTGGCTGCGGCGCGCTGCTGCTCGATCCAGCAGGCAAAGCGGTGCACGTCGGCGGGCCTGAAAAAGGCCATCATCAATTCGTAGTTCAGGAACAGGCTGCGCTCATCGAGGTTGGCGGATCCGGCCAGCGCCAGCTCGGTGTCGATGACGACGGCCTTGGCATGGACCATTCCATCGACCAGCCAGACGCGGGCGCCTGCGGCCGCCATCTCGCGCAGGGCAGCCGGCCGCGCCAGGTCGGCCAGCCGGTGGTTGGAACGGCGCGGCAGTATCAGGTCAACGGCCACACCGCGCCGGGCGGCCAGTGTCAGCGCCATCAGCAGCGTGGCATCGGGCACAAAGTAAGGCGTGATCAGCAGAATGCGGCTGCGCGCCGTGAAGCAACTGGCAATCAGCAGCGAATACAGCGTGTCCTCTGCCTGGTCAGGACCGCTGGCAATCAGCTGCGCGCCCGCCACGCCGCAGGCCGGCCCGGCCAGCGCGGGCAGTGGCCGGGCCGCCGGTACCGCCTGCGTGGCAAAGTCCCAGTCCTGGTCAAAGCGCTGCTGCGCCTGCCGCGCCAGGTCACCGCGAAAGTCAAAACTCAGGTCGATCCAGGGTACTTTTTGCGGCTGGCTGGATGCGTCGCCGACAAAGTATTCGGCCGCCAGGTTGCGCCCCCCGGACCACATGCGCTGGCCATCGGCCATCACCATCTTGCGGTGATTGCGCAGGTTGGTGCGGCCGGGCAGTGGCGAGCGAAAAGGCGAGACGAACAGCGCCACGTGTACGCCGGCCGCCGACAGTGGCTTCAGGTCGGGCCGTCCGCCCAGGTACACGCCAATGCCGTCCACCAGCAGGCGAACGCGCACGCCGCTGCGCGCCTGCTGCATCAGCAGTTCGCTGACTTCGCGCCCCAGGGCGTCGCGGCCGAGCAAAAAAGTGCAGATGTCCAGCGTTTGCCTGGCCTCCAGCAGCACGCTGCGAAGTGCGGCCAGCGCTTCCTTTCCATCCTGGTGAATGGCCAGCTGTTCATACGCCGCAGCCTGCGCAAGGCCCATGGCGGCGGCCAGCTGCTGGAAGCGGTAGGACGGCGCACTCGACGGGGGGCCGTTGACCGGCAGGGCGGGCGTGTCGCGCAGCAGCGGGCCGCGCGTTACCTTGCGGCTGCCGATCAACAGGTACAGCGGCAGCGCCAGGTATGGCATCAGCGCGAGCGACACAACCCAGGCGATGGCAGCCGACGGGTGCCTGCGCTGGCGCCGGGTGTGCGAGGCAATGACGTAGACCACCAGGCCCGCCAGCGTCACCAGGCCATGCACCGTCAGCCCCCACTGGCTCAGGAACTCATGCAGGCGAGGCATCATGAAGCCGGCAGCTGGCAGCGCCTTCGGCCGGCAACTGTTGGTGCTGTTAGTGACGGGCAGGTGTGCATCGAACCACTATATCGCCGAGGAAGCGCGGCCACTGCCGCCAAGGCCTGCCGGAAAATTCGAGGGTTTCCACTAATTACAACTGCGCAAAGAAAGCCCGCTTGCATTAAAAGTCTGGCGATGGTGTAATTGCTGCACTGCAACATTTTCTTAACGTCAACCCAAGGAACCACCATGAACTTCAACAACGACCAGCTGATCGCCACCCAAAAATCCAATGTCGAAGCCTTTGCCGGCTTGTCGGAAAAAGCATTCGCCAGCTTTGAAAAGCTGATCGAGTTGAACATGGCCGCTTCCAAGGCCCTGATGGGCGAGTCCATCGGCCACCTGCAAGCCCTGACCGAAGTCAAGGATGCCCAGGCCCTGATGACCCTGCAATCGGGCATGGTCAAGCCAATGGCTGAAAAAGCAGCGTCCTACAGCCGCCACCTGTATGACATCGTGTCGGGCAGCAGCGCCGATTTCACCAAGGTGTTCGAATCGGCCAGCGCTGAATCGCAAAAAGCCGTCACCGAACTGCTGGAAACCTCGCTGAAGAATGCACCAGCCGGCTCCGAAGCCGCCGTGGAAGTCTTCAAGTCGGCCATGAATGCCGGCAACAATGCCGTGGAAACCGCCCAGAAAAGCGCCAAGCAGGCTGCCCAACTGGTCGAGTCCAACATCTCCTCGCTGTCTACCGCTGCCCAAAAAGCCGAGTAAGCCCTGAGCCATATCCCGGGGCCCTCTAGGCCCCGGCAGCACATGACGGCACCTTCGGGTGCCGTTTTTGTTGGCGGTCGTGCAATTTCCCGGCCGGGTGCGTCGGCAGGCCCTCACGATCCTGCAGGCGCTCGCCGACAATGCAGGCCATGACCCAACACCTGACCGATCCAGCGCCTGTGCCCGAGTTTGAAGCCGAGTTCATCACCGGACTCAAAGCCATCTTCGAGGAAAAAATCGTCTTCAACCAGATGCTGGGACTGAAGATCACCTCGCTCAAGGCCGACCGGGTCACCGCCCGCATCGACATGCGGCACGAACTCATCGGCCATCCGGCGTACAGCCGCATCCATGGCGGCGTCATCAGCGCCGGGCTGGACGCCATGGGCGGGCTGGCGGTGATGGCGGCCATTGGCGCCCGTCATATGGACGACACCCCGGAGCAGCGACTGCAGCGCTTTCACAAGCTTGGCACGATTGATTTGCGCGTGGACTACCTGCGCCCCGGCATCGGCACGCATTTCGAGTTGCGCGCCGAGGTGATGCGCCTGGGCTCGCGCGTGGCGAGCACGCGCATGGAGTTTCTGGGCGCAGACGGCAAGCTGCTCTCGACGGCAGCAGCGGCCTACATCGTTTCCTGAGGGGTCAAAGCGAGGCCGCCAGCGCCGGCGCAAACACCAGGCGCTGGCTGACGGCTTCCACCCGTGCCCGGTGAATCCATTCGCCGATCTTTGGGCCGTTCTGGCCGGCCGCCATGGCCTGGTCGGCCACCTGGTCCGTTGCCACGCTCTGGGCCGCCGCCAGCGCTGCCAGCAGCCGGGGCCGCTGCGGATAAGCCGATTCCTCCAGTCCCAGGCGGCCGCGCGCATCACACTCGCAGGCCAGCAGGATGTCGGCAAAGCGCTGCGGCTTGCGAAATGCGTCGCAGCGCTCCAGCAGGCGCACCACGGCGGCGGGACTGAATTCGCTGCTCCGGTGGATGTTGCCATGCTCGCGCGCCACCACGTCGGCGATGTCGCGGCACTCCACCGGCACGCGCAGGCGCTGGCACACGCCCTTGAGCAACCGGGCGCTGCGCTCCTCGTGGCCGATGTGGCGCGGCAGCACGTCGGCCGGCGTCGTGCCTTTGCCCAGGTCGTGGCATAGGCAGGCAAAGCGCACCGGCAGCGGCGCACCGAGTTGCGCGGCCATGTCCAGCACCATCATCAGGTGAATGCCGGTGTCCACCTCGGGGTGGTATTGAGCGCGCTGCGGCACGCCCCAGAGCCGGTCCACTTCGGGCAGCAGGTGCTTGAGCGCGCCGCACTCGCGCAGCACGTCGAGCATGCGCGAGGGCTTGTGCTCCATCAGGCCGCGCGCCAGTTCCTGCCAGACGCGCTCGGGCACCAGCGCATCGACTTCGCCGTATTCCACCATTTCGCACATCATCGCCAGCGTTTCGGGCGCGATGGAAAAGTCGGCAAAGCGCGCCGCAAACCGCGCCAGCCGCAGGATGCGCACCGGGTCTTCGCGAAATGCGTCGGTGACGTGGCGCAATACCTTGGCCTGCAAGTCGCGCTGGCCGCCATGGGGATCGACCAGGGCATCGAAATCAGGCTCAAAAGTGCTGTTGGCGCTTTCTGGATGGGCGGGAGCAGCTATTGAATTGATAGTCAGGTCGCGCCGTGCCAGGTCCTGCTCCAGCGTGACATCGGGGGCGGCATGGATGGTAAACCCCCGGTAGCCGCGCGCGCTGTTGCGCTCGGTGCGCGCCAGTGCGTATTCCTCGCGCGTCTGGGGATGCAAAAACACCGGAAAGTCCTTGCCAACCGGCAAAAAGCCCAGCGCCGTCAAGTCTTCAGGCGTGGCGCCCACCACCACCCAGTCGTGGTCCTGTACCGGCAGGCCCAGCAATTTGTCGCGCACCGCGCCGCCGACCATGTAGATTTTCATGCGGGCAGTTTAGCGCCGGTGCGAGGGCCGGGCAGTCCTGCACCGGCAAGCTGTTGCCCCGCTGTCGCAAGCGTCGGTTTCCTACTGCATTTGTCGAAAATCGCCAGCGCCGACGGGCAGGCGGTCCGGGGATGCTGTGGGTATCCAGGCCACGCCATACCGTGTGGCCGGACGGCCTTGAAATGGACCCCTCTACCATGCTTTTTTCTGAACTCGACAAGCCCCGTCTTGGATCCGTGCCGCCCTGCCTGCCGGGCGCCGCAAGCGAGGAGGCCGCATGGACCTGCTGAACCTGGTGCAATGGCCGGCCATGCTGGTCAGCGTGGTGGCGGCCTGGTATGTGGCGTCCAGCCACAAGGGCAAGCGCAACTGGGGCTTCTGGCTGTTTCTGGTCAGCAATGTGCTGTGGATCGTCTGGGGCGTTCACACTGGCGCGCCGGCACTGATCGTGTTGCAGGTCTGCCTGGCGGCGATGAACATTCGCGGGGCGATGAAGGCGCAGGCTTGATGCCCGGCGTGCGCCAGGTCAGCGCTGCAGCCGGTAGGGTTCCTCGAATTCGCGAAAGTCGTTTTCCGCCAGCGCTTCGCTTATCCAGGCCTTCACCCCGGGCATGGCGCACAGGCGCTCGATGTAGGCGGCAATGTCGTCAGGCACCGGCAGGGCATAGCTTTTGAGCCGCATGCAGACCGGCGCAAAAAAAGCGTCGGCAATGCAGAAGTCGCCGAACAGCATCGGCCCTTCGTGTCCGGCCAGCAGCTCGCGCCACATGGTCACCAGGCGCGCCACGTCAGTGCGCACGGCGGGCTTGTCGCGCCAGACCAGCGCGCCAATGTCTGCCAGGTCGGCCTCGATGTTCATCGGGCAGGCGCCGCGCAGTGCGGCAAAGCCGCTGTGCATTTCAGCGCAGATGCTGCGCGCCCGGGCTCTGGCCTGAACTGCTTGCGGCCAGAGGCTTTTTTCAGGAAGACGTTCGGCCAGGTATTCGGCAATGGCCAGCGTGTCCCAGACCCTGAAGCCGTCGTCGTCCAGCACCGGAACCTTGCCCACCGGGTTGACGGTGCTGATCTGTTTCCTGAAGTCCGAACCTTCTTCAAACGAATCGAAGCGGACGACGACTTCTTCAAAGGCAATGTCGGCCTGCGTGAGCAGCACCCATGGGCGCATCGACCAGGACGAATAGTTTTTGTTGCCGATGTAGAGCTTGAGCATGGGGCTTCCTGGTGAAGGTCAAGGCACGGGTTCAGAACCGGCCGGAGGTTTTCCGTTTCGCCGTCAGCCCGCTGCGCAAACCCCGCGCGCCCAGGTAGGTCGGGCCTATTGCCGCCAGCGACGCCGGTGTAATGCCCAGCGCCTGCAATCCCGGAAGTTTGCCAGTGGCGACGTTGTCGGTCTTCATGGCGTCCAGGTTGTCGCGGCTGAGCACCGGGTCGCCGGGCGCCAGTTCCATGAAAAACGCCTGCACCCGCGCCAGCGCGTTGGGCAGCCCAATCACCGGCCGGCCGTTGCCCTGGCCGATGCCAGCGTAGCGGCCGGCCAGCTGCACCAGCTGGCGCAGTGTGAAGACATCGGGGCCGCAGGCTTCATACACCTGGCCGATGGTCTCGCTGTCCTGCAGGCACTGCACCACGGCGCTGGCGACGTCGCCGACCCACACCGGCTGGAAGCGCGCTTCGCTGCCAGCCAGCGGAATCACCGGAAACACCTGCTGCAGGCTGGCGAAGGTGTTGAGAAACTTGTCCCCCGCGCCAAAGATGACGCTGGGGCGCAGCACCGTCACGTCCAGCCCGGAGCCGAGCAGCGCGGCTTCACCACGCGCCTTGCTGCGCTGGTACATCGATGCCGATTCGGTGGAGGCGCCCAGTGCGCTGATGTGCACCAGCCGCCGCACGCCGGCGGCCTTGCAGGCGCGCACCAGGTTCAGCGGCCACTGCACATGCACTTTTTGAAATGCGTCTTCCGAGCCGTGCAGGATGGCAATCAGGTTGACCACCGCATCGTGTCCGGCCACCAGCGCGGCCAGCGCAGCAGCGTCATGCAGGTCGATCTGTGCCACCTCCGCCAGCGGCAGCATTTGCAGGTGCCGGGCACTGGCGCTGCGGCGCGTGGCCACGGTCACGCGGCATTGCAACTGGTTGAGTTTTTCGCAAACCTGGGTACCGACGAAGCCGGTACCGCCGAAGATCAGAACTTTTTTCATAAGGCCTAATTTAGCGTGTTTGCCGGGGTTTTTCCTAAAAACCTGTTCTTTTAAGGCCTCAATCATGCGGTCCTGCCTGAACGCCCCGGTCATGCGGTCGGCCGGGTAGGAAAAACCGGTGGCTGGCGCGCAGGAACGCGGCCATCTCTCGCCCTTGGCCTACATGCCAGCCTGCCGCCTTGTTCGCATAATGAATCGATGAACATTTTCGAAGCATTGCGCATCAGCCACGTGACCCAGCGCGCACTGGCCGACAACCTGATCCTGACGCAAGGCGACACGGCAGAACGGGCATCGATCTTTCGTTCGCTCCGGCTTGAACTGGCGGCGCATGCGGCAGCCGAGGAGCGGTTCTTCTATGTGCCGCTGATCGCGCATGACATCACGCAGCAGCCTTCGCGCCACGGCATTGCCGAGCACCACCAGATGGACAAGCTGGTCGAGGCGCTGCAAGCCACCGACCCCCGTTCGCCTGCCTGGCTGGCGGCGGCCAGGGCGCTGCACCACAAGATACACCACCACCTGGAAGATGAGGAGCGCAGCGTTTTCCAGCTGGCCGGCAAGGTGCTGGGCGAAGACGAGAAGCTGTCGCTGGCGCGCGACTACGAAGGCGAATTCGTCACGCAGCGTCTGAAGGACTGATGACCGTTTCGGTTGATGCTGCCGGGCGGCGGTTTCAGCGCTGGTCTTGCCTTGCACTTTCATCAACCACCCGTGCTTCGGGTTTTTCAAACCGCCTGACCAGGCGCGGCATCAGGGCAAAGATGGCCAGCGCCAGCAGCGTGCTCAGCACGGCCGTGGACTCGCGTCCCATACCGGCGGCCACGCCAATGGCGGCGGTCAGCCAGATGCCGGCGGCCGTCGTCAGGCCCCTGACCTTGTCCTCGTCGTCGCCTTTGAGAATGGTCCCCGCGCCCAGAAAACCGATGCCGGCAATGATCCCTTGCACCACGCGGCTGACGGCATCGTCTTCCATGCCCGACTGCTGTGACAGCAGCATGAACAATGCCGCGCCCATGGCCACCAGCATGTGGGTGCGCACGCCGGCCGCCTTGCCTTTTTGCTCGCGCTCGATGCCCAGCAACCCGCCCAGCAGGGCGGCCAGCGTGAGGCGAAGCAAAATCCGGGTGACCTGCGCGGCATCGGGCAGGTCGGAAAATTCAGAGGCAATGGTTTGTCCCACCTGCTGCCACATGCTTGCACCCATGCCAACTCCTTCTGCTTAACTTTTTTATGTCAAAAGTGCATCTTGCGCATACAGGGTATATATAAGATGCTACTTATTCAATAGCGGTCAGGGCCGGGCGATCTTTTGCGGCTTGCCGGCATCGTCAATCGCCACGTAGGTCAGGCTGGCTTCGGTGACCTTGAAGTATCGGCCCTGTGCCCGGAAACCCTCGGCAAACACCTCGACCTGCACCGTGATCGAGGTGTTGCCAATGCGGGTCACGGCGGCAAAGAACGACAAAATGTCGCCCACCCGCACCGGCTGCTTGAAGATGAACTGGTTGACCGCCACGGTCGCCATGCGGCCATCGACATAGCGCGCCGGCAGCACCGCGCCCGCCAGGTCCACCTGCGCCATCACCCAGCCGCCAAAAATGTCGCCGTTGGCATTGCAGTCACGTGGCATCGGAATCACCTTCAGCACCAACTCCTTGTCGGCCGGCAGCTGGCCATGCAGGGCGCGGGTTTCCAGGTCTGCGGCGGCGAAGGCGCCTGGAGCGGCTGCGGCGGTGGTATTGGCCGGCAGGGCGCTTGATTCGAGGGACATAGGCACAATCTCAGAGGTTTGAAAAAAAACTCCAACGATTGTGACGTATGCGCTCCCGAGCTTCCACCGCTGATTCCTATCCCGCGCCTGCCATGGCAGCCCCCGGCGCCGTGGCGGCGCCTGCGCCTGTGCGTTCCGACTGGGCGACGCTGAAAAGGCTGTTCCCCTACCTGTGGGAATACAAGTGGCGCGCCATGGCCGCGCTGGCCTTCATGGTCGGCGCCAAGCTGGCCAACGTGAGTGTGCCGCTGCTGCTGAAAAACCTGGTCGACACCATGAGTTTCAAGCCTGGCGATGTGCAGGCGGTGCTGGTCGTGCCGGTTGCCTTGCTGCTGGCCTATGGCCTGCTGCGCCTGTCCACCACGCTGTTCACCGAGCTGCGCGAACTGGTGTTTGCCAAGGCCACCGAGGGCGCGGCGCGGCGCATTTCGCTCGAAGTGTTCCGCCACCTGCATGCGCTCAGCCTGCGCTTCCATTTGGAGCGCCAGACCGGCGGCATGACGCGCGACATCGAGCGCGGCACGCGTGGCGTGCACTCGCTGATTTCGTATTCGCTCTACAGCATCATCCCGACGCTGATCGAGGTGACGCTGGTGCTGAGCCTGCTGGCGGTCAAGTTCGATGTGTGGTTTGCCGGCATCACCCTGGTTGCGCTGGTGTTCTACATCACCTTTACCGTGCTGGTCACCAACTGGCGCACACAGTTTCGCAAAACCATGAATGAGCTGGACTCGATGGCCAGCAGCCGCGCCATCGACTCGCTGCTCAATTACGAAACCGTCAAGTATTTCAACAACGAGGAGTTCGAGGCGAAACGCTACGACGAGAACCTGGTGCGCTACCGCGCCGCCGCCATCACCAGCCAGCGCACCCTGAGCATGCTCAACGCCGGGCAGCAGCTCATCATTGCCTTCGGGCTGGTGGCCATGCTCTGGCGTGCCACGCAGGGCGTGGTCGATGGCCGCATGACGCTGGGCGACCTGGTGATGGTCAACGCCTTCATGATCCAGCTCTACATTCCGCTGGGTTTCCTGGGTGTGATCTACCGCGAGATCAAGCAAAGCCTGACCGACCTGGAAAAGATGTTCACGCTGATGGAAAAAGAGCGCGAAATTGCCGACCAGCCGGGCGCGCCGCCGCTGCACATCGAGACGACACCGCCGGTGCGCTTTGAAAACGTCAGCTTCGCCTACGACCCGGCCCGGCCGATCCTGCACAACGTGAGTTTTGAAATTCCGCCCGGCAAGACCGTCGCTGTGGTCGGTTCGTCGGGTGCCGGCAAGTCCACGCTGGCGCGGCTGCTGTACCGCTTTTACGACGTGCAGCAGGGCTGCATCACGATTGCCGGCCAGGACATCAAGCACGTCACGCAGGCCAGCGTGCGCCAGGCGATCGGCATCGTGCCGCAGGACACCGTGCTGTTCAACGACACGGTCGAGTACAACATCGCCTACGGCAAGCCCGGCGCGACGCATGAAGAGGTCGAAGAGGCCGCCCGTGCCGCCCGCATCCACGATTTCATCGCCTCGACGCCAATGGGCTACCAGACGATGGTCGGCGAGCGCGGCCTGAAGCTGTCGGGCGGCGAGAAGCAGCGCGTGGCGATTGCCCGAACGCTGCTGAAAAACCCGCCGGTGGTGATTTTTGACGAAGCCACTTCGGCGCTGGACTCGGCCAACGAGCGCGCCATTCAGGGCGAACTGCGCACCGCCGCGCAGAACAAGACCACGCTGGTGATTGCGCACCGGCTCTCGACGGTGGTCGATGCGCACGAGATCCTGGTAATGGACGCCGGCCGCATCGTCGAGCGCGGCAGCCACAACGCCTTGCTGGCCGCGAATGGCCGTTATGCCGACATGTGGGCCATGCAGCAGCAGGCCAGCGAGCGGATTCTGGATGAAATTGGCGTATAGCGCATTACTGGTGGGCGTATTCAGCTATTAAAAAATGAGTAGAAATTGACGTTCGATCGTGGCTTGCGGTAGCGCAGCGCCCGCCGCCCGTGCGCTTTCCCGCCGCATAATCCGCACATGGAAACCAAATGGCTGGAAGATTTCGTCTCGCTCGCTGAAACCCGCAGCTTCAGCCGTTCCGCGCAACTGCGGCACGTCACGCAGCCGGCTTTTTCACGGCGCATTCAGGCACTCGAAGCCTGGGCTGGCACCGACCTGGTGGACCGAAGTTCCTACCCGACGCGGCTGACGCCGGCTGGCCAGACGCTTTACAACCAGTCGCTGGAAATGCTGCAGGGCCTGCAGTCCACCCGGGCGATGTTGCGCGGCCACACGTCGGCAGGCCAGGACTTCATTGAGTTCGCGGTGCCGCACACGCTGGCCTTCACTTTCTTCCCGGCCTGGGTCAGCAGCCTGCGCGACAAGTTTGGCCCGATGAAAAGCCGGCTGATCGCGCTCAATGTGCATGACGCGGTGTTGCGGCTGACCGAAGGCAACTGCGACCTGCTGATTTCCTACCACCATGACTCCCAGCCTTTCCAGTTGAACGCCGACCGCTACGAGATGGTGTTGCTGGGCCAGGAAGTGCTGGCGCCGTTTTGCCGGGCGAACGCTGCTGGCGAACCCGAATTTCGGCTGCCCGGGCATGCCGGCCAGCCCCTGCCTTACCTGGGCTATGCGCCCGGGGCCTATCTGGGGCGCATGGTGGAACTGATCCTCAAGCAGTCCAGTATTCCCATACATCTCGACCGGGTGTACGAGACTGACATGGCCGAGGGGCTCAAAGCCATGGCGCTGGAGGGGCACGGCATGGCCTTTCTCCCCCTCAGCGCCGTGAGAAAAGAGCTTCGTTCCCGAAAGCTGGTCAGTGCCGGTACGGGCCTGGAGATGACCATGGAGGTCCGGGTCTACCGTGAACGGCCGAACGCGCGGAATGCCGCCAAACGCCACGCGCAGGATTTGTGGGTCTATCTGCAGGCGCAGGCCGACAGCAAGGGCAACGCAGTGGGCCTGCGCGTCCTGCCGACGCCCGCTGGGAAAGCGCAAGCGGCTAGGTAACAACCCGGGGGTGTTATAAATATTTCGCATAGTTTTCCGCGCAAACGGCATTGGCGGTTTCATGGCGATAAAATTACAGTTCGTTACGACCAGTTTTTGCCAATGTCCATCACCGGGAAAATGTTTTCAGTCTTCATCCTTCACCAAAATTCATGGCGTGGCGATGCAGATCTTCCGGGAGAAAATCGCATGCGTGGTCGATGCGCCTGAAATGAAAGGCACAAACATTGCTTGCAGGGAAATGACGATCCCAACGTCCGCTGCCCAGGTTGAAAAGCATGCATTCCCGGGCGACGGTGTCGTGAGGGCAGGCCGGGTAAACCTTGGCACGGGCTTGCGGTCGGCCTCTATAGAATAGTTTTTTCAATTGTTTCATCACAGGAGATTTCATGAAATTCAAGACAGCCACTCTGGCGCTCGCACTTCTTGCGTCAGGCGCAGCTTTTGCTCAGGCGACCGATACCGTCGCCAAGGCCAAGGCTTCCGGCGTTGTCACCATGGGGGTCCGCGATTCGTCGGGTGCCTTGTCCTATACCCTGGGTGATGGCAAATACGTGGGTTATCACGTCGAGATCTGCAACCGCATCATTGCCAACCTTGAAAAAGCGGCCGGTCGTAAACTTGAAGTCAAGTACCTGCCGGTCACTTCGCAGAACCGGATTCCGCTGGTGCAAAACGGCACCGTTGACATCGAATGCGGCTCGACCACCAACAACGCCACCCGCGCCAAGGATGTTAGCTTCTTGCACACCACCTTTGTCGAGGAAGTGCGTATTGCGGTGAAAGCCAATTCAGGCATCACCGCGATTGCCCAGCTCGCCAACAAAAACGTGGCCACCACGACGGGCACGACATCGGTGCAGACGCTGCGTAAAAATGAGCGTGCCACCGGCATTGACTTCAAGGAAGTCTATGGCAAGGACCACTCCGACAGCTTCCTGCTGCTGGAATCAGGCCGTGCCGATGCGTTTGTCATGGACGGATCGATCCTGGCAGGCAATATCGCCTCTTCAAAGAACCCGGCCGATTTCAAGATCGTCGGTGAAGTGCTCAGCGTCGAGCCGATTGCCATCATGGTTCGCAAGGACGATGTCAACCTGAAAAAGATTGGCGACAGCACCATTGACGAACTGATCAAGTCGGGCGAAATCAACAAGCTCTGGGACAAGTGGTTCATGCAGCCGATTCCACCGAAAAATACCCGTGTCGGCCTGCCCGTGAGCGAAAGCACCAAGACCGCCTGGGCCACGCCAAACGACAAGCCGATGGAAGATTACGCCAAGAAGTAACACCGGCTCTCAAGGTCAGCAGACCCCGCTCGTGATTGCGCTGGCGGGGTTTGTTGTTTGACCCGCGGAATTTTCATCAGCTAGCGAGCAACAAGACGCAGGAGTCACCATGACGTGGGATTGGAAAGTTTTTTTAAATGACGATGGTGGCGGACGCACCTACCTGGAGTGGATGATGACCGCCTGGGGCTGGACACTGTCCGTGGCCGTCGCCGCCTGGGTCGTCGCCATGCTCGTTGGCGCGCTGATGGGCACCTTGCGCACTCTGCCGAACAGCCCGTGGCTGGTGCGGCTGGGCAATGTATGGGTCGAGCTTTTTCGCAACATTCCGCTGCTGGTGCAGATTTTCCTCTGGTACTTCGTGGTACCCAAGATATTTCCCGCCATGAAGGAAGTGCCCGGCTTTGTGCTGGTGGTGCTGGCGCTGGGCTTCTTCACCTCGGCGCGTATCGCCGAGCAGGTTCGTGCCGGCGTCCAGGCGCTGCCGCGCGGCCAGCGTTATGCCGGCATGGCATTGGGCTTTACCACTGTGCAGACCTACCGCTACGTGATCCTGCCGATGGCTTTTCGCATCATCATGCCGCCGCTGACCAGCGAATCGATGAACTTGCTGAAGAACTCGTCGGTGGCGTTTGCCGTGTCGATTGCCGAACTCACCATGTTCGCCATGCAGGCGCAGGAAGAAACCTCGCGCGGCATCGAGATCTACATTGCCGTGACTGCGCTCTACGCGATTTCGGCCTTTGCCGTGAACCGGCTGATGGCGCTGGTCGAAAAGAAAATGCAGATACCGGGCCTGGTCGTGGTCGGCGCGACTGGCGGAGGACACTGACATGTTTGGACTTGACCTGACTTTTCTGAGCTGGGACATCCTGTCCAAGTTCGTCATCAGCGGCTTTTTGTTCAGCGTGCAGCTGACGGTGATTGCCACGCTGGGTGGCATCGTCCTGGGCACGCTGCTGGCGCTGATGCGCCTGTCGGGCAGCAAACTGCTGGCGATTCCCGCCACTGTCTATGTCAACGGCATGCGTTCGATTCCGCTGGTGATGGTGATCCTGTGGTTCTTCCTGCTGGTGCCGACCCTCATCGGCCGTCCCATTGGTGCGGAGCTTTCGGCCACCATCACCTTCATCGCCTTTGAGGCAGCGTATTTCAGCGAAATCGTGCGCGCCGGCATCCAGTCGATCTCTCGTGGCCAGGTGAACGCCGGGCGGGCGCTGGGAATGACCTACGGGCAGAACATGCGGCTGATCATCCTGCCGCAGGCCTTTCGCAACATGGTGCCGGTGCTGCTGACGCAGACCATCATCTTGTTCCAGGATACTTCGCTGGTCTATGCCATTGGCGCCTACGACCTGCTCAAGGGCTTCACCACCGCCGGCAAGATTTACGGTCGGCCTGAAGAGTCGTACCTGCTGGCTGCCGTGGTGTATTTCGTGCTGTGCTACAGCCTGTCCTGGATGGTCAAACGGCTCAATAGCCGTATTGCCATCATTCGCTAAACCTTGCCCGACACAGTAACACCCAAGAGAACATTGGAGAAAAAGATGATTGAGTTGAAGGAAGTTTCCAAATGGTACGGTGACGTGCAGGTGCTGAACAACTGCACCACCCGCATTGAGAAAGGCGAAGTCGTCGTGGTTTGCGGGCCGTCGGGCTCGGGTAAATCAACGCTGATCAAGGTCATCAACGCGTTGGAGCCTTTCCAGAAGGGGCAGATATTTGTCGATGGTCAGGCGGTGCATGACCCAAAGACCGATTTGCCCAAGCTGCGCTCCAGGGTTGGCATGGTGTTCCAGAATTTCGAGCTGTTTCCGCACCTGAGCGTGACCGAGAACCTGACGCTGGCGCAAATCAAGGTGCTGGGCCGCAAGCCCGACGAGGCGAAAGCGCACGGCCTGAAATACCTGGACCGCGTTGGCCTGATGCTGCACAAGGACAAGTTTCCCGGCCAGCTGTCGGGCGGCCAGCAGCAGCGCGTGGCCATTGCCCGGGCGCTGAGCATGGACCCGATTGCCATGCTGTTCGACGAACCGACCTCGGCGCTCGACCCCGAAATGGTCGGCGAGGTGCTCGACTGCATGATGGGCCTGGCCACCGACGGCATGACCATGATGGTCGTCACCCACGAAATGGGTTTTGCCAAGAAGGTCGGCAGCCGCGTGATTTTCATGGACGTGGGCGGCCGCATCCTGGAGGACTGCTCCAAGACCGAGTTCTTCAGCCACCCGGAAAACCGCCAGGAACGGACCAAGGAATTTTTGGACAAAATCCTGTCGCACTAACGTTTCAGTTGCCCACAAGAAAAAGCCCCGCAATGCGGGGCTTTTTCATTCAACTGGCAAGCCCCTCTTACTGCTTGCGCGCAGCAATCGACTTTTCAGCCGTGGCCACCAGGTTGGCACCGATCTGGTTTTTCCACTTGTCGTACACCGGGCGGGTCGCCTTGACGAACGCTTCGCGTTCCTGCGGGCTGAGCTGCGTCACGGTCACGCCGTTGGCCGCAATGTCCTTGAGCAGTGGGCGCTCGGCTTCGGCCAGACCCTTGCGGGCAATGGCGATTTCCTGTTTGCCGGCATCCACCGCAGCCTGCTTGACGATGGCCTGGTCGGCCGGCGTCCAGGATGCCCAGATGTCCTTGTTGACAACAAAGATCAGCGGATCAGCGACGTAGCCCCACATCGTGACGTATTTTTGCGCCATGGTGTGCAGCTTGGCCGCTGTGTAGATCGCCATCGGGTTTTCCTGGCCGTCGACCGCGCCGGTGGCCAGCGCCGGCTGGGCGTCGGCCCAGCTCATCTGGGTCGGGTTGGCGCCCAGCGCCGTGAAGGTGTCGAGGAACAGCGGCGAGCCGACGACGCGGATTTTCAGGCCCTTGAGGTCTTCCGGTTTCTTGATCGCCAGCTTGGAATTGCTGATCTCGCGGTAGCCGTTCTCGCCCCAGGCCAGCGGCATCACGCCGGCCTTGTCGATGATCCTGAAAATCTCCTTGCCGACGTCGCCCTGCGTCAGCGCGTCCATCGCGGCATAGTCGGGCATCAGGAAGGGCAGGGAGAACAGGTTCAGTTCCTTGACCTGCGGCGACCAGTTGATGGTCGAGCCGACGGCCAGATCGATCACGCCCTGGCGAATGGCGCTGAATTCGCGCGTCTGGTCACCCTGGATCAGCGAGACGCCCGGGTACAGCTTGATGTTGATGCGGCCCTGCGTGCGCTCCTTCACCAGATTGGCCCAGATTTCACCGCCCTTGCCCCACGGGTAGGCGGGCCCGAGCACCAGCGACATCTTGTATTCGGACTTGTAGGCCGTCTGCGCGGGCGCGGCAGCGCTGAAGGCCAGGGCAGTGGCGGCCAGCGCCAGGCCGAGAAAGTTCTTGCGTTTCATGGGAAAAGTCTCCTTGGGTAAAAAAGGGGTTCGGACTCAGTAGCCCAGCTTGCGCGGCAGCCACAGGGCCAGTTCGGGGAAGGCGATCACGGCGACCAGCACCAGGAACATCGCGCCCAGCATCCAGACCACCCAGCGCACGGTTTCTTCCATGCGCACGTTGGCAATCCGGCACGACACCATCAGGTTCACGGCCAGCGGCGGCGTGAACTGGCCGAGGGCCACTTTCAGCGTCAAAATGACGCCGAACCACACCAGGTCCCAGTGGTAAAACTGGGCAATCGGCAGCAGCAGCGGCACGAAGATCAGGAAGATCGAAATGCCGTCCAGGAACATGCCGACGGTGATCAGCATCAGGATCAGCAGCGACAAAATGCCGTACTCGCCCAGCCCGGAATGGACAATGGCGTTGGTCAGCGGGTCAATCACGCCCAGCGTGCTCAGCGAATACGCAAAAATGCTGGCCAGCGACACCACCAGCAGAATCACCGCCGACAACTCGCCCGACTCGCGCAGGATCGGGAACAGGTCGCGCACCGAGATCGTGCGGTAAATCACCATGCCGATGAACAGGCCGTAGAACACGGCGACTACCGCCGCTTCGGTCGGCGTGAACCAGCCAGCGCGCATGCCGCCCAGGATCAGCACCGGCGCGGCCAGTCCCCAGACGGCTTCCTTGAAACTGGCCCAGAAAGGCGGGCGCGGCATGCTGGCTTCCAGCGCGCCCATCTTGTGTTTGCGCGACAGCCACACCGCCGGAACGATCAGCGCCAGTCCGGCCAGGACGCCCGGCACCATGCCGGCCGCAAACAGCGCCGGCACCGAAGCGCCCGGCACCAGCACCGAGTAGATGATGAAGGCCACCGATGGCGGGATCAAAATGTCGGTCGCCGCCGCCGCGCCGACCACGCTGGCCGAAAACGCTGCCGGATAGCCGGCGCGGTTCATGGCCGCGATCATCACGCCGCCCACCGCCGCCGCGCAGGCCGGGCCCGAGCCCGAAATGCCGCCCAGGAACATTGCCACGGCAATCGCCACCAGCGGCAGCATGCCCGGGCCGCGCCCGACGATGGCGACGGCAAAATTGACCAGCCGCAGGGCGACGCCCGAACGGTCGAAAATCGAGCCGACCAGCACGAACATCGGAATCGCCAGCAGCGGGTACTTGCCCAGGCCGGCGTAAAAGTTCTGCGGAACGGCCAGCAGGCCGAACCACTGCGAATCGCCATTGGCCAGCGCAATCGCCGTGGCGCCGGCCAGGCCGAGCGCCGCACCAATGGGCACGCCCGCCAGCATCATGGCGATGAACGCCAGAAACAGCAGCGTGACGATCATGCCCGGCGTCCCCGGCGGATGAACAGGCCGACGGCGCGCAGTGCAATGCCGATGGACAGGATCGGCAGCCAGATGGTGTACCACCACTGCGGAATCCCGATGCCCGGCGAGGTTTCGCCAAACCGGTAATCGTCCCACACCAGACGGATGCTCAGCACGCCGATCAGGGTGAATAGCAAGGCCACCAGCACCGCGCCCAGCCGCGACAGCTTCTTGCGCCGCGCCATCGAGCCGCTGTCGGAAAAGTATTCGATGCGGATATGCCGGTCCCGCGCCACCGCCGCCGAACTGCCGACCAGCGCCAGCACGATCATCAAAAACACCGAGAACTCCTCGGTCCAGGCAAACGACTGGTTGGTGAAGTAGCGGGTCAGCACATTGGCAAAGGTGATCAGCGCCAGCGCGCCCATGACAAGAACGGTCAGCCAGTCTTCGATCTGGAGCGGCACCCGGGTCGGCTCGCCGACCTCATCAAGGGGCAAAATGGTTTCAGGCGCAGGGCCAGCGTGGGGAGGGGAAGACATGAACGGCAAGCCTGGGTCGCAAGAGTTGAAACAGCCGGGATTATCCTGCAGCCGGCCTGCATCGCAACGGTGCGGCGGTGCCTGACGCATCGGGAGTTTCCTTGAGCCGGTGCGACAATTCAGCGCATGACTTCAGCCACTTCCATCCCCTTGACTCCGGTTTCCCAACTCACCATCACCCGGCCCGACGACTGGCACCTGCATGTACGCGACGGCGATGCGCTGCACACGGTCGTGCCGCACACCGCCGCGCAGTTTGGCCGCGCCATCATCATGCCCAACCTGCGCCCGCCCGTGACCACCGCCGCGCAGGCGCTGGCCTACCGCGAACGCATCCAGGCTGCCGTGCCCGAGGGCGTGGCTTTTGAGCCACTGATGACGCTCTACCTGACGGACAACCTGCCGCCCGACGAAGTCAAGCGCGCCAAGGATGCCGGCGTGGTTGCGGCCAAGCTTTACCCGGCGGGCGCCACGACCAACAGCGACGCCGGCGTCACCGACCTGCGCAAGACCTACCAGACCCTGGAAGCGATGCAGCGCGAAGGCCTGCTGCTGCTGGTGCACGGCGAAGTGACCTCGCCCGAGATTGACCTGTTCGACCGCGAAGCGGTGTTCATCGACACGCAGTTGATCCCGCTGCGCCGCGATTTTCCGGAACTGAAAATCGTGTTCGAGCACATCACGACGAAGGAAGCGGCGCAGTATGTCGCGCAGTCCGACCGCTTTCTGGGTGCCACCCTCACGGCGCACCACCTGCTGTACAACCGCAATGCCATCTTCACGGGCGGCATCCGCCCGCATTACTACTGCCTGCCGGTGCTCAAGCGCGAAACGCACCGGCTCGCGCTGGTCGAGGCCGCCACATCGGGCAATCCGCGATTTTTCCTCGGCACCGACAGCGCGCCGCACCCGGCGCACCTGAAGGAGCATGCCACCGGCTGCGCCGGCTGCTACACCGCCCATGCCGCCATGGAACTGTATGCCGAAGCGTTTGACGCGGCCGGCGCGCTGGACCAGCTTGAAGCCTTTGCCAGCTTCAACGGCGCCGATTTTTACAGCCTGCCGCGCAACGCCGGCACGATCACGCTGGCAAGGGAAAGCTGGACGCCGCCGGTGAGCTTTGCCTTGGGCGAGGCGGAACTCAAGCCGCTGCGCAGCGGCGAAGCCCTGCCGTGGAAATTGCTGGCTGAGTGAGCGCGGTGCCCGAAGATGAGACCGTTCCTTTCCCGCTGACACCGCTGTCTGAAAAGGGACTGGCCGGTATCGACTGGCACCCTGGCTGGTTCGACGGCTGGCGCACCCATGGCCAAGGGGTGCAGTCACTGATCGTGTCAGGCGCCACGATGGCTGATGCGCTCAACGCACACGGCTGCGCGCCCGTCAGCTTTGTGCCGCAATCTGACTTGCCGCCCGGCATGGCCTACGAGCAGTTCATTTTCGAGCGCGGCAGCGTACCGACCCGCGACAACCTGCACGATTTTTTCAACGGCCTGTGCTGGATGCGCTTTCCCGCCACCAAGCAGCGGCTGAACCAGTTGCAGGCGGCCGAAATTGCCTGTGCCGGCGTCACCGCCCTGCGCGGCCCGGTGCGTGATGCGCTGACCGTTTTGGATGAAAACGCCGCCTTCCTGCTGGCGCCGCCGCCGGTGTGGGACGCGCTGGCGGCGCGCGACTGGCGGCGGCTGTTTGTTGATTTGCGCCCGCTCTGGGCCGAGGCGCAACTGGTCCTGTTCGGCCACGCCCTGCTGGAAAAGCTGGTTCACGCACGAAAACCCATCACTGCGCATGTCTACCGGGCACAACCAGCTATTGATTCGATAGCGGCGCTGGATGCCTGGGTGGCCGATGACCTGAACGCCGCCACGCTCGCTGGAAAGCCTTTTTTGCCCCTGCCGGTGCTGGGCGTGCCCGGCTGGTGGCCTGGCAACGAGGATGTTTCCTTTTATGATGACCGGTCGGTTTTTCGCCCGCCCAGCCAGGGGGTAAATCAGAAAAAACCCGGTGCCCCATCCCGCCATATTCCATACAGAAAAGCTTGATATGGTCTGAAACTCCCCCATTTCCTGCCGAGATATGCACAATTCGGGCCTGTACCCGTGGTGCTTTTTTTTCCTGTTTTTATTCAACGCGTCCCGGAGAACCCATGAAACGCATCTTTTTGTTTGTATTGACCAACATTGCCGTCGTGGCCGTGCTGGGCATTGTGGCGAGTCTGCTGGGCGTGAACCGCTTCCTGACGCCCAATGGCCTGAACCTGCCGATGCTGCTCGGCTTTGCGCTGGTCATCGGCTTTGGCGGCGCGATCATTTCGCTCTTGATCAGCAAGCCAGTGGCCAAGTGGAGCGCCGGCGTGCGCGTGATCAATGGCGCTGAAGGCCCGCAGAACGCCGATGAAGCCTGGATTGTCGAGACCGTGCGCAAGCTGGCTGAAAAAGCGCAGATCGGCATGCCCGAGGTCGGCATTTTTGAGGGCGCGCCGAACGCCTTTGCCACCGGCGCCTTCAAGAACTCGTCGCTGGTGGCGGTGACCACCGGTTTGCTGCAGGGCATGACCAAGGAAGAGATCGAGGCGGTGATCGCCCATGAGGTCGCCCACATCGCCAATGGCGACATGGTCACCATGGCGCTGATCCAGGGCGTGATGAACACTTTCGTGGTGTTCCTGTCGCGCGTCATCGGCTATGCGGTGGACAGCTTTTTGCGCAAGGGCAGCGACAACAATTCCGGCCCTGGCATCGGTTATTACGTCAGCACCATCGTGCTCGACATCGTGCTGGGCTTTGCTGCGGCCATCGTCGTCGCCTGGTTCTCGCGGCACCGCGAGTTCCGCGCCGATGCGGGCGCCGCGCGGCTCATGGGCCGCAGGCAACCGATGATGAATGCGCTGGCCCGCCTGGGCGGCATGCAGCCGGGCGAGCTGCCCAAGGCCGTTGAAGCCATGGGCATCACCGGCGGCATGGGAAAATTGTTTGCCACCCATCCACCGATTGAAGAGCGCATTGCCGCGCTGCAAAACGCACAGGGCTGATCCGGGCTCCTGGCAATTTTTTGAAGGCCGGCTGAATGCCGGCCTTTTTCATGGCGCCGTGCCAGCCTTCGCTGTCGATTCCTCAGGTGATGCTTTCGGCATGGCTTCGACTTCGACTTCAGTCTCAGTCTCAGTCTCAGATTCTGCTTCTGCTTCTGCTGTCACCGGGACTTCTTGCGCCTTTGCAAGTGCAACCGCATGCGCCGCCTGGTCGGCGCGTGCCCATTCCACCGTACGCCTTACCTCGTCCGGCTCCATGCCGTACATGTCCGAAAACTCGGCCACCGTCTTGCCGCTGGCTTCAAACATCCTGAGCAGCGCATCGCGCTTGGCGGACTGTTCGGCCAGTTCGGCAAACACGTCGTCGAGCAATGACGTGGACACCTCGTCCTGCTGGCGGATGCACAGCCGGTAGCTTTCCCGGCTCAGCCCGGACGCTTCGATCGCCTCGATCAGTTGCGCGCGCGCGTAAGGCCGCAAGTCCTGGTTCGAGCGCGCCTGGCGCCTGCGGAACACTTCCATGATGGCGTGGTGGACATGTTCCGGAGCCACCGGCTCCACCGGTTCGCCGTTCAGGTCGTGGCGCTGCAAGCCGGACGCCACGCTTTCCAGGTAGCGGGTGGAGCGCGCGTGCAGGCCGAGCGCGACCTTCAGTTCGTCGCGCTTGAACAGGTCAGGGTGCAGCGCCAGCAAATCCTGGAACACGCCGAGCTTGAGCGGCAGGAATTGCGCGCCGAACATTTTGGGGTACAGATCGAAAAGCTGCTGCAACACCGGATGCACGGCGCGCGGCGCGCGGGCCTGGTTTTGCTGTTTTGCCGGCGTCCGGCCGCGGCCCCCCTGCCGGGCCGGGCGTTGGGGTGCGGGGGCTACTGCCGGGGTGGATTCGAGTTCAGGGTTGGTTACGGTATCAGTCATCAATCAGTTCTGTCAGGTTGAGGTTTGGGCGACGCCTGGGCTTCGCTTCAGAAACAGGAGGCCAGAGTTTTTGGCGTTGGCGGTGTGAAACCGTGAGGGCGAAGTATCCCCCATCCGGGAAGGGCGCACGTTTCAGGCGGCCAGCGTGCGCGCGCATTCAGCTTCGGCCAACAGGCTGCGCGCCACCGCTTCGGCCACCTTGATGCCATCGACGCCGGCCGACAAAATGCCGCCGGCGTAACTCGCGCCTTCGCCGGCCGGGTACAGACCGCGAACATTCAGGCTCTGCATGTCGTCGCCCCGGCTCATCTTGATGGGCGACGAGGTGCGCGTTTCCACGCCGGTCAGCACCGCATCATGCAGGTCGAACCCCTTGATCTTCCGGCCAAAGGCGGGGAAGGCTTCGCGCATGGCATCGATCGCATAGACGGGCAGGGCGGACGACAGGTCACCGATGGCCACGCCAGGCGTGTACGACGGCATGACGCTGCCCAGGCCCGTGGACGGCCGCCCGGCCACGAAATCGCCGACCAGCTGGCCGGGCGCCTCGTAGGTGCTGCCGCCCAGCACGTACGCATGCGATTCAAGCTGGCGCTGCAGCGCAAGGCCGGCCAAGGGACTGCCCGGATAGTCGCGCGGGTCAATGCCCACGACGATGCCGGCGTTCGCATTGCGCTCGTTGCGCGAATACTGGCTCATGCCATTGGTCACGACGCGGCCAGCTTCGGACGTGGCGGCCACCACGGTGCCGCCCGGGCACATGCAAAAGCTGTACACCGACCGGCCATTGCTGGCGTGGTGCACCAATTTGTATTCAGCCGCGCCCAGCGCCGGGTCGCCCGCATGGCGGCCCCAGCGGGCGCGGTCGATCAGGCCCTGCGGATGCTCGACCCGAAAGCCGATGGAAAAAGGTTTCGCTTCGACATACACGCCGCGCGCATGCAGCATGGCAAAGGTGTCGCGCGAGCTGTGGCCCAGCGCCAGCACCACATCGTCGGCGCGCAACTCATGCGTCTGGCCGGTCACCTGGTCGAGCACCGTGAGGCCGCGAATATGCTGGTTGTCCGGCCCGCCCTCGATCAGCACGTCGGTCACGCGCTGCTGAAAGCGGATTTCCCCGCCCAGGGCGATGATCTGCTCGCGCATGTTTTCCACCACCTTGACGAGCTTGAAGGTGCCGATGTGCGGATGCGCTTCGTAAAGAATGTCGGCGGGCGCGCCCGCCTTGACAAACTCGTTCATCACTTTGCGGCCCAGGTGGCGCGGGTCCTTGATCTGGCTGTAGAGCTTGCCGTCGGAGAACGTGCCGGCGCCGCCTTCGCCGAACTGCACGTTGGATTCGGGATTGAGCACATTCTTGCGCCACAGACCCCAGGTGTCCTTGGTCCGTTCGCGCACAGTCTTGCCGCGCTCCAGCACGATGGGCCTGAAACCCATCTGCGCCAGCACCAGCGCGGCAAACATGCCGCACGGCCCGAAACCGATGACGACCGGGCGCAGTGGCAGGCTGGCCGGAGCGCTGCCGACCGGGTGGTAAGCCATGTCCGGCGTGGGAAAGATATGCGGATTGCCGGCGTGTCTGGTCAGCAGTTCGGCTTCGAGCGCCGCATCGGCCAGACCCACATCGACGATATAGACCTGCATGATCACGGCCTTGCGGGCGTCAAAACTGCGCTTGAACACCGTGAAGCTCGCCAGTTCGGCAGGCGTGATGTGAAGGGTCTGGAGGAGGGCATCGTGCAGCGCCTGTTCAGCGTGCGCGAGCGGGAGTTTGATTTCAGTCAGTCGCAGCATGGTTCGTCCGGTTCGTGGCTTGTGGTTATCAAGCAGAAGGGCGTCATGATAAAACGCGCCGGGTTCAGCCTTGACGCCGGACGCACCCGCCGCCGAAGGCTGGGCTCGGCGTTCGGATCAGTCCTGGGCGATGAACCTTGCTTGTTTTTATATGAAAAAGGCTGTTGGCGCATGATGCATAAGCACAAGAAGCTATTTTATTGATAGCAAAAAAAGTTTTGTGCTGCCTGCGACTGCGCCAGCTTCAGGCGGGGAAAAAGCCTTCGACCGACAAATAACGCTCGCCGGTGTCGTAGTTAAAGCCGAGCACACGGCTGCCTGCCGGCAGTTCGGCCAGTTTCTGCGCAATCGCCGCCAGTGTCGCGCCCGAGGAAATGCCGACCAGCATGCCCTCTTCGCTGGCCGAACGACGCGCCATCTCGCGGGCCGGTTCGGCATCGACCTGGACCACGCCGTCGAGCACGCTCACATCCAGGTTTTTTGGGATAAAACCTGCGCCAATGCCCTGAATCGGATGCGGGGCGGGTGCGCCGCCCGAGATGACCGGCGAGGCGCTGGGCTCGACTGCAAACACTTTCAATTGAGGCCAGGCGGCTTTGAGCACCCGGGCGCAGCCGGTCAGGTGCCCGCCAGTGCCGACGCCGGTGATCAGCGCGTCAAGTCCGTCGGGAAAATCGGCCAGGATTTCCTGCGCGGTGGTGCGGGCATGGATGTCGATGTTGGCCGGGTTGTCGAACTGCTGCGGCATCCAGCTGCCCGGCGTGGCCGCGATCAGCTCCTGGGCGCGGGCAATCGCCGCTTTCATGCCACCTGCGCGCGGCGTCAGGTCAAAACTGGCGCCATAGGCCAGCATCAGGCGGCGGCGCTCGACGCTCATGCTGTCGGGCATGACCAGCACCAGCTTGTAGCCCCTGACGGCCGAGACCATCGCCAGGCCGATGCCGGTGTTGCCCGAGGTCGGCTCGATGATCGTGCCGCCGGGCTGCAGGGCGCCCGATTTTTCGGCGGCTTCGACCATGGCCAGCGCGATGCGGTCCTTGATGGAGCCGCCGGGGTTGGCGCGTTCGGACTTGATCCACACCTGCGCATCGGGGCCGAACAGGCGGTTGATGCGGACATGGGGCGTGTTGCCAATGGTGGCGAGGATGCTGTCGGCTTTCATGGGGCTCCCTTTCGTTTTCGATGAACAAAAGCACATTGTGGCGCACTGCCATAATGCAGGGGTGAAGCCTGCCAGACCGCCGCTGGTGCAATTTCCGAAAGGAAGCACTGGAGGAACGTCCGGACTGCACAGGACAGCGTAGGAGGTAATACCTCTCCACCGCGAGGTGAGGATCAGAGCAACAGAGACGAGCCGGTTTAGTCCGGGTGAAACGGGCAATCTCTACGCGCAGCAACACCAAATAGGCCAGCGTTGACGTGGTTCCGCGGAGCTGGCGGGTAGGTGGCACCGAGCCGGGTGGGCGACCCCCGGCCCAGATTAATGGCGGTCACACCGGGCAACCGAAAGGAAGTCTGGCGCACAGAATCCGGCTTATCGGCGGGCTTCACACTTTATTTTTGCCGCCAGGCGCCGCTTGGCGCTCAGCGGCTGCCCAGCAGCGAGCGGCCCAGTGCGAACACCGAGTTCGGCGCCGTGGTGTAAACCGGCTTGGGCTTGGGGGCGCTGAAGACGCCGCGCTTTGCCGGACGTGCCTCGATTTTCACGCCCTTGGCGCGCTGCTCGCTGGCCAGGTGGCGCAGGCTGATCGACTGCATGTGCTCGACCATCTTGGCATTCAGCGCCGCCCACAATTCCTGCGTCATCCACTCGCCCGAGCCTTGCTGCATTGCCAGGGCTGCGTCTGCCTTGCCCGGTTTGTCAGCATGGGCCTCGACGGCGCCAATGATGTCGGCGACTGAAATGCTCTCGCTGGCGCGGCTCAGCGAGTAGCCGCCGCCCGGACCACGGGTGCTTTCGACCAGTCCGCTCTGGCGCAGTTTGCTGAACAGCTGCTCCAGATAGGACACTGAAATCCTGTGCCGCATACCGATGTCGGCCAGCGATATCGGGCCGGCGTTCCCCTGAAGGGCAATATCGATCATGGCAGTAACCGCGAAACGGCTTTTGGTGCTCAGGCGCATGGAAAGTCTCCTTTAAACATCAAAAAGATGACGTGATGCGCTTGACTATAGAAAGCTTTTTACTTCGTGTAAATTCGTATTTAAATCCATTTCATTTCGAAAAATACGAACTATCAAACAACTTGCTTCAGCAAGCACTAAATTTTCGGGGAAACCAGCGCATGAACTTCAAGCACCTGCATTACTTTTGGGTTACCGCCAAGGCCGGCGGCATCAATCGCGCCGGCGAGCAGCTTCACACCACGCCGCAGACGCTGTCGGGGCAGATCAAGCTGTTAGAGGCCTGGCTGGGGCGCCAGCTGTTCCGCAAAAGCGGGCGCCAGCTGCAGTTGACCGACGAGGGACGGCTGGCGCTGGGCTATGCCGACCAGATATTTGCCTTGGGGGCTGAAATGGAAACGGCCCTGCGCCAGGCCAGCGGCGGCCAGAAAACCCTGGACTTCCGTGTCGGCGTGGCCGATTCGGTGGCCAAGTCAGTGGTCTACCATTTGCTGGAGCCTGCGCTGGCGATGTCCCAGCCGGTGCGGCTGATCTGCAGCGAAGGCAAGTTCCCGGATTTGCTGGCCCAGCTTGCGCTGCACCGCCTGGACCTGGTGATGGCCGACGAGCCGATGTCGGGCCGCGTCAGCATCAAGGCCTTCAACCACCCATTGGGCAGCACGCCCATGAGTTTTTTTTGCACGCCGGCGCTTAAAAGCACGCTCAAGGGCGATTTCCCGCAGTGCCTGAACGATGCGCCGCTGCTGATCCTTGGCGTTTCTTCATCGGTACGCAAGCAGTTCGACAGCTGGTGCACCAAGCACCAGATTCACCCCCGCATCATTGGCGAATTTGACGATGGGGCGCTGATGAAAGCCTTCGGACGCGAAGGGCGCGGCGTTTTCATGTCGGCCAGCGTGTTGGATGCCGAGACGCAGACGCAATATGGCGTGGAAGTGATCGGCCGCACCGACGAGATGGTCGAAGACTTTTTTGCGGTCACGATTGACCGGCGCATCACGCATCCGTGCGTCGCCGCCATCACCCAGGCGGCACGCGGGCAGTTGCTGCATGGCCTGGGTCGGCGTGCCGCCTGATGACGTCAAGCCGGGCGCCATGGCGGATGACAGATGCGCTTTCACGCGCCGTGGCGAAGGTCTATTTCGATGCGGTCCCAGCCGGTGCTGACGCCGCACCTGCTGCGGCAGGCGCGGCGCCGAAATACTGGGCATAGATCTTGTTGTAGGTCCCGTCTTCCCGGATGCCGGCCAGGCCCTTGTTGATTTTTGCAAGCAATTCGGCGTTGCCTTTCTTGACCGCGATGCCGTACTGCTCGGAGGCAAAGCTGCTGTCGGCGATGGTCTTGAATTTCGAATCGGGGTTGTTGTTGACATAGTGGACCACCACGCCGTTGTCGGCCACCACGGCATCGACGCCGCCGCCTTCCATTTCCTTCAGCGCCAGCGGCGTGGACTCGAAGCGCTTGATGTTCGCACTGTCCTTGCCTTGCAGCTTGGTGATGACCTCGTCTCCGGTCGTGCCGTTTTGCACTCCCACCTTGAGTTTTTTCAGATCGTCGAACCTGGCGATCTTCGAGTCGCTTTTGACGGCAATGAGTTGCTGGGCGTCGAAGTAAGGCGTTGAAAAATCCAGCGTCTGCTGGCGCTCGGGTGTGATGGTGATGGCCGACACCAGCAAATCGCGGTCGCCCTGGGCCACCGAATTGAAGATGCCCTCCCACGGCGTGTTCAGGAACTTGACCTCGATGCCGGCTTTTTGCGCGGCGGCCTTGACCACGTCGATGTCAAACCCGACGATCTCGCCCTTGTCGTTTTGTGACTCGAAAGGTGCATAGGCGGCATCGGTGCCGACGACATAGACCCGGGCGGCGGCCGCGACGGGCGGCGCTGCAGGCGCGCCGGCGGCAGGGGCTGCCGGTTCCTGCTTGCCGCAGGCTGCCAGTACCAGCCCGGCCAGCAGGACGCCGGAGGTTTTGAGAAAGTTTCGCGTCGTGATCGTTGGCATGTAGCGTCCCAGAAGAGTTAATTGGCAGTCGCCCTGTCAGCCCAAACCCTCAGTGGCAGAACGACCAAAGAAAAGTATAAGGCTCTATCGGTAAGTAAGTGTTGCACCTGCGTGCTGGCTTGGTGCCTTACGCAACACGCCGCAGCGCCTCGATGCGGTCCACATGCGCCTGCAGAGAGCGCAGGGCAATCGGCCACAGGCGCGGGTCGGTGTCGTCATAGGCCAGCGCCACCCAGTCATTCGTCGTGCCGTCAGGCATGGCTTGCATCGCCGCTTCCACCTTGGCTTCGCGCTTCAGGCGGTGCGCCCTGAGCTGGGCAATCGCCTGCGGTGCCTCGCCGAGCACATGGCCGTGCGCCGGCAGGATGAAGTCGATCTCGTGCGCGTTGCAGGCGCAGGTGAGCCGGTCCAGCGAGTCGAGGTAGGCGTTCATCTCGCCGTCGGGCGGGTTGATGATGGTCGTGCTGCCGTTCAGGATATGGTCGCCTGAAAACAGCAGGCCGTCTTCGACCAGTACCAGACACACATGGTTGGCGGCGTGACCGGGGGTGAAGATGACCTTTAAAGTGTGTTTTTCCGCTTGATGGACAAGCCTGATTAGCTCCTGATTTAATAGCGGTCGATCGGGCGCGAAATGGGAGTCGGCGCGTGCCGTGTCGGCGGAAGGCAGTCCCAGGACGGGCGGGCGGTGGGCGCACAGTGCCTGCAAGGGGCGGGCGCCTGGTGAATGGTCGGGGTGCGAATGCGTGCAGACGATGGCCTTGATGCGCCCGCCGGTCGCGTCAAACAGGCGCCGGATGTGCGCCTCGTTGTCCGGCCCCGGGTCAATCACGATGTAGCCTGTGCCGTCCGTGCCGACGATGTAGCTGTTGGTGCCCGGGCCGGTCATCATCCCGGGGTTGGGCGCGGTCAGGCGCATGACGTTTTTCAGCAGCGGCACGGGGTGCTGGCACTGCCAGTCGAGCGAATGCACGATCTGGCCGTCGGGGCTGGTCAGCGCCAGCTCGCCGTAGGGCGAGTCGTGTTCCATGTAGCGCGCATCCTGGCCGCCCAGCAGGCCGGCGCGCGGGCAGGAAATCCACAGCGGCTTTTCATGCGCGCAGGCGGTCAGCACCGCCTCCGCGTTGGCGTACTGCGCCAGGCGCTCCAGCGTGCGCAGGGTGGGGAAAATCATGAAGAACGTACCGGCCTCGTGCCGCGCCAGTGCCTCGGCCGGGCGCACCCAGCTGGGTTCGAACTGCTCGGTTTCATCGGCCACCGGCGTCTGGCCTTCGGGCATGCGGGCGACCAGGAAGGGCACGTCGAAACGGCGCGGCAAATCGCGGTCGGTGACCCAGTGGGCCAGGGTGAAGACATCCTCGCCCGCCAGCAGGAGGCCGCGTTCCTTGCATTGCGCGCCGAACGGCGCCTTGCGGTCCAGCGCGGCAATGTCTTCGGTGGTGATATGGCGGCCGTCAGCATGACGCGCCAGCAACACGCCGAGTTCCTCGAAGCTTTCGCGGATGGCGGCGATGGCCTGGGTCAGGTGCAGGTCGGACTGGCCGGCCCGGCGCGTGGACTGCGCATGCGCTGCCGCGTCAGCCACGTCGATGCCGCCACCTGGAAAAACGTAGGCGCCCGGCGCAAAGCTGGCCGTCATGGAGCGCCGGGTCATCAGCACTTCAATGCCTTGCGGCGTGTCACGCAGCAGCAGCACGGTCGCGGCCGGGCGGGTGGGCGCTGGTTCGCGCTGGGCGTAAAGGAGTTGGGCAGTTCGGACCATGGCGAATTATGGCTTTTGAAGCGCATTCTTGCTGCACGCTCATGGCTCTTCACTCTTCTGGATAGGCGTTTGAACCGGTCCATTACCTGCTTGATTCCAACGATCAACTGTGAAATCAAGCTCCCAAAAAGTTCTCGACGTCACGCAAGGTGCGCAGGCTGCTGCCTTATTTCTTCAAGGCGATGAACGACTTGGGCAACCCGAAATATCTTTCCGTCACGATACGGGCGTCCTTGAACAGGTAGCGGAACATGTCATTGGTCACCAGATC
The DNA here is from genome assembly GCF_015752225.1 of Polaromonas sp. CG_9.11. Classification (NCBI taxonomy): domain Bacteria; kingdom Pseudomonadati; phylum Pseudomonadota; class Betaproteobacteria; order Burkholderiales; family Comamonadaceae; genus Polaromonas; species Polaromonas sp. CG_9.11. The sequence continues at coordinate 186,727 of NZ_JADOVE010000002.1, forward strand.
GGCATGCTCTACCAGCATGACTGCGTCCCCAATGGACTCCGCGGTTTCAAAATGCCCCAGTTTGAAATGTCTTACCAGCCATACGCGAGCGGGTGCGGGAAGCCAGTGAAAAAACGGCGTCATGAAATGAGGCTCAATGGGGAACCAGTAGTTCGGGGTTTGAACAAAGTACGCCTGCGAGACGCGTTCAAGTTCCTTTGTAAATTGAACCTTTCGTCGCCAGTCTCCAACATGTTCCAGGACGGAATTTGAATGGGCGATGTGAAATGACCGGTCACTGAACCGTGCCAGATCACAGCCATCCGATTCAACAAAGGCAAAGGGTCCGTGGTCCGCAGGTAATCGGCTTCCGGGAAGATTGACAATAGTAATCTTTACATTGTGTTCCGTCAGGTATTGCAACGGCACGATTCCCCAATACTGTTCTGATCCCCCGATGTCTATAACGGACACCGCGCCATGCATATTGAAGACCTCTTCGATCATCTCCAGCAAAGGGGCGATGCGTTTGGTCCTCAACTTTGATCCTACGGATTGCTGGCTGTCGTAGTTTGAAAACCGCTTGGCTAGAACGCTTGAAATGGACACGATGGATTCCTTCCTGTTACTTACCCAACAGACAGGTGCAGACTTGTATGCAACCAATTGACCTACGCACCCTCAATTTGATGCTAATGGAATTTTATTGATTCGGTCTCGTAAATTTTGATTATTCATGTAATTCAGGTGTCAAAGAACAAACGCAAAGAATGTGTGACGTACCAATTAACAAGTAACTTTTTGAACTGCTTGGACTACTTGTTACATTTGTATACGCCGGGTGTCCATCGCGCTATAAAAAATACTGGTGGGAAATATTTTTCCAAAAAACTCCGTCATTGATTTGCCATGTATTTCAAGTTGTACAGCGCAAAAAAAATTGGCAAATTTGAAGAATTGTCTGGGAATAAGGTCGGTCGATATATTTGTCGATATTGATAATAAAAATATTATCTTTTTGTCTTGGAAAAAATCCAGGAAAACCAAAATAATTCTGTGCAGAACCCATGGCGCCAAGCACTTTTCTTGTCGGTGCTTGCTGTATATCCGGTTGCTGGATTTTTTTCGTGCTGGCTGCAACAGATCGCGCAGCAAGTGCAGTTTGGGTCCATCCATAGGGTGTCGGACTGCTACATGGCTTGAGGAGAATGCATGCTGCAGCGCTGCGCGAAGCCATGCTGCTGCCACACGCCGCCGTCACGTCCCCACTGCTGCCGCTCGAATTCGGATTTGCCTGCGCCGGCAAGGACGGACTGGTGCCGGTAAGCGCGCCCGATGCCGGTGGCCAGCCGCAGCTACGCATTGATGGCGACATCTCCGAACCCTTGCTGGTACTGGCCTGCCGCGAGGTCTAGGAGCTTGGGCTGCACAAGGTATGCATGGCGAAAAATGAACCGGCGCGGGCGCTTTGCAGCGCATGTCGTTTCTGCCGTCGAAGCGCTCTGGTCGCAGTTGGCGACAGCGGCTGCAAAGCCGGCTTTGTCAGCGCGGACTTGGGTTTTGACGGCTATCTGGTTGTTGCCGGCGTGTTGGTGCGATGCCACGCAGCGCATGCTGGCGCCGCTGACATGGACAGGGCGCAGGGATAATCGCTTCCATGCGAATCCGATTTACCAAAATGCAGGGTGCGGGCAACGATTTCGTGATGCTCGACGAAACCCGCGGCCCGCTGGGCTTGACCACCGCGCATTACCGTTTCCTGGCGGACCGCCACTTTGGCGTCGGCGCTGACCAGATTTTGACGGTGCGGCCTTCGCCCGCCGAAGGCATCGACTTTGAATACGTCATCCACAACGCCGACGGCGGCGAGGTCGAGCAGTGCGGCAACGGTGCGCGCTGCTTTGTGCGCTTCGTTCGCGAGCAGGGCTTGACCACCCAGGACGCGGTCAAGGTCAAGACGCTGGGCGGCATCATCGAGCCGCGCATGCAGCCCGATGGCCGTGTCACGGTCAACATGGGTGCGCCGGAGTTCGAACTCAACCGCATCCCGTTCAACCCCGCCGGCTTGACGCCCGAAGCCGCCGGTGCATGGCAAAAATGGCCTCTAGCGCTTGATGAGCTTGAGCAGGCAGCTCCAGTTTTTGTAGCGGTTGTGTCGATGGGGAACCCCCATGCGGTGCAACTGGTGGACGATGTGGACAGCGCTCCGGTCGCGCAAATAGGCCCGCTGGTCGAGCACCACGCGGCTTTCCCCAAGCGGGTGAACGCCGGCTTCATGCAGGTCGTCACGCGCAGCCAGATTCGCCTGCGGGTTTACGAGCGCGGCGCCGGCGAGACGCTGGCTTGCGGCACCGGTGCCTGTGCCGCGGTGGTGGCGGGCATCCGGCTCGGGCTGCTCGACACCCGCGTTGATGTGCTGACGCGCGGCGGCTCGCTGACGATTGAATGGACGGGCGCGCTCGCTGCGCCTGTGATGATGACCGGACCGGCAACGACCGTGTTCGAAGCCGAGATCGACGTTCCCGATATGCTGTGACCCGCCGACATCCGTGCACCAGGGTGACGCCGCTTTAAAAAAAATGGAGACAACACCGCCATGAATCCTGCCATGAACCTTGCCGTGCAGCCCTTCACCGAAGACGACATTGCCGATTTTCTGGCCAACCAGCCCGACTTTTTTGAGCGCCATGCCGAACTGCTGGCATCGGTGCAACTGTTCAGCGGCCATGGAGACCGCGCCATCAGCCTGCAAGAGCGCCAGGCCAGCTTGCTGCGGGAAAAAATCAAGGCGCTGGAAACCCGTGTGCTTGAGATGGTCGGCCACGGCCAGGACAATCTGGTGATTGCTGGGAAGATGCAGTCCTGGACGCGCCGGCTATTGCAAACAACGCAGGCGCGCGACTTGCCAAGCGCCATCGTCGAGGGGCTGGCCAGCGAGTTCCAGATTCCTCAGGCCGCGATCAGGCTGTGGGGGATGGACGCTGCCCATGCCGGCGAAGACTTTGCGCAGGAGGTCGGCGACGATGTGCAGCGTTTCGCGGCTTCGCTGAATGCGCCGTATTGCGGCGTCAACAGCGGTTTTGAAGCCGTCCGCTGGCTGCCGCACGCCGGGCAGGCGCAGTCGCTGGCGCTGATTGCGTTGCGCGCCAGCCTTGACGCGCCGGTGTCCGGTTTGCTGGTGCTGGCCTCGACCGATGCCCAGCGCTTTCACAGCGGCATGGGCACAGAATTCCTCGAACGGCTCGGCGAACTGGCCGGCGCGGCGCTGTCGCGCTTGCAGGCGCCGGCCGCATCGCGGCCCGCCGTAAACGTCGGATGACGCGCTTGCCACCAGCGCAGGGCGCCGTGCCTGATGCACCGGACCCGCTGGTCAGCCGCTACCTTGCTTACGTCCGGGTGGAAAAGCGGCTCGCCAGCCGCACCGTGGAGTTGTACACCGCCGACCTGCAAAAGCTGCAGGCCCAGGCGCTCAAGGCCGGCGTGGCGCTGCCCGATGTGAAGCACACGCATTTGCGGCGCTGGGTGGCGCAGATGCATTCCGGCGGACGCAGTGGGCGCGGCATCGCGCTGATCCTGTCGGGCTGGCGCGGCTTTTACACCTGGCTGGGCCGCGAAGGCCTGGTGCCCGGCAACCCGGTGCAGGACGTGCGCTCGCCCAAGGTCGCCAAGCCGCTGCCCAAGGCGCTGAGCGTCGATGAAGCGGTGCAGCTGGCCGGTTTTGAAGCCGACGCCTCTGGCGTTGACACCTTCATGGAAGCGCGCGACCGCTGCATCACCGAACTGCTCTACGGCTGCGGCCTGCGCATTGGCGAGCTGGTGGGTCTCGATGCGCAGGCCAGCGGCCAGGCACGCGGCTGGATCGACCGCGATGCCGGCGAGGCGCATGTGCTGGGCAAGGGCGAAAAGCGGCGCAGCGTGCCGGTGGGCAGCGCAGCGCTGGTGGCGCTGGAAGCCTGGCTGGCCATCCGCAACGCCTCGGCGATTCCCGCAGCTGAAGGGCGCGAGGCGCTGTTCATCAGCCTGCGCGGCACCCGCCTCACGCCGCAGCACATCCGCGTGCGCCTCAAGCAGCGCTCACAGCAGGCCGGGCTGGCCACGCCGGTGCATCCGCACATGCTGCGCCATTCCTTCGCCAGCCATGTGCTGCAGTCCAGCGGCGACCTGCGCGCGGTGCAGGAGCTGCTGGGGCACGCCAACATCACCACCACCCAGGTCTACACGCGGCTCGACTTCCAGCACCTGGCGAAAATCTACGACGCCGCGCACCCAAGGGCGATGTCGAACGGCGCGGGCGCAAAAGCAGACGCGCCGCCAAGCGAGGGCGCCCACCGAAAAGCGCCCGGGCCGTCACCCGAAAACGCCTGAAAACTCCCGCGCGCAAGCCCCCGTCACCGCTTGCCCCGGCACCGCGGGCGGCGGGCGTTTTTGAGACGCGACAATACCGCCATGAACATTATTCGATTGAAAGACGGCAAGGAACGCTCCCTGCTGCGCCGCCATCCCTGGGTTTTTTCGGGTGCAATCGCCAGCGGCGACGGCGATTCGGGTGAAACCGTGCGCATTGAAAGCCACGCCGGCCAGTTTCTCGGCTGGGCTGCGTTCAGCCCGACGTCGAAGATTCGCGCCCGGGTCTGGAGCTTCCACGAGGCACAGCCCATAGATGCTTCGTTTTTCATAGCGCGTATCGCCGAGGCCATAAGCGCAAGAAGCCTTTTTGACATCAAAAGTGACGGCCTGCGGCTGATCCACGGCGAATCCGACGGCCTGCCAGGGCTGGTGGTGGACCGCTACGGCGACACGCTGGTCGCGCAGTTTTCCAGCTGCGGCACGGAGAAGTGGAAAAGCGTGATCGTCGACGCGCTGCTGGCGCAAACCGGTTTGACACGCCTTTACGAACGCTCTGACGCCAGCGTGCGCACGCTCGAAGGCTTGCCGGAAGCCACCGGCTGGCTGGCCGGATCTGTAGCCCCCACGCTCCCCGCTGCGCGTGGTTCGCTGCCCCCCGAGGGGGCCGGTGCGCCTGCAGCCCGGCAAAGCCGGTTCTGCGGCCCTGGCTTGGACAGTGCGGCGCTGGACACGGCTGTCGTCATCACCGAGCATGACTGGACACTGAGCCTGGACGTCGCCGAAGGCCACAAGACCGGCTTTTACCTCGACCAGCGCGACAGCCGCCAGAAGTTTGCCGCCTACGCGCGCCGCCTCGGGTTCAAGGACGTGCTGAACTGCTACTGCTACACCGGCGGCTTCACCGTGGCGGCGCTGGCCGGTGGCGCGCAGCACGTCACGTCGATCGACTCGTCCGGCCCGGCCATCGAGCGCGCAAAAGCCAACGTCGCGCTGAACGGCTTTGACGCCGGCCGCACCACGATGCTGGATGCCGACGTGAACGCGTCGCTGCGCCAGTACCTGAAGGACGGTCGGACCTTCGACGCCATCGTGCTCGATCCGCCCAAGTTCGCGCCAACCGTCACGCATGCCGAACGCGCCGCCAGGGCCTACAAGGACATCAACCGGCTGGCGTTGTCAATCCTGGCGCCCGGCGGCGTGCTCTTCACCTACTCATGTTCGGGCGGGATCAGCGCCGACCTGTTCCACAAGATCGTCGCGTCGGCTGGAATCGACGCGGGCGTGGACGCCTTCATCTGCGAGCGCATGGGCGGCGCACCCGACCACCCGATGACAGTGGCGTTTCCGGAAGGCGAATACCTCAAGGGGCTGGTGCTGGTCAAACGGCCTTGGAACTAGCTTTTAAATGGTCAAATCGGCTTATTGCGCATGATGGTTATGTGTATTGTGCTATATAAATAATAGCAATCTAAGTTGTATTTCACTGCTTGTGCCGCCAGTCCTGCATGCACCGAAGCCTTTCAGGGTCTTGAAGGGACGGCTAAAGTCCTCATCTCGCTTGTTTCGCCTGGCGCCCAGTTCCTTGCGTATTTCCCACGTTTCCCGTTTTTTAGGTCACCACCATGAGCTTGATTCCCGTCACCATCCTCACCGGCTTTCTCGGCGCGGGCAAAACCACGCTGCTCAAGCGCATCCTGACCGAAGCCCACGGCCAGAAGATCGCCGTCATCGAGAACGAGTTCGGCGAGGAAAACATCGACAACGAGATTCTGGTCAATGACACGCAGGAAAACATCATCCAGATGAACAACGGCTGCATCTGCTGCTCGATCCGCGAAGATTTGCGCGAAACGCTGCAACTGCTGGCCGCCAAGAAGCGCAAGGGCCTGCTGGACTTTGACCGGGTGGTGATCGAGACCACCGGCCTGGCTGACCCCGGCCCGGTGGCGCAGACCTTTTTCATGGACGAGGAAATTGCCGAGCAGTACCTGCTCGACTCCATCCTGACGCTGGTCGATGCCAAACATGCGCAGACCCAGCTCGATGACCGCCAGGAAGCGCGCCGGCAGATCGGTTTTGCCGACCAGATCTTCATCAGCAAGACCGACCTGGTGGCCGAGGGCGAAGTGCAGGCGCTGATGCACCGTTTGACGCACATGAACCCGCGCGCGCCGCAAAAAGCCGTGCATTTCGGCGAGGTGGCGATTGCCGACGTGTTCGACCTGCGCGGCTTCAACCTCAATGCCAAGCTCGACATCGACCCGGATTTCCTCAAGGCCGACGAATCGCATGACCATGATCACGACCATGTTCACGGCGAGCAGTGCGACCATCCCTCGCATGCGGCCGAAAGCGGCCACCACCATCACCATGATGACGACGTGAAAAGCTTCGTGTTCCGCTCGGACAAGCCATTCAGCCCGGCCAAGCTGGAGGACTTTTTGGGGGCGGTGGTCAACATCTACGGCCCGCGCATGCTGCGCTACAAGGGCGTGCTGAACATGGACGGCACGGATCGCAAGGTGATTTTCCAGGGCGTGCACCAGCTCATGGGCAGCGACCTGGGGCCGGCCTGGGCCGAGGGTGAAAAGAAAACCAGCAAGATGGTGTTCATCGGCATCGACCTGCCGAAAGATATTTTTCTTCAAGGCCTTGAGCAATGCTTGGTCTGAGGCAGACTGGCGGCTTGCAGACTCCCTCCTTTCTTTAGCCATGAAAACGCCCACGCCGCCAGTATTTTCCAGAGGATTCCTGTTGAGTTCCTGGCAACGCGCTGCCCAGCCGCTACAATCGCGCGCCGATCAAAATACCCGGGAATTCAAATCGGGAAGCCAGCCTCGGGGAAACCCGCTCAGTTCAAGGCCTGAAAGCTGCCTCAGGGCGGTTTCAGGGGCTGGATTGGCAAAGACACACCAGATTATCTGGCACCAGGTAGGGCTTGGCGGCCGCAGGGCTGCCAGGCAAAGAAGCGGTCCCGGACATCACCCCGGGCCGCTTCCCAGAGGAGAGACTCAGTGAATACCCCAGAAAAGAAAATCAAGACCCCTGCGCAGACTCCGGCCAAGCCGGTGGCCAAGGATGGCAAGACGAGCAAGGCGCCGCCTGCCGCGCCCGTGCGCATGGACTCCGCGCCGCTCAAGCCCGGACGCAGAAGCTCGGCCCGCACCGCGATCCAGACCCCTGCGCCGTCGCCCATGCTGCCCACGCATGCGCCCGATGCCGCCAAAGCCAGCTATTCCACGATGACCGAACGCGTTATTGCGCCGCCTGTTCACGCGGCGGCTCCCAAGGATCCGCAACTGGCCAACAACTGGAAGACCAAGCCGGCCAACCAGCTGTCGGACTCCGAAATCAAGGCGATGCCTGATGCCGAGTACATGAACGACACCCAGCTGGCTTTTTTCCGCCACCGGCTGTCAGTGCTCAAGCAGGAAATCCACAACAGCGCCGGTCAGACAACCGAACACCTGCGCGAAGACGCCGCCATTGTTCCCGATCCGGCGGACCGCGCGACGATCGAAGAAGAGCATGCGCTCGAACTGCGCACCCGCGACCGGGAGCGCAAGCTGCTCAAGAAAATCGAGCAGTCGATTGCCCGCATTGATTCGGGCGACTATGGCTACTGCGACGAAACCGGCGAAGCCATCGGCGTCGGCCGGCTGATTGCCCGACCGACAGCCAACCTGTCGCTCGAAGCCCAGCAGCGGCGCGAGCTCAAGCAAAAAATGTTTGGCGACTGATCGGCCATTCCTGCGCAATGCACTGACTGAACAACATGTCCAAAGACGATACCGCTTCCGGCTTGTTGTCCAAGCTGGTCAAATTTGTCCGCAATCCGGCCACCAACTGGACCGAGCTTGATTCCATCGACGGCGACAAGGATGACGCAGTTACCAAGCAGTTGCTCAATGAAATGATCGAGCGCAAACGGCGCAACGACTTCGTGCGAAAGCGTGAATTCGACATGCTGCGCAAGTTGCAAAAGCTCGAGGCGCTGTCGGGGACAGCGGCCGACCCGGGCAGCAGGCCCTCATTTTTCCAGAGCAGTCTCACGTCCAATGTCGATGACCGCGCGACAACCTTGAAAAAGATCGACGAAATCGAAGCGCAGATGTCGATACAGTGGTGGAAAACCAAGAATCAGACCGCTTCCGGCGCTGCCACCGAACCGGCACCGCTGTCGCTTGCGCAAGCCAAAACGGGGCAGCCTCCGGTACAGGGTGCGCTGACTGCTGGCTACCAGCCGACGATGCCAGCAGAAATGGACTCGGTTCATCAGGCCGATGAGCCCGCTCCCGGGTTCCTTCTCGACGATCTTCTGGGCGTGCTCCCTAAAATCCCGGCCCGCATGGGTTCTCCAGGCATTGACAAGTCCATCGAGAGCAGTGCATTGGGATTGCTACCGGCGCGGGCTTCAGGCCTGGAGCGCGAATCCATCGTGCACGATACCGAACTTGAAGAAGCCGCAATTTTGTTTGCCAATGGCGATGACGCGGGCGCTGAAGACGGTCTGCTCGAAATCTTGCGGCCAGGCGCATCGCACTTCGACCATGTTTATACCTGGCTGGCACTGTTCGATCTGTACCGCGCCACCGGGGAACAGGGCAAGTTCGAAGCTGCCGCCCTTGATTTTGCCGAGCATTTCAGCCGCTCCGCGCCACAGTGGTTTTCATTGCCGGACATGGTCAAGGCACTGATCCAGCCGGGTGAAAAACCTGGGCATGAGAGCGTTGCTGCCGACTGGATCTGTCCGTCGGTATTGAGCATGCAGTCCGTGGGCGTTCTCAACACGGCGATTGCCCGATCCCCGATGCCTTGGCGTCTTGACTGGAGCTACCTCAAGACCATCGAATCTGCCGCTCTTGGGCCTTTGCACAAGGTTTTCAGCAACTGGGCGGCCCAGCCTGTGCAGTTGCGCTTCCGTGGTGATGTGCAACTGCAAAAGGTGTTGCTTGAAGCCACACCTTCAGGCGAGCGCGACACTGAGCCCAAGTGGTGGATGCTGCGCATGGAAATGCTGCGTATTATTCATCGCCCTGATGATTTTGAACTCACCGCGCTTGATTTTTGCGTTACTTACGAGGTGTCGCCACCCGCTTGGGAAGTCGCACGTTGTGACTACAAGTCACTCGACGACGAGGGCGATGCCATGGGCCGGGCAACGATCATCGGCGAGCCGACCACCGAAACCGTTTATTCCACCCTGATGGAGCTGGAGGGTGATTCGGGGATCGATTTTCCGTCAAGCGTATCCATTCGTTCTTTATCGGTGGACCTGTCCGGCCAGATCCAAGGCGAGGCCGCGGATGTTCTGAACAGGCTGGAAACCAGCCTGATGGGGGCCGACAGGATGCAGATTTCGTGTGCCAAACTCATTCGCGTCGACTTTTCTGCAGCAGGCATGTTGCTCAACTGGGTGTCTGCCCGGCGGGCTGAAAATCGCTGCGTCGAGTTTTCCGAAGTCAACCGGCTGGTTGCTGCTTTTTTCAACGTGATCGGAATCGTCGAGTACGCCAAGGTCAGCCCCCGCAGCGACTAATTCGATCCTGCAGAGCCTGGACAACATGGCCGGGCAATCTGTCACCCGCAGCACGATGGTCTGGCAAATAGGGGTTTGCCCGGGGAGCAATGTAAATCAGGGTTTACACTTGTATTTGATCTGGTTTGCAGTCAAAAAACTGCATGACTTTGGCGTGCAATAGCCTTGTACCCGGCTTTCACCGTCTTCAATACTTCACATCGAACCGGAATTACTGCACTTTCCAAGGTTTTTTCGTGAAAATAAAGTGCAAAAAACTGTTGTTGGTTGATTGCAAAAATAACAATTTGTTGTGCTTTTTGATGTGTTAAAACCCTCGTTTTGTATCCGGGAACGGATTTTTTCAGGCTGAAAGCCGGTGCATCGTTTTCCAACCTGTGACAAAGCCTGCAAGCCTTGGCAAACTGGCAAAAAAAATCCTCCTGCTACGCTTTTGCTAGCTTCCGGACATTAAGGCTCAAGGCTGACAGCCAGTCTGTTCAAAGACACGGCGATGCCGTCATTCAACCTTCTTGGCGATGAATGGCCATAGAAGTGCAAATATGGTGGCCATGCCTTTCTTGTGGCACCTTCAGCGATATTTATAGATGCTTGCGGTTCTTAATGTGAAACTTGCAGTATTCGCGCCAAGTCTTTAATTTTAAACAACTTTAATTCGTTTGGACGCTTTCATTTAACCCTCTAAGTTATTGATTTCATTGAAATAATTTGTGTCAAATTCCGTGCTGGAAGGAGGTTCCCTGATACAGTGGGAAAATGTGCAGTTCGGTGGTGAAAAGTGTCGGTAGAGGGTCTGAAAAGTGTTACAAGGTGCGTCATTTCTCGCTCTCGATGCCAAAGGCAGGTTGTCCGTGCCTGCGCGCCATCGGGAATCGCTGGGTGCAGATTTTTCCGGCCGGTTCACCCTCACCAAACATCCCCATGGATGCCTCATGATTTTTCCCTTGAACGAGTGGGAAAGGTTTCGCGAGAGGATTGCTTCGTTGCCCATGCAGGCGCAATGGTGGAAACGAATTTTCTTGGGCAATGCGATGGATGTTGACATGGATGCAACCGGCCGCATCCTGGTTTCGCCTGAACTGCGCAAAGCCGCTGGCATCAGCAAGGATGCGGTACTGTTGGGCATGGGCAGCCATTTCGAACTCTGGGATGCTGCGACTTATGCGGCCCAGGAAGCCGAGCAAATGAAGGGCGAAATGCCCGATGTATTTAAAGATTTTTCTTTCTGAAAGTAGATGGTGAAGGGCACATGGACACACCGCACCGTCCTGTTGAACGAAGCCATCACGGCGCTTCAGGTCAACCCGGACGGTCATTACATTGACGCGACGTTTGGTCGCGGCGGACACTCGCGCCTGTTGCTGTCGCAACTGTCGCCGTCAGGCCGCTTAACGGCATTTGATAAGGACCTTGACGCGGTTGCAGAGGCGCAGTCCATTAAAGACCCGCGTTTTTCCATTCGCCATCAGGGTTTTATGCACCTGGATCAAATGCCCGAGGCCAGCATCTCGGGCGTACTGATGGACTTGGGCGTGAGCTCCCCCCAGATCGACAATCCAGAGCGCGGTTTTTCCTTTCGGAATGAAGGCCCGTTGGACATGCGCATGGATACCACACGCGGTCAGAGCGTGGCCGAGTGGCTTCAGGACGCTTCGGTTGAGTCCATGACAGAGGTCATCCGCGACTATGGCGAAGAGCGCTTTGCCGGACTGGTTGCCAGAGCGATCGACCGGTACAGGCAGGCATCCGGCCCGCTTTCCACTACCGCCGAACTGGCTGCTGTGGTGGCCAGTGCAGTCAAGACCCGCGAACCGGGCAAGGATCCGGCAACGCGGACTTTCCAGGCGCTGCGGATTTTCATCAATGCCGAACTGGAAGAACTGGAGCAGGCGCTGAAGGCGTCGCTCAAGGTGCTGCAGCCCGGCGGGCGCCTGGTGGTGATCAGTTTTCATTCGCTTGAGGATCGCATCGTCAAGCAGTTCATGGCGGCACACTCGCGTGAGGTGTATGACCGACGCGCGCCTTTTGCCGCACCCAAGGTCATGCCACTCAAGGCGCTAGGGCGCACCAAGCCCAGCAACGAGGAAGTCGCCGGGAACCCGCGCTCGCGCAGCGCCGTAATGCGAGTCGCCGAGCGCGCAGGAGAAGCCGTATGAGTCTTGGTTTGGCCGTCGGCATGCGGGGCGAGTCATGAGCCGTCTGAATTTTCTGCTGCTGCTGGCTGTGCTGGCCAGTGCGCTGTACCTGGTGCAAACCCAGTATGAGTCGCGGCGTCTTTATGTAGAACTTGAAAAAGCGGCTGCGCAGAGCCGGAAAATTGAAACCGAAAGCGATCGCCTGCAGGTGGAAAAACGTGCGGAAGCCACACCCCTGAAGGTCGAAAAGCTGGCCAGGGATCGGCTTCAGATGCGCACCACCACACCGGCCATTACCCAGTACGTCAAGTATAAGTCCGCAGCCGATGTGGCGGCTTCTGCAGGCCAGAAGGCGCAGCATGAGTAGAAAAAACGTTCTGTACACCTCCAGCCCCTTGCTGGCCAGCAAGACCCCGGTCTGGCGCAGCAAGCTCATCGTGGCCCTGATCGCGCTGGCGTTTGCCTGTCTTGCGGTGAGGGCGGCCTATATCCAGGTGTACGCCAACGAATTTTTTCAGCGCCAGGGCCAGGTGCGGTTTGCGCGGACACTGGAACTGCCTGCCAACCGTGGCCGCATCCTGGACCGCAATGGGCTGATCGTGGCTTCCAGCGTGCCAGCGTCAAGTATCTGGGCCATTCCTGAAGACGTCAAGGCCAGTCCCGTCCAACTGACCGAACTGGCCCGGTTGCTGGGAATGCCGCTGGCTGAGCTGAAAAAGAAGTTTAGCGACGAGGACAAGACCTTCGTCTGGGTCAAGCGCCAGCTGGAAGAACCCGTTGCCCAAAAAATCAGCGAACTCGGTATTCCCGGCATTTACCAGCGCAAGGAATACAAGCGCAAATACCCTGAAGGCGAAACCATCGCCCACATCGTTGGCTTTACCAATGTGGAAGACAAGGGGCAAGAAGGTATCGAGCTGACCTTCAATCAGGAGCTGTCGGGCAAGGCGGGTTCGCGGCGTGTCATCAAGGACCGGCTGGGCCGTGTGGTCGAAGGTGTTGGCGAGCAGGTTCCGCCCGTGGATGGCAAGGACATTCAGCTCAGCGTTGACAGCAAGGTACAGTTCTTCGCTTATCAGAAACTGCGCGATGCAGTGATTGCGCGCAAGGCCAAGGCTGGCAGTGTCGTGGTGATCGACTCGATCACCGGTGAGGTGCTGGCGCTGGCCAATTATCCCAGCTATGTGCCCGACAAGCGCCAGAACCTGACCGGGGAGCAGCTGCGCAACCGGGCCGTGACAGACACCTTCGAGCCCGGTTCAACGATGAAGCCCATCACTGTCGCCATGGCGCTGGAGGCCGGGCGCATCAAGCCGCAGACCCTGATTGATACTGGCCCCGGACGCTTCAATATCGGCGGCTTCACCATCAGTGACACCCACAACTACGGCACATTGACCGTCGAGGGCGTGATCCAGAAGTCCAGCAACGTAGGCGCGTTGAAAATCGCCCAGAAAATGACGCCCCACGAAATGTGGGACACCTATGTCGCCTTGGGCTATGGACAGAAGCCGCAGATCGAGTTTCCCGGTGCCGTGTCGGGCCGTCTGCGTCCCTGGAAAACCTGGCGACCCGTCGAGCAGGCCACCATGGCTTATGGCTATGGCCTGTCGGCATCGCTGTTCCAGATGGCGCATTCGTACACCTCTTTTGCCCACGATGGCCAGATCATTCCAGTCACCATGCTCAAGAAAAATGAGCCAGCTGTCGGCGTCAAGGTGTTCTCTCCCGAGAATGCCCACGCCGTTCGCCGCATGCTCCAGATGGCTGCGGCACCGGGCGGCACCGGCCAGCTGGCACAGACCGTGGGCTATTCGGTGGGCGGCAAATCGGGCACTGCGCACAAGCAGGTCGGCAAAGGCTATGCCAGCAACAAATACCGCGCCTGGTTTACCGGCATGGCGCCCATCGAATCGCCACGCATCATTGTGGCGGTGATGATCGACGAGCCCAGTGACGGCAAATACTTTGGCGGCATTGCCGCCGCGCCGGTGTTCAGCGAAGTGGTTCAGCAAACGCTGCGCATGATGGGCGTGCAGCCCGACATGAGCGTGAAGCCGCAAATCATCACGCAGACAGTGGAGGAGTCGTTTTGACCATCGTCCAGCTTCGCACCCCTGAACAGGCCGCGCGCTGGCTGCATGAGCGCGTGACCGGCACGCTGTGGGCCGATAGCCGCAAGGCGGGCAAGGGCGACGGTTTCATTGCATGGCCGGGGGCTGCCACAGACGCACGCCAGTATGTCGCGGCCACTTTGGCTGCCGGCGCGGCTGCCTGCCTGGTTGAGAACGCGGGAGCTCAGGCCTACGGCTTCGATGATGACCGGGTGGCGACCTACAAAGGTCTGAAGGCCTCCACGGGACCGATTGCTGCTGCATACTTTGGCGCGCCCAGCGAGCAGCTTGCGCTCGTGGCCATCACGGGAACCAACGGCAAGACTTCTACGGCCTGGTGGCTGGCGCAGGCGCTTGGCCGGCTAGAGCGCCCTTGCGGCCTGGTCGGAACGCTGGGGATCGGCACGCCCGATGCGATGGTTTCCACCGGAATGACGACGCCAGACCCGGTGCTGCTTCAACAGCAGTTGCGTGTTTTTGCAGGCAAAGGCTTTTCAGCCTGCGCACTGGAGGCCTCGTCGATAGGTATCGAGGAGCGGCGGCTGGACGGAACGCAAATCCAGGTTGCGGTGTTCACCAACTTTACCCAGGACCATCTTGATTACCACGCATCAATGGACGCTTACTGGGCTGCCAAGAGAGCGTTGTTCAACTGGCCGGGTCTGAGGGCTGCTGTCATCAATATTGACGATCCCAAGGGCCTGGAGTTGGTTGCGGCGCTGGCGCCAACGTTGCTGGACCGCTGGACCGTGTCGTGCGAAGGTCCTGCGCGGCTTGAGGCGCAGGCGATCCGGCAGGGCGCGCAGGGTTTGAGCTTCGACGTGGTGGAAGGCGCCGAGCGCCACACGATGTCAACCAGCATGGTGGGCCTGTACAACGTGTCGAATTTGCTGTGTGTCATGGCCAGCCTGCGGGCAATGGAGGTGCCGCTGGCCGATGCGGTCGCTGCCTGCGTGGACATTCTGCCGGTGCCTGGCCGGACTGAAACCCTGGCGGTGGCCGGCCTGCCGCTGGTCGTGATTGACTATGCGCACACGCCCGATGCGCTGGAAAAAGTGCTGCTGGCGCTCAGGCCGGTGGCACAGGGCCGGGGCGGCAGGTTGTGGTGTGTTTTTGGTTGCGGCGGCGACCGTGACGCCAGCAAGCGGCCCTTGATGGCAGCAGCGGCAGAAAAAATTGCCGATCAGCTGGTGCTGACCAGCGACAACCCTCGCAGCGAAAACCCGCTGGTCATCATTGAGCAGATGCAAAAAGGCCTGGGCCAGCCGCAGGCTGCGCATGCAGAGCCAGACCGGCATGCCGCTATCGCCCATGCGCTGATGCTGGCCCAAGCGCAGGACGTTGTGCTGCTGGCCGGCAAAGGGCATGAAAACTACCAGGAAATCAAGGGTGTGAAGATGGCATTTTCCGACCGCGACCATGCGCAGGCTGCCTTGAATGTCATGGCGCCAGGGCGCCAGGCAAAGGAGCACGCATGAAGCGCCTGGAACAGATCGCGGCCTGGTTGCCATCCTCCCGGCTGGTGGGCGACGGCAGCGTAACCCCTCTGCGGATTCATACCGATACGCGAAGCCTGCGGCCGGGCGACCTGTTTGTCGCGCTCAAGGGTGAGCATTTCGACGCGCACGAATTTTTGCCGAATGCCAGCGCCGAAGGCGCCGTGGCAGCCATCGCACAGCACGGTCTGGCGCAAGCCGGCCTGCCCGGCATAGAAGTCGCCGATACCCGCCTGGCGTTGGGCCAGATCGGCGCCGCCTGGCGTTCGCAGTTCAGCCTGTCCCTGATTGCTGTGACGGGCAGCAATGGAAAAACCACGGTCACGCAGATGATCGCGGCGATTTTGCGAGCCTGGAAACCCGAAGCGGCGTTCGCGACAGAAGGCAACCTCAACAACGACATCGGCGTTCCCCTGACATTGCTGCGCCTGCGGGCTGAGCATGAGGCTGGCGTGGTTGAACTCGGAATGAACCACCCCGGCGAAATTGCCTACCTGGCCGACCTGGTCCGGCCCACGGTGGCGCTGGTCAACAATGCCCAGCGTGAACACCTTGAATTCATGGCCACGGTGCAAGCCGTGGCCCTGGAAAACGGCTCGGTGCTGGCATCGCTGGAGGCGTCCGGCACAGCGGTTTTTCCTGCGGACGATGCCTACACCGATGTCTGGCGGCGTCTGGCGGGTGCGCGCCCGGTCATGACGTTTGCGCTGGAGGGGCCTGCCGATGTGACCGGCAGCGCGAAATGGCATGGCGATGGCTGGCAGGTGGAGGCCAGCACGCCGTCGGGCCCTCTGGCGTTTGCGTTGCATGTTGCAGGCCGCCACAACGTCAAGAACGCACTGGCGGCCACGGCCTGTGCATTGGCTGCCGGCGTTCCGCTGGTTTTCATCAGCACCGGCCTTTCGGCGTTCATGCCGGTCAAGGGGCGTTCGCGTGCCTTGTCGGTGCCGCTGGCAGGGCGCACGGTGACGCTGGTTGACGACACCTACAACGCCAATCCCGACTCGATGCAGGCGGCCCTGCTGGTGCTGGCCGAACTGCCCGGTCCGCGCCTGCTGGTCATGGGTGACATGGGCGAGGTCGGCAGCCAGGGGCCGCAGTTCCACGGCGAAGCTGGCCGAAATGCCCGTGCGCTGGGGATTGAAAAATTTTTCACTCTGGGTGAACAGTCTCAGGGCGCAGGCGCCGCTTTTGGTGAAAGCCGTCATTTCACCGGCATGGCGGAACTGAGTGCGGCCGTGGTACGCGAACTGCCGCATGTCGCCAGTGTGCTGGTGAAAGGTTCGCGATTCATGAAGATGGAGCGCGTGGTCCAGGCGGCCATGGCCGCTGGCGACAATTTACAAAAAGAAGACAAGAAAGCGTCTCATGCTGCTTAGCCTGGCCCAGTGGCTCCAGACCCTTTCGCCTGACCTGGGATTCCTGCGGGTGTTCCAGTACCTGACCCTGCGCGCCGTGATGGCCGCGCTCACTGCACTGTTGATCGGTCTGCTGGCCGGCCCGTTCGTGATTCGCCGGCTGATTTCGCTCAAGATCGGCCAGCCGATCCGTGAGTACGCCATGCAGACGCATCTGAGCAAAAGCGGCACGCCAACCATGGGCGGTGTGTTGATCCTGATGGCGATCGGCATTTCCACGCTGCTGTGGTTCGACCTGGCCAACCGCTTTGTCTGGATCGTGCTGCTGGTGACGCTGGGCTTTGGCGCCATCGGCTGGGCCGATGACTGGCGCAAGGTGGTGCTCAAGGACCCCGAAGGCATGCGGTCGCGCGATAAATATTTGTGGCAATCCGTTGTCGGGCTGATTGCCGCGGTTTACCTGGTGTTCAGCATTTCCGAAAGCTCCAACATGCGCGTGCTGGAGCTTTTTGTCAGCTGGGTGCGGTCGGGGTTCGATGTCAACTTGCCACCCAAGGCCGGCCTGCTGCTGCCCTTTATGAAGGAAATCAGCTATCCGCTGGGCGTCTTCGGTTTTGTGATTCTGACTTACTTGGTGATTGTTGGCTCGAGCAATGCCGTGAACCTGACCGACGGGCTGGATGGGCTGGCCATCATGCCGGTGGTGATGGTCGGCTCCTCGCTGGGCGTGTTTGCGTATGTGACCGGCAGCTCGGTCTATTCCAAATACCTGCTGTTGCCCCATATCCCCGGATCGGGCGAGTTGCTGATCTTTTGTGCCGCCATGGCGGGCGCCGGATTGGCCTTCCTGTGGTTCAACACCCATCCGGCGCAGGTCTTCATGGGCGATGTCGGTGCGCTGGCGCTGGGTGCGGCGCTTGGCACGATCGCCGTCATCGTGCGGCAGGAAATCGTGCTGGCGATCATGGGCGGGATCTTCGTGGTCGAGGCGCTGTCGGTCATGCTCCAGGTGACCTGGTTCAAGTACACCAAGCGGCGTTACGGTCAGGGGCGGCGGCTGCTGCAGATGGCGCCGCTACACCATCATTTCGAAAAATGCGGCTGGAAGGAAACCCAGGTGGTTGTCCGTTTCTGGATCATCACCATGCTGCTGTGTCTGGTCGGTCTTTCAACGCTGA
This sequence comes from Polaromonas sp. CG_9.11, assembly GCF_015752225.1. Lineage (NCBI taxonomy): Bacteria > Pseudomonadati > Pseudomonadota > Betaproteobacteria > Burkholderiales > Comamonadaceae > Polaromonas > Polaromonas sp. CG_9.11. The sequence continues at coordinate 204,873 of NZ_JADOVE010000002.1, forward strand.
AACTGAGATGAAAAACCTGGCACATCAAAACATTCTGGTTCTGGGGCTGGGCGCTTCCGGCCTGGCGTTGGCGCGCTGGTGCGCGCGCTGCGGTGCCCGTGTCACCGTGGCGGATACACGTCCGACGCCGCCGCAACTCGCCGCCTTGCAGGGCAGCGTGCCGAACGCCCGCTTCGTCAATGCCGCCATGGATGGCGCACTGCTGGACGGTGAAAACTTCAACATGGTGCTGAAAAGCCCGGGCCTGTCACCCGCCTCCATCAGCGGTGTCGTGGCAGCAGCCCGTGCGCAGGGCATTCCCTGCGGCAACGAATTGAGCCTGTTCGCGCAGGCGCTGGCCGACTTGAAAGAGGACCGTGGGTATGCGCCCAAGCTCATCGGCATCACCGGCACCAACGGCAAAACCACCGTGACCTCCTTGACGGGGCAACTCATCGAGCGCGCCGGAAAAATGGTGGCGGTGGCCGGTAATATCGGGCCGACGCTGCTGGAGACTTTGACCGAAAAGCTGGATGCGCAAGCCCGTGACGAAGCTGTCGCGCTGCCTGAGGTCTGGGTGCTTGAATTGTCCAGTTTCCAGCTCGACGGGGTCGCGAATTTCGAGCCGGGGGTGGCAACGGTCCTGAACATCACACAGGACCACCTCGACTGGCACGAAACCCTGCCAGCCTATGCCGCCGCCAAGGCGAATGTCTATGGCCGCGCCGGCCTCATGCTGCTGAACCGCGATGACCCGCGGGTGATGGCAGCATTGCCCGCACCCGTCAAGGGCCGGCAAATCCGGAACTACCTGACCTTTGGCGGCGATGAGCCAAGGCGGCCGGGCGATTACGGCATTCAGACGGTCAATGGCATGGCGTGGCTGGTACGCGCAGCCGAGGCCGACGAGTCCATCAAGCGCCGCAAGGCCGAGGCGCTGGTGCTGCACATCCAGCGCCTGATGCCGCTCGAAGCGCTGCGCATTCGCGGCCGCCACAACGCCACCAATGCACTGGCCGCGCTCGGCCTGGCCGTCGCCCTGGGTTGCCCGCTGGCGCCGATGCTGCATGGCCTTCGGGAATACCGGGGTGAGCCGCACCGCGTGGAGTCGGTGGCCGTGCTGGAGGGCGTGGAATACTTTGACGACAGCAAGGGCACCAATGTCGGCGCCACAGCGGCGGCGCTGGCCGGCCTGGGCGCTGATCGCAAGCTGGTGCTGATCCTCGGCGGCGAAGGCAAGGGCCAGGACTTCTCGCCGCTGGCCGACCCGGTGGCGCGTTATGTCCGGGCCGTGGTGCTGATTGGCCGTGATGCGCCGGTCATCCGCGCCGCACTGGAAGGCCGACAAGTCGAGTTGCTGGAGGCCACGTCCATGGCCCAAGCAGTCAGCCTGGCCGCCGCGCTGGCGCAGGCGGGTGACGCGGTGCTGATGTCGCCCGCCTGCGCCAGTTTTGACATGTTCGACAACTACCAGCACCGCGCACGGGTTTTTTGCGAGGCGGTGAAGGAACTCGCCGTGGAACAGGGAGCCGTGCTGTGACTGTCAAACTGCCTCGTGGCGGCTGGTTTTCAGGGTTCGGCAAGGCCGCTTCGGATGCCTTGCCGGTGCGCCTGGGCGGTCGGAGCCTTCCGGGCAAGCTCGCCACGCCGGTTCGGCTGGCAGGGCTCGACTGGGCCCTGGTCTGGGTCACTGTGGCCTTGCTGCTGTCTGGCCTGGTCATGGTTTATTCCGCCTCGGTGGCCATGCCTGACAACCCCAAGTTTGCGCGCTATGCGCACACTTTTTTCCTGACACGGCATCTGTTCTCATTGCTGATGGCGTCGATTGCTGCTTATCTGGCGTTCCAGATCCCCATGGCGACCTGGGAAAAATACGCACCCTGGCTGTTCATGGGGTCGCTGTTGCTGCTGGTGCTGGTGCTGGTTCCCTTTATTGGCAAGGGAGTCAATGGCGCGCGGCGATGGATTCCGCTGGGCGTCATGAACTTCCAGCCTTCGGAACTGGCGAAATTTGCCGTGCTGCTGTATGCCGCCAACTACATGGTGCGCAAGATGGAGGTGAAGGAACGATTCTTTCGCGCCGTGCTGCCGATGGCCTTTGCCGTGGGAATCGTCGGTGTACTCTTGCTGGCCGAGCCCGACATGGGCGCCTTCATGGTGATTTCGGTCATTGCCATGGGCATTCTCTTTCTGGGCGGCGTCAACGCGCGCATGTTTTTCGTGATTTCAGCGGTGGTCGTGGTGGCCTTCGGCATGATGGTGATGTTCAGCGAATGGCGGCGCGAGCGGATCTTTGCCTATATGGACCCGTGGAACGAAAAGTACTCCATGGGCAAGGGCTACCAGTTGTCGCACTCGTTGATTGCCTTCGGCCGGGGTGAAATCTTTGGTGTCGGGCTGGGCGGCAGCATCGAAAAACTTCACTGGCTGCCCGAAGCGCACACCGACTTCCTGATGGCCGTGATTGGCGAGGAATTCGGCCTCATCGGCGTGCTGGTGGTGATCGGCATGTTCTTGTGGATGATCCGCCGCATCATGCACATCGGCCGCCAGTCCATCGCGCTGGACCGGCTGTTCTCCGGGCTGGTGGCGCAGGGCGTCGGTATCTGGATGGGGTTTCAGACCTTCATCAACATTGGCGTGAACCTCGGCGCTTTGCCGACAAAGGGCCTGACGCTGCCGCTGATGAGTTATGGCGGCTCTGCCATTGTGATGAACCTGATTGCGCTGGCGGTGGTTCTCCGCATTGACTACGAAAACCGCGTGCTGATGCATGGAGGCCGCATATGACCCGGCAACGTTGCGCCCTGGTTATGGCTGGCGGAACCGGCGGCCATATCTTTCCAGGCCTGGCCGTGGCCGAAGCCTTGCGCGCGGGTGGCTGGCGCGTGCATTGGCTGGGCGGCAAGGGCAGTGCAGATCGCCCAAGCATGGAAAGCCAGCTGGTGCCGCCGCGCGGCTTTGCTTTCGAGTCGATTGATTTTTCCGGCGTCCGTGGCAAGGGGCCGGTGACCCTGGCCTTCCTGCCGCTGCGCCTGCTCAGAGCCTTCTGGCAGAGTGTGCAGGTCATCCGCCGCGTCAAGCCCGATGTGGTGCTCGGCCTGGGCGGCTATATCGCCTTTCCGGCCGGCATGATGAGCGTGATGCTGGGCAAGCCGCTGATCCTGCACGAACAAAATTCCGTGGCCGGCCTGGTCAACAAGCTGCTGGCCCGCGTCGCCGACCGCGTCTTTACTGCTTTCCCCTGCGTGTTGAAAAATTCCGAATGGGTGGGCAATCCGCTCCGGCTGGCCTTTACCCGGCAGCCCGATCCGGCCGTGCGCTTTGCGCAGCGGCGCGGGCCGCTCAAGGTGCTGGTGGTGGGCGGCAGTCTGGGCGCGACGGCGCTGAACGAACTGGTTCCCAAGGCGCTGGCGCTGATCCCGGCGGCGCTGCGCCCCCGCGTCACGCACCAAAGCGGCGCCCGCCAGCTTGAAGCGCTGCGCGCCAATTACCAGGCCGCCGGCGTGGACGCTGAACTCACGCCTTTCATCGAGGACACAGCCCAGGCGTTTGCCGATGCGGACCTCATCATCTGCCGCGCCGGCGCCAGTACGGTGACCGAAATTGCCGCTGTCGGCGCTGCGGCGCTGTTTGTTCCCTTTCCGTCTGCGGTGGATGACCACCAGACAGCCAATGCGAGATTTCTTGTTACGCATGGCGGGGGCTGGCTGGTGCAACAACATGACCTGACCCCTTCGATTCTTGCGATAATGCTACAAAAAACAGAGCGCCTTGCGCTTGTCCAGTCTGCGCTAAAAGCGAAAAATATGCAAAAAGTAGATGCCACCGCCCATCTTGTCGCCGCTTGCGAGGAACTTGCGCGATGAAGCACGCGATCAAGCACATCCATTTCATCGGCATCGGCGGCGCGGGCATGTCCGGAATTGCCGAAGTCCTGCACAACCTGGGGTATGTGATTTCCGGCTCCGACCTGTCGGACAGCAGCACGCTGCAGCGCTTGAGCGGACTCGGTATCCAGGCCTTTGTCGGCCATGCAGCCGACAACCTGGTCAATGTCGATGCGGTGGTGACTTCCACTGCGGTTCAGTCTGACAACCCCGAGGTCCTGGCCGCGCGCGAAAAACACATTCCGGTCGTGCCCCGCGCATTGATGCTGGCCGAACTCATGCGCCTCAAGCAGGGCATCGCTATTGCCGGCACCCATGGCAAGACCACCACCACCAGCCTGGTGGCCTGCGTGCTGGCCGAAGGCGGACTGGACCCCACCTTCGTGATTGGTGGCAAGCTCAACAGCGCGGGCGCCAATGCCAAGCTGGGGTCGGGCGACTACATCGTGGTCGAAGCCGACGAATCGGACGCGTCCTTCCTGAACCTGCTGCCGGTGATGGCGGTGGTCACGAACATCGATGCCGACCACATGGAAACCTACGGGCACGATTTTGGAAACCTGAAAAAGGCCTTTGTCGATTTCCTGCACCGCATGCCGTTCTACGGCACGGCGGTCCTGTGCACCGACGACCCGGTAGTCCGTGACATCGTGCCCCAGATGTCGTGCCCCATCACCAGCTATGGCTTGAATGACGAAGCCCAGGTACGCGCCGTGAACGTGCGCGCTGTCGGCGCGCAAATGCATTTCACCGCGCAGCGCCGCAATGGTGTGCAACTGCCCGATCTGGAGGTGGTGTTGAACCTCGCCGGCCAGCACAACGTGCTCAATGCCCTGGCCGCCATTGCAATTGCGGTGGAACTCAACGTGCCCGATGCCGCGGTGCAAAAGGCGCTCGCCGACTTCACCGGCGTGGGCCGGCGCTTCCAGCGCCATGGCGACCTGCCCGCCAAGGACGGCGGCCTGTTCACGCTGATCGAGGATTACGGCCACCATCCGGTCGAGGTGGCGGCTACCTTGTCGGCGGCGCGCGGCGCTTTTCCGGGGCGGCGGCTGGTGCTGGCGTTCCAGCCGCACCGTTACACCCGCACCCGCGACTGTTTCGAGGATTTCGTCAAGATCATCAGCAGCCATGCCGACGCGGTCCTGCTGGCCGAGGTCTATGCCGCTGGCGAAATGCCCATCGTGGCGGCCGACGGCCGCTCGCTGGCACGTGCGCTGCGCGTGGCCGGCAAGGTCGAGCCGGTCTTCGTGGATGCCATCGCCGCCATGCCCCAGGCCATCCTCGATGCAGCGCTGGGCGGCGACGTGGTCATGTGCATGGGCGCCGGCTCCATCGGGCAGGTGCCTGCCGGGGTCGTGGCCATGCTTGAGCGCCACGAACTCAAGGTGCTGGAAGGGCAATGCGCATGAACGCCCATCCTTCGAGCTTCGGCAAGGTCGCCGTCCTGATGGGCGGGCGCTCCGCCGAGCGCGAAATCTCGCTGATGTCGGGGCAGGGTGTGCTGCAGGCGCTGCGCTCGCAGGGTGTTGATGCCCACGCCTTTGACCCGAGCGAACGTGATTTGGGCGACTTGAAGAAAGAGGGCTTTGCCCGCTGCTTCATTACGCTGCACGGCCGCTTCGGCGAAGACGGCACGGTGCAGGGCGCGCTGGAACTGCTCGGCATTCCCTATACCGGCTCGGGCGTCATGGCGTCGAGCATGGCCATCGACAAGGTCATGACCAAGCGCGTGCTGCTGTCCGAAAACCTGCCCACGCCACGCTATGTGCTGCTGCGCCGGGGCGGGTACAGCCCGGCAGAGGTCGATGGGGTAGCCGACACGCTTGGACTGCCGCTGATCGTCAAGCCGGCGCGCGAAGGTTCGTCGCTGGGCTTGAGCAAGGTGGCCGAGCGCGCCGGCTTGGCAGCTGCCGTGGCGCTGGCTGAAAAGATGGATGCTGACATCCTGTGCGAGCAGTTCGTCAGCGGCGACGAGGTGACCTGTCCGGTGCTCGGCACCGGCGCGCAGGCGCGGGCGCTGCCGGTCATTCGCATCGTCGCGCCTGAGGGCAATTACGACTACCAGAACAAGTATTTCACCGACACCACGCAGTACCTGGTGCCCTGCGGCCTCCCTGCCGGGGAAGAGCAGGCCATCCAGCAACTCGTGCTGCAGGCTTTTCGTACCCTGAACTGCCGGGGCTGGGCCCGCGCCGACGTGATGATCGACCAGGCCACGCGCAAGCCCTACCTGCTGGAGATCAACACCTCGCCCGGAATGACCGGGCATTCGCTGGTGCCGATGTCTGCACGCGCAGCCGGCATTTCCTATGAGGCCTTGTGCGTCCGGGTGCTTGAAACCGCAGCGCTTGATAGCCAACCCCAGGACGGAACACCGCCGTGAGCCGTACCATGCCAATGCCCGCCGCCTTGCCGCCGGACGTCAGGCTCATGAACACCGTGTCGGTGCTCCTGGGGCTGGTGTTCGGCGCCATGGTGCTGGCCCTGGGCATGGCCTGGCTGGTGCGCCAGCCCGCCTTCAACCTGAGCACCATACGCGTCGGCGGCGACCTGACGCATAACAATGCCGTTACCCTGCGCGCCAATGTGACGCCCAAGGTGGCCGGCAACTTCCTGACGGTGGACCTGGAATCCACGCGCGCCGCCTTCGAGGCCGTTCCCTGGGTTCGCCGGGCCGTGGTGCAGCGCGAATTTCCGAACCGCCTGAAGGTCGTGTTGCTGGAGCACAAAGCCGTCGCCTATTGGGGTCCCGAGGGCGAAGCCCGGCTGGTCAACAACCACGGCGAAGTGTTCGACGCCAATCCAGGGGATGTCGAAAATGAGGAACTGCCGCTGCTGAGCGGGCCCAAGGGCCAGACTCCGCAGGTGCTGCAGGCCTACCACGCGCTGCTTCCGCTGTTTGAAGAGATGGATGCCGTGCTGGAGCAATTGCAGCTGAGCGATCTTGGAAGCTGGCGCGCGCAGCTTGACAGCGGCGCGGTGATCGAACTGGGCCACGGCTCGCTGGCTGAAGTGCAGGCGCGTGCCCGGCGCTTCGTTGACACCGTGACGCAGGTGTCGTCCCGCTTCGGACGCGATGTGGAGTCTGCCGACCTGCGCTATGCCACCGGCTACGCGCTCAAGCTCAGGGGCGTCACCACCGGCGAGATCTCTGACAAAGACGACAAGAAAAAGAAAAGGTAAATGAATGGCCAAAGAATACAAAGATCTGGTGGTGGGGCTGGACATCGGGACCAGCAAGATCATGGTCGTGGTGGCCGAGGTCATGCCCGGCGGGCAGCTCAAGCTGGCCGGCCTCGGCATTGCCGCCAGCCAGGGACTCAAGCGCGGCGTGGTGGTCAACATCGATGCCACCGTGCACAGCATCCAGCAGGCGTTGAAAGAGGCCGAACTCATGGCCGACTGCAAGATCGGCCGTGTCTTCACCGGCATCACCGGCAGCCACATCCGGGGCATCAATTCCAGCGGCATGGTGGCCGTCAAGGACAAGGAAGTGACCCAGGCCGACGTCACCCGCGTGATTGAAACCGCCAAGGCCATCAACATCTCCACCGACCAGCGCCTGCTGCTGGTCGAGCCGCAGGAGTTCGTGATCGACGGCCAGGATGTGCGCGAGCCCATCGGCATGAGCGGCCTGCGCCTGGAGGCCAAGGTGCACATCGTGACCGGCGCGCAGAGCGCCGCCGAGAACATCATCAAGTGCGTGCGGCGCTGCGGCCTCGACGTGGACCAGCTGATGCTCAATCCGTTGGCCTCCAGCCTGTCGGTGCTGACGCCCGACGAGCAGGAGCTCGGCGTGGCCATGGTCGACATTGGCGCCGGCACCACCGACGTGGCGATTTTTACCGGCGGCGCCATCCGGCACACCGCCGTCATCCCGATTGCCGGTGACCTGATCACCAGCGACATCGCCATGGCGCTGCGCACGCCGACCAAGGACGCCGAGGACATCAAGGTGGAAAACGGCTGCGCCAAGCAGTTGCTGGCCGACCCCGACACCCAGGTCGAGGTGCCTGGCCTGGGCGACCGCGTCCCGCGGATGCTCAGCAAGCAGGCGCTCGCTGGTGTGATCGAGCCGCGCGTCGAGGAAATCTACCTGCTGGTCCAGCAGGCGATCCGCGAGTCGGGCTACGAGGAAGTGCTGTCCTCGGGCATTGTCATCACCGGCGGCAGCGCCATGATGCCCGGCATGATCGAACTGGGCGAAGACATTTTTCTCAAGCCGGTGCGGCGCGGCTTGCCTCGCTATTCCGGCGCGTTGTCGGACATGGTTTCCCAGAGCCGGGCCGCGACCGTCATGGGGTTGCTCGAAGAAGCCCGGCTGGCGCGCATGCGGGGCTTCAAGGTGGCGCAGAAGGCCGGCAGTGTTCACAGCGCCTTTGGCCGCGTCAAAGACTGGTTCGTGGGGAATTTCTGATGACCTGTCTGTCCAGATTCTTCGGCCGCCCCTGGCGCCGAACCCATTCGGGAGGCGCTGATCCACCGGCCTGACCCGCCATGTTTCGCAAAAAATTTGACATGTATTCACCCACCCTATTAACCCCAACAGGAGGCTCCCAATGAGTATCGAAATGATTGAAATCCAGGAATTCAACCAAGGCACGCAGATCAAGGTGATTGGCGTCGGTGGCGGCGGCGGCAATGCCGTCGGCCACATGATCCAGTGCGGCGTGCAGGGCGTTGAATTCATCTGCGCCAACACCGACGCACAGGCGCTCAACCGCGGTACCGCGCACAAAAACATCCAGCTGGGCGCCAGCGGACTGGGCGCCGGCAGCAAGCCTGAAAAAGGCCGCGAAGCCGCCGAACTGGCCGTGGACGACATCCGCAGCGCCATCAGTGGCGCGCACATGCTGTTCATCACCGCCGGCATGGGCGGTGGCACCGGTACCGGTGCTGCGCCCGTGATTGCCCGCGTGGCCAAGGAAATGGGCATTCTGACGGTCGGCGTCGTGACCAAGCCCTTCGATTTCGAGGGCGGGCGCCGCATGACCAATGCCGACCTTGGCCTGGCCGAGCTCGAAGCCAATGTCGATTCGCTGATCGTCGTGCTGAACGAAAAACTGCTTGAAGTGCTGGGCGACGATGTGACGCAGGACGAAGCCTTTGCGCATGCCAATGACGTGCTGAAAAACGCTGTCGGCGGCATTGCCGAGATCATCAACGTTCCCGGCCATGTCAACGTCGACTTTGAGGACGTCCGTACCGTCATGGGCGAGCCCGGCAAGGCGATGATGGGAACGGCCCGGGCCAACGGCCCCGACCGCGCCCGCATCGCCGCCGAGCAGGCCGTGGCCTGTCCGCTGCTCGAAGGCATCGACCTGTCGGGCGCCAAGGGCGTGCTGGTGCTGATCTCGGCTGCCAAGGGTTCGCTCAAGCTGAACGAGTCCAAGCTGGCAATGAACACCGTGCGCGCCTACGCTTCGCCCGATGCGCATGTGATCTACGGCACTGCCTACGACGACGAGCTGGGCGATGACATCCGCGTCACCGTGGTGGCGACCGGCCTGAGCCGCCAGGAAGTACGCAGCAATGTTGCGCCGTTGCAGGTGCTGCGCGGTGCCGGCCAGAATGCGTCCGGCGTGCAGGGCCTGAAGCAGCCTGACTACGGCAACATGGCCAGGCCCAACGTGTGGGGGAACAACCGCACCCAGGCGGCGGCGAAGGTCGATGCGCTGGCATCGGGCGGCATGGACGACTTTGAGATTCCTGCCTTTTTGCGCCGCCAGGCGGACTGATCCTGCCTGCACCGGCCTGCCATGGCGGGCCGGTACGCAGGTCCTGCTGCCTGACAGCCTGCCCCTGTTGCGCGCCAGCCTGCCGCATGGGTTTGGCGGGCCGGGCAGTGTCGCTGCGCACCTGACAATTTAAAATATGGCATGCTCGCTCAAAGAACCCTCAAATCCCTGACCCGGGCGGTCGGCGTCGGGCTGCACAGCGGCCAGCGGGTCGAGTTGACCCTGCGGCCGGCACCGCCCGACAGCGGCATCGTGTTTCGTCGCGTCGACCTGCCGCAGCCTGTGGACATCGCCATTTCGCCCGAAGCAGTCACCGACACCCGGCTGGCGTCGACCATTTCCAGCGGCAGCGCCAAGGTGCTGACGGTCGAGCACCTGATGTCGGCCTGCGCCGGGCTGGGCATTGACAACCTGGTCATTGACATCACCGCCGAGGAGGTGCCGATCCTGGACGGCTCGGCGTCGTCGTTTGTGTTCCTGCTGCAATCGGCCGGCATTGCCTTGCAGCCGGCGCCCAAGCGCTTCGTGCGCATCCTCAAGCCGGTCGAGGTGCGCGAAGGCGAGGGCGCGAATGTCAAATGGGCGCGCCTGAGCCCCTACGAAGGCTACAAACTGAGCTTCGAAATCGACTTTGACCACCCGGCCGTTGATTCGACCGGCCAGTGCGTCGAGTTCGACATGGGCAGCGGCGCCTACAGCCGGGACATTGCCCGTGCGCGCACCTTTGGTTTCACCAAGGATGTCGAGATGATGCGGGCCAACGGCCTGGCGCTGGGCGGCGGGCTCGACAATGCCATCGTCATGGATGACTACAAGGTGTTGAACAGCGAAGGGCTGCGCTACAACGACGAATTCGTCAAGCACAAGATCCTTGACGCCATGGGCGACCTGTACCTGCTGGGCAAGCCGCTGCTGGCCGCCTACAGCGCCTTTCGCTCGGGCCACGCCATGAACAACAAGCTGCTGCGCGAGTTGCTGGCGCATCCTGAAGCCTATGAAATCGTCACGTTTGACGACGAAAAAAGCGCACCCAAGGGTTTTTCCACCCTGGCGCGGGCCTGGTAAGCCCGTGTCGCGCGAACTGCAGGAAGCCTGATCATGGTGGTGTTCCGGTTGATGATTTTGCTGGCACTGCTGGCTTCTGCCGTGTCATTTGTGCTGTACGCCATCACATCGCAATTGCGGTTTCGGCGTCAGGGGTTGAACATCCTGAAATGGACCCTGGTTGCCGCTTTCGGGTTTTTTGCGGTGCTCATCATGGAGCGGGTGGGGTAGACGGTCAGCGGCTGCGCCCCGCCCGGTAATGGCTGCTCATCTTGCCGCTGGCTTCGCTGGCCTGCGCCAGCCGCGCCATCGCCGCGCCCACATGCGCATGCGTGATGGCCAGCCCCAAGGCATCAGCGGCATCCTTTCCCGGCAGCGACGGCAGCTTGAGCAGGCGCATGACCATTTGCTGCACTTCTGCCTTGCCGGCCTTGCCGTAGCCGGCAACAGCCTTTTTCATCTGCAGCGCGGTGTATTCGGCCACCGCCAGGTCGGTGGACACCAGCGCCGTGATGCACGCGCCGCGGGCCTGTCCGAGCAGCAGCGTGGCCTGCGGGTTGACGTTGACGAACACGATCTCGACCGACGAGGCTTCGGGCTGGTAGCGCTGGACCACCTCGCGAACACCGTCGAACAGCACCTTCAGCCGGCCTGGCAAGTCCTTTTTGTCCAGGTGCGCAGTCTTGATGGTGCCGCTGGCCACGTAGCGCAAATGCGGGCCGTCCATGTCCACCACGCCAAAGCCGGTGATCAGCAAACCCGGATCGATTCCCAATATATGCATTGCTATGATTAAAGTAGCTATTTAGGCCCGCAGGTATTGCGCAAAGGCACGAAATGACTCGTAAAAAGTAAAGCGCTGGCGCTCATGGCAGGTCCACGCCGCCCATGCGCCCCGCAATCGTCCGGGCGCGCGACGCCAGGTAGCCCGAGCCGGTGTGCGTTTCAAAATACTTCGGACGGGGAAGCATCACCGCCAGCCGGGCCGACTCGATGGCGTTCAGGCGCGCAGCCGGCTTGCGGTAGTAGTGCTGGGCGGCGGCTTCGGCGCCAAAAACGCCTTCGCCCCATTCGACGTTGTTGAGGTAAATCTCCAGGATACGCTGCTTGTTCAGCAGCGCTTCAAGCATCAGCGTCAGCAGCAGCTCCTGGCCCTTGCGCAGCAGGGTGCGCTCGCCCGACAGGAACAGGTTCTTGGCAAGTTGCTGGGTGATGGTCGAGCCGCCGATAATTTTGGGTAACCGGGCCAGCGGCGCTTTCGACTTGCCCTCGGCCAGCCGGCTAGTGGATTGCGCGGCACGTTCTTCTGCCTGGGTGTTTTTCTCCCAGGCTTTTTCCAGCGCGTCCATGTCGATGCCTTCGTGCAGCACGAAACCTGCGTCTTCCGAGGCGATGATGGCCCGCTTGAGGTGGCTTGAGATTTCCGCGTAGGGCACCCACTGCTGGCGCCATTTGAGCGTGCCGGTGTTGCGGGCTACTGCCCAGGCTTCCGAGCGCTGGAAGGCGGTTGATTCCGGGTCGACGAAGCGCATCAGCGCAATGCGCCCCGCAAAATACAACTGCAGGGCCAGGCCGGCCAGCAAGGCCAGGAGCAGCAGGCGCCCAAAGGCTTTCATGCCAGCCACGCCGGCGCGCAGGCGTTGATCTGCGCAGACCTGCCGCTGGTCATCGGGTTGCCGGGCGCCGGGCTAGGCACTGCGGCCGCGTGGTCGCTGGTCATAAGGCCATCTCTTTCATCCAGACTATTCATTGTTCAATGCAAGCGCCGCATCCAGGCTCAGCGATGGGTCAGCTTCGTTTCGAGGCTGTCATCGCGCCCGAAATTGAAGCTCGACACCACCACGATCTGGTCGGCCTTGCCGCGCATGGCCTCGCTGAACGGCTCGAAAGGCCCGCTGCCCTGCACCAGGCTTTGCGCCCAGCGGTCAAGCGTCGGGTTGCCCGAGCTTTGCACTACTTCGGTCGTCAGCACCTGGCCGTCGGCATTGACCGTCATCGTCATGGTCAGCTCGCCATAGAGTTTTTTTCCGGCCCGTTGCGGAAAGTTCAGCGTTCCCTTTTTTTCGATCCTGCGGCGCATCGCATCGTAATACACCGCATAAACCGCTTCGCGGGTCGAGGGGCTGATGTAGCGCCGGGATGGCTGGGCGCCGTCTTCATTGATGTTTTTTTCAATTTCGGCGAGCAGTTTGACCAGTTGCCGGCGCTTTTCTTCCTGCTCGGTCTGTGCGCGCAGGCTGGACGGCACGCTCATGTCGGGCGGCGGCAGTGCGGCCAGCTCTTTGCGGGTCTGCAGCAGCAGTTCGGCTTGCTCCTCCTTGACCGACCGGACCTGGCGCCGCTCGTTTTCATCTTCGGGCGCGTCGCCGGTTTTCGCCACCAGTGAAGGCGGCAGGGGCGACGTTGGCCGGCCGCTTTCAAGCGCGCCACCTCCCGCCAGCGAAGCCTGCGCAATGGCTTTGGCGTTCGCATCGGGTGCATCGCTGGACTTGGCGTTGACCAGGATCACCTCCAGCGGCGTGTCCTGGAACACACGGTTGAAGCGTTCCGGATCGACAATTCGCACGGCCAGCAGCGCGGCATGCGCAGCCAGCGAAATGCCCAGCGCCACCTGCAGGGTGCTGGGCGACCGGGATTTCCCCAGCGGCCGGCCAGGTTTCAGCATGAAGGCACGATGCCGGGGGCCGGCCATCGGTGGCGCGCTGGACATCGCTGCGGCTTCAGGCGGCCGCAGCGGGAGCCGGTTCGGCATCCGCCTGCGCCTCGTCCATGTCAACGGCAATCGAAATCGGACCCGCAGCGATTTCGTCTTCGCCATCTTCGCCAGAGTCGTTGTCCTGCAGCTCGGGCGAAGCCTCGGCGACCGTGTCGAGCCGCTCGATGACGGTGCCCGTAATGTCCAGCGTGATCTCGTCAATCGCGCCGAGCTTGACGCGCACCCGGGCGCCGCGCGGCAGGCCCTGCGCGCCCAGGGCGGCCAGCACCAGCGGCAAGTCGTCGGCGCGCACCAGGTTGTCCTTGAAGCTGGTGGCCGTCAGTTCGGTGATGCCGTTTTGCGCCAGGTATTTCAGCGTCCAGTAGCGCTCGATGCCCGACTGGAAGCCGTTGTAGGCGCTGTAGGCCGCGTCAAAGCACGAAATCACCGAGAACAAATCGGCATCCTTGGGCTTGAAGGGCGCAACCAGGGCGGCGCTGCGGCCGTGTCGGGTGACGGCAATGATCTGCCACTGGTTCACCAGGTCGGTGTAGCGGCGCAGCGGCGAGGTGCACCAGGCGTAGCTTTTCACGCCCAGGCCGGCATGCGGCAGCGCCTTGGTGCCCATGCGAACCTTCACGCCGGGCGCCATGCTGGCCTGGCTGCGGTAGATGCCGGGAACCCCATGCTCGGCCAGCCACTGGCCCCAGGTGCTGTTGGCCAGGATCATCGCCTCGGCAACGATCAGGTCCAGCGGCGCGCCGCGCTGGCGTGTGCTGATGCTGACCGTCTCATCGCCTTGCGGTTCGCCACCCGTCGGGTTGTCGAGCTTGAAGTTGTAATCCGGCCGGTTGAAATTCTCGGGCTTGCCGCGAACGATTTCGCGCTGGGCCTTCAGGTGCCGGGCCAGCCGGTGCAGGAAGGTCATTTCCACCCCCCAGGGCACATCGACCGGCGCGGTCACTTGCGCGGCTTCGAAGAAGGCTTCGGTGATCACGTTGTCGAGCGCGTCGTGGCGCAGGTTGCTGACGATGGGCACCTGCTCCAGCCGAGTGACGCTGGCGGTGATGTCCAGCGTGGCCTCGTTCATCGTGAGGTAAAGCGACAGGGCCGGGCAGTTGCGGCCTTCCTGCAGCGTGTAGGCCTGCACCACGTCGTCGGGCAGCATGGTCAGCTTGTAGCCGGGCATGTACACGGTGGACATGCGGGCGCGGCCGACCGCGTCAATCGGGCCGCCCGGCAGCACGGCCAGGCCGGGTGCGGCAATGTGAACGCCCAGCGTGACCGTGCCGCTGCCCAGACCTTGAACAGACAGCGCATCGTCAATCTCGGTGGTGCTGGAGTCGTCGATGGAAAACGCACGGACATCGGCCAGTGGCAGCTCGTCCTTGATCGGCGGCGCCAGCAACTCCGGAAAGCGCGTGCCTTTGGGAAAGTTCTCGAACAAGAAGCGCTTCCAGTGGAACTGGTAGGGCGAGGCGATGGCGCCGGCTTTTTGCAGCAAGTCGAGTGGCGCGGTGTGCGTGGCGCGCGAGGCATCGACCACGGCCTTGTACTCGGCGCTGTTCTTGTCGGGCTTGAAGAGGATTTTGTAGAGCTGCTCGCGGATCGGCGCCGGGCACTGGCCCTGGCCCAGTTCCTCGGCCCAGGTGGCAATTTGCGCCGTGATCTGCTTTTTCTTTTCGATGGCGGCCAGCGCCTGCTGCAGGATTTCGGGCGGCGCTTTTTTGAAGCGGCCCTTGCCGGCGCGGCGGAAGTAATGCGGCGCGTCGTACAGGCGGAACAGCGCGGCGGCCTGTTGCTCGGCCGAGGCAGGCCTGGACGCGTCGGCGCTGAAGTAATCGCGCGCCAGTTCGGCAAATCCGAATTCCTCGTCGCTGGCGAATTCCCAGGCCAGGTCCAGGTCGATTTCTTCAATCAGCCGCTGGCCGGCGGCGATGAATTCGGCAGGCAGCGGTTTTTCGAACTTGAGCAGCGCATTCGCCGCCTTGACCTTGACCCGCTTGCCCGAGTCAAGCTCGACCTGCAGCGAGCTGTCCGCTTCCGACAAAATCCGGCCGGCCAGAAACTTGCCGGTTTCTTCAAACAATACAAACACAACGAAATCCTTTGGCCTGGGTGGAGCGGGGTGATGGCCTTTGCGGGGCGTGCGGCTGGCAGCCGACGACCCCTAGGTCCGACAGGCTGCTAGTGTAATCAGGCGGCGCCTGCCCGAGACAAGCTGGCACCCGATTCAGGCCAGGCTCAAGAAGTCCAGGATGGCTGGCAAATGGGCATCGAAGTCGCTCAACGCATGGTCGCCGCCTTCCAGAAGGCGCAGGCGGGCGCCCGCATAGCGCGCCGCCATCTCGCGCCAGTCGAGCACTTCGTCACCCTTGGCGATGATGGCCAGGTAGTGGTGCGGGTTCTTCAGCGGCCCGGCCTGCAGCGCGCGCAGTTCATCGACAAAACGCGCCTCGAAGAAAAAATGCTCGTCGGGATTCTGCCACGTGGTTTGCTCGCCGATGTAGCGGGCCAGGTCGCGCACCGGATCGACCGCCGGGTTCAGCAGCACGGCCTTGCAGCCCTGGCGCTCGGCCACCGCCGTCGCATAGAACCCGCCCAGCGACGAGCCGATCACCGCCATCGATCCGGCCGGCCAGTCCGCCAAGCCTTGTTCCAGCAGCGCCATGGCGTCCTGCGGCGAGGGCGGCAGCTGCGGGCACCACCAGCGCACCGCCGGGTGGCGGGCTGCCATCAGGGCGGCCATTTTCCGGGCCTTGGCCGATTGGGGCGAGGAGCGAAAGCCGTGCAGGTAAAGCAGGTGGGTGATGGGCATGGGGCCATGGTAAACGTCCACCTGCAGGCGCAGGGCGCTGTGATGTAAGTCGCTTTCAGCTTGAATACGGAGTTGGCATCAAAAAAGCCGTTTGAGCAGGCGGGGTGGATGTCTTAAGCTATGTTTTTGGTAGTGACGAAGTGCCATTGGATATGTCCTTTGGCTTCCAGGCAGCTTGCCGGCTAACCGATAATCGCGCCCATGTCTGCCGTTTTCGACCAACCATCTCTTTACAAGCGAACCCTGCCCCTGCTGCAGGGTTTTGACGGCCTGCTCGCCTTTGCCGTGTTCCTGCTCGCCTGCGCCGGCCTGCTGATCATGTATTCGTCAGGCTACGACCACGGTACCCGCTTTGCCGACCATGGCCGCAACATGCTGATTGCCGGTGCCATCATGTTTGTGGTGGCGCAGGTGCCACCGCAAAAGCTGATGGTCTTCGCCGTGCCGCTGTACCTCACCGGCGTGACGCTGCTGGTGGCGGTGCTGGTGTTTGGTATCACCAAGAAGGGCGCCAAGCGCTGGCTGAATGTCGGCGTGGTGATCCAGCCCAGCGAGATTTTGAAGATTGCCGTGCCGCTGATGCTCGCCTGGTGGTTCCAGAAGCGCGAAGGGCAGTTGCGCCCGCTCGATTTCGCTGTGGGCCTGGTGCTGCTGGCCGTGCCGGTGGGGCTGATCATGAAGCAGCCCGACCTGGGCACCTCGCTGCTGGTGCTGGGCGCGGGCCTGGCGGTGATCTTTTTTGCCGGCCTGAGCTGGAAGCTGATTGCCCCGCCGCTGCTGCTGGGCGTCATCGGCATTTCGCTGGTTGTCTGGTATGAGCCGCAATTGTGCGCCGACGGCATGCGCTGGCCGGTGCTGCACGACTACCAGCAGCAGCGCATCTGCACCTTGCTTGACCCGTCGCGCGACCCGTTGGGCAAGGGTTTCCACATCATCCAGGGAATGATCGCGATTGGCTCGGGCGGCATGTTCGGCAAGGGATTCATGGCGGGCACGCAGACGCACCTGGAGTTCATTCCCGAGCGCACCACCGACTTCATCTTTGCAGCGTATTCCGAGGAATTCGGCCTGGTCGGCAACCTGCTGCTGATCTCGGGTTTCCTGTTCCTGATTTTTCGCGGACTGGCGATTGCGATGGATGCGCCCACCTTGTTTTCGCGACTGCTGGCGGGCGCGTTGACGATGATTTTCTTCACCTATGCCTTCGTCAACATGGGCATGGTCAGCGGCATCCTGCCGGTGGTGGGCGTTCCGCTGCCCTTCATCAGCTACGGCGGCACGGCGATGGTGACGCTGGGGCTGGCGCTGGGCATGCTGATGTCGATTGCGAAGGCGAAGCGCTTGGTCCAGACGTAAGGATGTAGCCCCCACGGTCGCCCACTGCGTGTGGCTTCCTGCCCCCCAAGGGGGCCGCTGCGCCTGCGGCCCGGCGAAGCCGGTTCCGCGGCCCTGGCTGGTAGGGAATGGCCCCCACGCTTGTCGCTTCGCGTACTGCGCTGCCCCCCGAGGGGGCCGCTGCGCCTGCGGTCTGGCAAAGCCAGTCCGGCGGCCCCTGCTGGTAGGGAATGCCACTCCCTTACGCTTGTTGCTTTGCCTGCCTTCCTTCCAGCCATCATCCCTATGAACAGCACTGGCGGGTCACACTGCCTACAATCGTTGGATGATTTCACTCAACTCCGCTGCCGCCTCTGTTCGCCAAACCAATGTCTCCGGGCGTCCTCCGGCCCGGCCCAGCAAGGACTCGACGTCGGAGCGGCTGGCGATTGCCCAAAAACTGTTGCTGTCGCCTTTCGGCCTGGACGAAGCCGCGCTGAGCCGGGCGCTGGGTGAAATCACTTCCTACGGCGTGGACGATGCGGACCTTTACTTCCAGTACACCCGCAGCGAAGGCTGGAGCCTGGAAGAGGGCATTGTCAAGACCGGTTCCTTCAACATCGACCAGGGCGTTGGCGTTCGCGCCGTGAGCGGCGAGAAAACCGCCTTTGCCTATTCCGACGATATTTCCGAAGCGTCGCTGCTTGACGCAGCGCGCACGGTGCGCAGCATTTCGGCTGCTTCCCAATCCGGCCGCATCAAGACGCCGGCGCGCAAGGTTGCCACCAGCCGCTCGCTGTATCGCGACCTGGACCCGATTGCCACGCTGGACAGCACCGCCAAGGTCGAACTGCTGGGCAAGGTGGAAAAACTGGCCAAGGCCAAAGACCCGCGCATCGTGCAGGTGATGGCCGGGCTGGCCAGTGAATACGATGTGGTGATGGTGGCGCGCGCCGACGGCACGCTGGCCGCCGATGTGCGCCCGCTGGTGCGCCTGAGCGTGACGGTGATTGCCGAGCAAAAGGGCCGGCGCGAAGTCGGTTCGGGCGGCGGCGGCGGCCGTTTCGGCCTGGCCTATTTCGACGACACGCAAATCGGCGAGTATGTCGATGCCGCCGTGAACGCCGCGCTGACCAACCTGGAAGCCCGCCCCGCGCCGGCTGGCCAGATGACCGTGGTGCTCGGCTCGGGCTGGCCCGGCATCTTGCTGCACGAAGCCATCGGCCATGGCCTGGAAGGCGACTTCAACCGCAAGGGCTCCAGCGCATTTTCGGGCCGCATCGGCGAGCGCGTCGCTGCCAAGGGTGTGACGGTGCTTGACGACGGCACGATCGCCGATCGCCGTGGCTCGCTCAATGTCGATGACGAAGGCAATGTCAGCCAGCGCAACGTGCTGATCGAGGACGGCATCCTGAAGGGTTACATCCAGGATTCGATGAATGCGCGCCTGATGAACGTCAAGCCCACCGGCAACGGCCGGCGCGAAAGCTATGCCCATGTGCCGATGCCGCGCATGACCAACACCTACATGCTCGGCGGCGACAAAGCGCCTGAAGAAATCATCGCCAGCATCAAGAAAGGCCTGTACGCCTCCAATTTTGCGGGCGGCCAGGTCGACATCACCTCGGGCAAGTTCGTGTTCTCTGCCAGCGAAGCGTTCTGGGTTGAAAACGGCAAGATTCTCTACCCGGTCAAGGGCGCGACGATTGTCGGCAACGGCCCGGACGCACTGACCCGCGTCACCATGATCGGCAACGACATGAAGCTCGACAGCGGCGTCGGCACCTGCGGCAAGGAAGGCCAGAGCGTGCCGGTCGGCGTCGGCCAGCCGACGCTGCGCATTGACGGCCTGACGGTGGGCGGCACCGCGTAAGCGGTATTACTTCAAGCTGTGCTACATTCCTGCAGATGAATTCCGCGAAATTTTCTTTTGCTTACTTTTGGCTCTCAGGCGCTTCCGGCGGCAGAGAGATTTTTGCGTAGGCGCCAGAAAACGCAGCGAATCTCCAAAAACCGCCGGGCCTCCCGGCGGTTTTTTTTTGCCCGTCCCGATTTGCCAACCCCGTGAAACAGCCCGAACCCGTTTTGAAATCTTAGACAAAGGAAGCCCGTGATGAATGCCAACGCCACCCCCGCCAGCGCCAGCTGGTATGCGAATGTCGAAAAAACCAGCGAGACCGACGACAAACGCATCAAGGACATCACCGTGCTACCCCCTCCCGAGCATCTCATCCGCTTTTTTCCGATTGCTGGCACTGCGGCCGAATCGCTGATCACCCAGACCCGCCAGAACATCCACAACATCATGGCCGGCAGCGACGACCGGCTGCTGGTGGTGATTGGCCCGTGCTCGATCCACGACCCGATGGCCGCGCTCGACTACGCCCGCCGGCTGGCCGAGCAGCGCAAGCAATACGCCGGGACGCTGGAAATCGTGATGCGCGTGTACTTCGAGAAACCGCGCACCACGGTGGGCTGGAAAGGGCTGATCAACGACCCCTACCTGGATGAAAGCTTTCGCATCGACGAAGGCCTGCGCATTGCCCGCCAGCTGCTGATCGACATCAACCGCCTGGACGTGCCGGCCGGCAGCGAATTCCTGGATGTGATTTCGCCGCAGTACATTGGCGACCTCATCTCTTGGGGCGCGATTGGCGCGCGCACCACCGAAAGCCAGGTGCACCGCGAACTGGCGTCCGGCCTGTCGGCGCCGATCGGCTTCAAGAACGGCACCGACGGCAACATCCGCATTGCCACCGACGCCATCCAGGCCTCGGCGCGCGGCCACCACTTCCTGTCGGTCCACAAGAATGGCCAGGTGGCGATTGTGCAGACCAACGGCAACCAGGACTGCCACGTCATTTTGCGCGGCGGCAAGGCGCCCAATTACGACGCCGCCAGCGTGGCCGCCGCCTGCAAGGAACTTGAAGCCGCCAAATTGCCGGCGACGCTGATGGTCGATTGCAGCCATGCCAACAGTTCCAAGCAGCATGAAAAGCAGATGGACGTGGCGCGTGACATTGCCGCCCAGGTCGCCGCCGGCTCGCGCCAGGTGTTCGGCTTGATGGTGGAAAGCCATCTGGTGGCCGGCGCGCAAAAGTTCACCGCCGGCAAGGACGACGCCAAATCGCTCGAATATGGCCGCAGCATCACCGATGCGTGCCTGGGCTGGAACGATTCGCTGGACATGCTGGCGACCTTGTCAGCCGCTGTCGAGGCGCGTCGGGCAAAATGAGGTGTCACATCCGCAAGCCTGCCAAAGGCCGGGCTGGCGGGCACTTGCCGGGCCTTTTCACTTTTCAGTGACCGCGATATGGCGCGGCGCTGGGGCTGGCGCCGGATTTGTCATCACCACTACAGGAAACCCTCATGCGCAGCGAAGTCACTGTCACCTTCAAGAGCCAGCCCCCTGTTCGGATTGAACTGCATGATCAACCGGAGCCCATGCCCCCCGAGGCGGCCCGCCGCTGGCTCGACGAACAGTTCACGCAGATGGGCTGCGAGCCGCTGCGGCCCACCGGCAAGCTGCTGACCGCCGACAAGGTCGTGGTCGTGGCCGAGGCCGCCGGTCCCGAGAAATTTGCCGACGCCCAGTGGGCGCAGGCTTTTGCCCGTGCGGTGACCACGGCGCTGGGCCGGCCGATGGTGAACATCGACGTGACGGCCCTGAGCATCAGTTATTGAGCCGGGTTTGGCGGCACAGGCCCACGGGCAAATTTTTTTGCTATTGAAAAAATAGCAGCTTATGCTTGCAGGTATTGCGCAAAAGCCATAAATCATTGAAAAATAGCGGTTGATGCGCTCACCTTGCTTGGCATTCTGCAGCCGCCAGGATCACCTGGCGTTCTATCTCCACGGCCTGAATGCTAACGATGCAACCGATTGCTGCGTACTTTTCGCCTCGTGCGCGACCCGCATGCCAAGGCTTTTGGTCGCAACCCGATGCATGGCGGCATTCTTCACCGGTTCCCTTTATTGACGTCCCAACCATGAAAAAACCTAAGGTCCCCTCCACATCCAAACCCGATCTGTCCGCCAAAGCCGCGCCTGCCGCAACGCCCGGCACCGCCCTGCGGCTCGATGGCGGCAAGGACGGGCCGCGCCTGTCCGCCGCGCAGCAGCGCTTTAACCGGTTGCTGGCAAAAATCGACAAGCTTGAAGGCCAAGTCACCGAAATCAAGACGCTGGCCGATGCCTTCCGCCCGCTGTACCAGAGCACGCTGGAGCCGCTGCGCGAGGCACACCGGGCGCTGATGCGGCGCATGGCGCTGGCCCTGGACGAGCGGCTGCAGCGCAAGGGCGTGACGCCGACCCAGAAGCGCAACGGCCTGGAAATCCTGTGCGCGCTGTGCGAAACGCTGGCGGCCTTTGGCGATGAGGCCATGGCTGTGCTGCACGACCAGCGCAGCGCGCGCACCCTGCGCCAGAAGGAAGAAGACCAGGCCGCGATGATGCGTTCGATGATGGAACAAGCGCTGGGCGCACCGCTTGACATGCCGGCGCAGGATGATTCACTGGACCCGCTTGAAGCGGTGATGCGCGCCGGCCGCGAGCGCCTGCACGAAGCGATGCAGGCCGAAGAGGCGCAGCGCGAGGCGGCCCAGGTCAAAAGAAAAAAGAAAAAACCCACGCCGGCCCAACTCAAGGCCGGCCAGCAGCAGGAAGACGCCGACACCGTCTTGCGCCAGGTTTACCGCCAGCTGGCCAGCGCGCTGCACCCCGACCGTGAGCGCGATCCGGACGAGCAACAGCGCAAAACCGCCCTGATGAGCGAAGCCAACGCCGCCTATGCCAGGCAAGACCTGGTGGCGCTGTTGCACCTGCAGTTGCGCATTGCCCAGGCCGACATGCAGGACATGCTGCAGCAACCCGAGGAACGCATCGCCGCCATGAGTTTGCTGCTCAAGCAGCAGTCCGCCGAGTTGGAGAATGAATTGTTTGCCCGGCAACGCCACCTTCAGGATGAGTTCGACCTGGCGTTCTACCAGGCGCCGACAGCCGCCCTGCTGCGGCGGCAACTGGAACAGGAGGCAAAAGACCTGAAGGGCGAACTGGCGTTCATGGAAGCGGACATTGCGCTGGTGCAGGACGACGCGGGATTCAAGCGCTGGCTGAAAGAGCAGGCCAGGATGGGCCGGAATGCGGATTATTTTTGACCGGCAGCGCAAATTTCTTGACTGCTCAGCGTCGCCGGTTTACACCTTCCCCGCCGGGAAATACGTATTGCAAAATTGGCGGCACAAGGGGGCCTCAGACGTTACGCGATTTCAGGTCTTTTAACCGTTTTGCGCAATACGGGTGTGCATCAGAAGCTACTGAATAAATAGCATCAAGGCTGCGCCAGCGCTGCCAGCAATTTCGCGTGAATTCCGCCAAAGCCGCCATTGCTCATGCACAGCAAATGGTCGCCTGGCCGGGCAGCGGCGCTGACCTGCGCCAGCAGATGCGCCAGGCTGTCCGCCACCTGGGCGCGTTCGCCCATGGGCGCCAGCGCAGCCCGCGCATCCCAGTCCAGCCCGCCGGCATGGCAGAACGCCAGGTCGGCCTGCGCCAGGCTCCAGGGCAGTTGGGCGGTCATGGCACCGAGTTTCATGGTGTTGCTGCGCGGCTCGAAAATCGCCAGGATGCGTTCGTCGCTTTTTCCCGCACTGTTCAACTGGCGGCGCAGGCCATCGACCGTGGTGTGAATGGCCGTCGGGTGGTGGGCAAAATCGTCATATACCGTGATGTCGCCCCCTTTGCGCTGCACCACGCCGCGCACTTCCATGCGCCGCTTGACGTTATGGAACGACGCCAGCGCCTCGGCGGCTACTTGGGGCGCCACGCCGACATGCTCGGCCGCCGCCATGGCCGCCAAGGCATTGCGCTGGTTGTGCATGCCGCTGATGTCCCACTGCACCCGCGCCACGGCAACGCCCGCCCTGAACACCTTGAAGTCGCCAGGTTCGCCCCGCGCGCTGAAGCCACCGTGATCTGGCGTGCTGCCAAACGGCACCTGTTCGCTCCAGCAGCCCTGGGCCAGCACACGCTGCAGGCTGGCTTCGTTTGCATTGACGACCACCCGGCCCTGCGACGGAACGGTGCGGACCAGGTGATGGAACTGCCGCTCGATGGCCGCCAGGTCATCAAAAATATCCGCATGGTCGAATTCGAGGTTGTTCAAAATTGCCGTGCGCGGGCGGTAGTGAACAAACTTGCTGCGTTTGTCAAAAAACGCGGTGTCGTATTCATCGGCCTCGATCACGAAGGCATTGCCCGTGCCCAGCCGCGCCGACACGCCAAAGTTCAATGGCACGCCGCCGATCAGAAACCCGGGCTGCAGGCCGGCGCATTCGAGAATCCATGCCAGCATGGCGGTGGTGGTGGTCTTGCCGTGCGTGCCGGCGACGGCCAGCACATGGCGCGGGCCGGTGGCATGGTGCGTCGGGTGGTGAAGCACATGGCCCGAGAGCCATTGCGGGCCGCTGGTGTAGGGCTGGCCGCTGTTCAGAATAGCTTCCATCAAGGGGTATTTGGGACTGCCGTCCGGCAGGCGCGCCCGGGACACCACGTTGCCCACCACGAACACATCGGGCGCCAGCGCCATCTGGTCGGCGCCGTAGCCTTCGATCAGCTCGATGCCCAGGCCGCGCAACTGGTCGCTCATCGGCGGGTAGACGCCGGTGTCGCAACCCGTCACCTTGTGCCCCGCCTCGCGTGCCAGCGCGGCCAGGCCACCCATGAACGTCCCGCAGATTCCCAGAATATGTATGTGCATCGCCCATATTTTAGGGAGGCTATTTCAGGCCGCTATTTTTTATAAAAAATAAGCTTCCGGCGCAATCAGGATGTGCGCAAGCAGCTATATATTTCATAGCGAACGAAGATGGCCCTGAACTTTGCGGGCAGGCGCGGCCCTAATGTGGGCACAATTGCTTTCAACGCCTTCGGGCTGACTTTCAACTCCCTGACCCTTCGCTTCTGGCTCCGCAGGCCGGTCGACCCTGAAATTGAATACCCTCAAATCTGAAATTGCCGCCACGGCCGCGGCGCTGGTGGTGGAAGAAGGGCTGGAATACGGTCCGGCCAAACGCCGCGCGCTCAAGCAGCTGGCCTTGCCGGCACGCACGGCCTTGCCCGACAACGGCGAAATGGAAGACGCCGTGCGTGACTACATCGCGCTGTTTTGCGCCGAGACCCAGCCGGCCGAACTGGCTGCGCTGCGCGCGCTGGCGCTGGTGTGGATGCAGCGTATGGCGTCGTTTCGGCCTTACCTGGCCGGCGCGGTCTGGCACGGCACGGCGACCCGGCTGTCGGACATCTATATCCAGCTGTTTTGCGACGATCCGAAATCGGCTGAAATCGCGCTGATCGAGCACAACGTCGATTACGAGCCGCGCACCGTGACCGGCTTTACTGGCGGCAGCGTCGAGGCGCTCTCCCTGAGCAGCCTGTGCCAGGCGCTGAATGAAAACATCGGCGTTCACCTGATGGTCTATGACCATGACGACCTGCGCGGTGCCTTGCGGCCAGATGCCAAAGGCCGTTCACCGCGCGGTGACCTGGCTGCCGTGCAAAAATTGTTGACTACCCCTTCAGGAGCCTGACCCGTGAATCGCAGAAACATGCTGTATGGCGGCGTTGCCGCTGCGGCCGCCCTGGCCGGTGCCGGCGCTGCCTGGTGGAAATTCCAGCCGCACGCGACATTGAATGGTCCGTCGGCCAAGGCCGTGAGCGATGCCTTCTGGGCAGCCAGTTTTGACTCGCCTGACGGCAAGCCCTTGGCCATGGCCAGTTTTCGCGGCAAGCTGCTGCTGGTCAACTTCTGGGCCACCTGGTGCCCGCCCTGCGTGGAAGAACTTCCACTGCTGGATTTTTTCTACCAGGAAAACAAGGACAAAAACCTTCAGGTAGTGGGCCTGGCGGTGGACCAACCCAGTGCGGTGCGTACCTGGCTGCAGACCCGTCCGCTGAATTTCCCGGTGGGCATGGCCGGCCTGGGCGGAACCGAGTTGAGCAAGTCGCTTGGCAATACGTCGGGCAGTCTGCCCTTTACCGTGGTTTTCAGCCCTGCCGGCGCGCTGCTGCATCGCAAGATCGGCAAGGTGACGCCTGAAGAACTGGTGCAGTGGACGCACCTGGTCTGATCGCCGGACTGGCGGGCGTTGCCATTCTTCGCACTGACCTGAAGTGCCCGGGGCTCGGGAGTGGCCAGCCGGCAGGTTTTGAGAGCGCCGGGTTTTGCCCTCCCGGCCACGAACTGCTGGCTTTGCCGGATACACCTTGAGGTACACTCTGGATTTTTTCGGCGCCAAGGCACTCTGCGTTGTCTGGTATTCATTATCGGATACGCGCCGTAAAGCGAAATAAGAGAAAGTAAGCGAATGAAGAGGGGAAATCGGCCCGACACGCCACCTTGCTCTTCGTTTAAACCGCGCGTCCATGGACCGCAAGCCAGCCTCCACCTCCGTTGGAAAGAATCTATGGATTTAAGAAAACTCAAAACCCTGATTGACCTTGTATCAGAGTCCAATGTGTCCGAGCTTGAAATCACGGAAGCCGAAGGCAAGGTGCGAATCGTCAAGTCCAGCGGCGTTCCGATGATGATGATGCACCAGCCTGCCATGAACATGGTGCCCAGCCACCAGGGCCAGACGGCGCCGCCGCAGGCTCCAGTGCCCGAGGCGCCAGTGGCGCAAGCTGCCGGCCATGCGATCAAGTCGCCGATGGTCGGCACCTTTTACCGCTCGTCGAGTCCCGGTTCCAATCCTTTTGTTGAAATCGGCAGCGTGGTCAAGGAGGGCGACACGGTCTGCATCATCGAGGCCATGAAGATCCTCAACGAAATCGAAGCCGACAAGTCGGGCACCGTCACCAAAATCCTTTCCGAAAACGGCCAAGCCGTCGAATATGGCCAGCCCCTGTTCATGATTGAGTGATCGGGCCTGTTGCCCTTTATCGCCAGACCGGCCGGAACGCCGGCCCCATCGGCCAGACCAGGTACTTCGACGCATGTTTAAAAAAATACTGATCGCCAACCGCGGCGAGATCGCCCTGCGCATCCAGCGCGCCTGCCGGGAACTCGGCGTCAAGGCCGTGATGGTCTATTCCGAAGCCGACCGCGAGGCCAAATACATCAAGATGGCCGACGAAGCCGTCTGCATCGGCCCCGCGCCGTCGTCGCTGAGCTACCTCAACATGCCGGCGATCATTTCGGCGGCCGAGGTGACCGACGCCGAGGCGATCCACCCGGGCTATGGCTTTCTAAGCGAGAACGCCGATTTTGCCGAGCGGGTCGAAAAAAGCGGCTTCAAGTTCATTGGCCCATCGCCCGAGTCGATCCGCCTGATGGGCGACAAGGTGTCGGCCAAGCAGACCATGCTGAAAGCCGGTGTGCCCTGCGTGCCGGGTTCCGAGGGCGCCTTGCCGGCCGATCCGGCTTTCATCAAGCGGGTGGCCAAGCAGATCGGCTACCCGGTCATCATCAAGGCCGCTGGCGGCGGCGGCGGACGCGGCATGCGCGTGGTGCACACCGAAGCCGCACTGCTCAATGCCGTGCAGATGACCAAGGCCGAAGCCGGCGCGGCTTTTGGCAATCCGGAGGTCTACATGGAGAAATTCCTGCAGAATCCCCGGCATATCGAAATCCAGATCCTGGCCGACCAGTACAAGAACGCGGTCTGGCTGGGCGAGCGTGATTGCTCCATGCAGCGCCGCCACCAGAAAGTCATCGAGGAAGGCCCGGCGCCCGGCATCCCGCGCAAGTTGATCGAGCGCATCGGTGCGCGCTGCGTGACAGCGGTCAAGAAGTTTGGCTACCGTGGCGCGGGCACCTTCGAGTTCCTTTATGAGGACGGCGAGTTCTATTTCATCGAGATGAACACACGGGTCCAGGTCGAGCATTCGGTCACCGAATGGATCACCGGCATCGACATCGTCAGGACGCAGATCATGGTAGCGGCCGGTGAGCGCCTGCCCTTTGCCCAGCGCGACATCCAGATCAGGGGACATTCCATCGAATGCCGCATCAATGCCGAAGACCCGTACAAGTTCACGCCTTCGCCGGGACGCATCACCAACTGGCACCCGCCGGGCGGCCCCGGCGTGCGCGTGGACTCGCACATTTATTCCAACTATTTCGTGCCGCCCAACTACGACTCGATGATCGGCAAGATTATTGTGCATGCCGACACGCGCGAGCAGGCGCTGGCGCGCATGAGTGCAGCACTGGGCGAAACCGTGGTTGAAGGCATCAGCACCAACATTGCGCTGCACCGCGAACTCATGGTGGATGCCAAGTTCATGAGCGGCGGCACCAACATCCACTACCTCGAAGAGTGGCTGTCCAAGCGTGAACGCTGAAGAGATGGCCCCCACGGTCGCTCACTGCGTGTGCTTCCTGCCCCCCGAGGGGGCCGCTGCGCCTGCGGTCTGGCAAAGCCAGCCCCGCGGCCCTGGCTGGGAGGGAAAGCCCCCACGGTCGCTCACTGCGTGTGCTTCCTGCCCCCCGAGGGGGCCGCTGCGCCTGCGGTCTGGCAAAGCCAGCCCCGCGGCCCTGGCTGGGAGGGAAAGCCCCCACGGTCGCTCACTGCGTGTGCTTCCTGCCCCCCGAGGGGGCCGCTGCGCCTGCGGTCTGGCAAAGCCAGCCCCGCGGCCCTGGCTGGTAGGGAAAGCCCCCACGGTCGCTCACTGCGTGGAGCTTTCTGCCCGAGGAGGCCGCTGCGCCTGCGAACTGGCAAAACCAGCCCTGCGGCCCTGGTTTGAGCAGACTGTTGTGGATAAATGATGTTTGAAATAATCTTGCTAGCCCCTGTTGCCCAGGTCGAAACCCTCAGCGATGCGCTCGACGCGCTGGATGCGCTCAGCGTCTCCGTGGAAGACGCCGATGCCCACACGCCGGCCGAACAAGCCCTGTTTGGCGAACCCGGCATGCCGCCGCCCAAGGCGGGTTGGGAGCGCTCGCGCATTGTGGCGCTGTTTGCTACCGATTCCTTGGCGCGTGAAGCGGCGAACCTCTTGCAGATGCAGGATTTTTTTGCCGGCTGCCAGTTGGTCGCCATCCAGATGGTCCCCGAACAGGACTGGGTGCGGCTGACGCAGTCGCAGTTCACACCGGTCGAGATCACGCCGGAATTCTGGATCGTGCCGACCTGGCATGAACCGCCGGCGCAGGCGAAGCAAGTGATCCGGCTCGACCCGGGGCTGGCGTTTGGCACCGGCACGCATCCGACGACACGGATGTGCCTGCGCTGGATTGCTGGCCAGGGTGTTGCCGGGAAACCATTGGGCCGGGTGTTGGACTACGGCTGCGGCTCCGGCATTCTGGCCATCGGCGCTGCCAAGTTTGCCGCTCAGGAAATCGATGCCGTCGATATCGACGAGGCCGCTGTGGAATCGACCCGCGCCAACGCCCAGGCCAACCATGTGCAGCTGCAGACAGGCCAGCCCGACAAGGCTGTGGGCCTTTACCAGACGGTGCTGGCTAACATTTTGGCCACGCCCCTGCGCGTGCTGGCGCCACTGCTGTGCGCGCATGTGCAAGCAGGTGGCAACCTGGTGCTGGCCGGCATTCTGGATCGTCAGGCCGATGAATTGAAGGCTGCCTACCTGCCTTATTGCCAGCTGGAGGTTCATGATGCGCAGGAAGGCTGGATCCTGATGACGGCGCAGTTCTGAGCGTGCTGGCGTAACCCAGCGTCTGGCCCGGTGTGTCTTCGCAACTTTTCAACCCATTGCGCCCGATGAGCCAGATCACCCGCTGCCCTTCCTGTGCGACGATGTTCAAGTTCGTTGCCGGCCAGCTCCAGGCGGCGCAAGGCTGGGTGCGCTGTGGTCAGTGCGGCGCAGTGTTTGAAGCGTCGCTGCATCTGGTTTCAAGCAGTACGGGCGGGGCGGATGCACTGCCGCACGCCTTGCAAGACTTGGCGGATAAAACCGCCTTGCCGCCGGAGAAGGTTCCGTTATTTCCTCTGCCTGGTCATGCGACTGGCTGGCCGCCGGAATCCATCAAGGAACCTGCCGATGGTGCGTCTGCCGTAGCACCGATGCAGCCTGCTGCTTCAGTTAGCCATGACATTTCACGCATGCCCTTGCCTGACGAAAAGCCGGTCACGCATGCGCTTCGTACAGGCCCCGAAACTGTCGATCTTTTGGCTGGGAGTGAGGGGCGGCATGAGCCGGTCTTCAGTGCCGAGGGCTTCAATTTCAAGCCTTTCGCTGCGACGCCACACGCCAGCGGGCAGGATCTACAGGATTCTGCGTTGCGGCAGGATTCCCGGGAATTTCCCGATGTGTCCTTCGTTCGCGAAGCGCAGCGCGAGAATTTCTGGACGTCGCCGCTGGTTCGCAGCGTACTGTGCGTGATCTGCCTGGTGCTGGCACTCGCATTGGTGCTGCAATGGGCTGTCCGGCAAAAGGATGCTTTGGCCGCGCAGGCGCCACGACTTGCGCCCTGGCTTCAGGCCATGTGCCGCCCCTTGGGCTGTGAGGTCAGGCCATTGCTGCGCATTGAATCGCTGGTGATCGAAAACGCCAGCTTCAGCCGGACCGGCCCCGATGCCTATCGCCTGAACTTCACCCTCAAGAATACCGGCGATGCGAACCTCGAAATTCCGGCGCTGGAAGTCACCCTGACCGACAGCCATGACCAGGCCGTGGTGCGCCGGGTGGTGATGCCAGCGGAGTTTGGTGCTACGGCCACCACGCTCGCTGCCTATTCGAAGCTGGCTGGCGCCTTGATCCTGACAGTCGATGGCGCTGGCGGGCAGGGGCCTGCACCTGCGGTGCAAACTGGTTTCCTGCCGGTGGCCGGCTACCGTATCCTGGCTTTTTATCCCTGAACTGAATCGAGAACTGAATGTCTTCTGTAATTTGTGGCTCCCTGGCCTTTGACAACATCATGAGCTTCGAGGGCCGGTTTGCCGAGCAGATACTGCCCGACCAGCTGCACATCCTGAACGTGTCCTTCCTTGTGCCCGCGCTGCGCCGCGAGTTTGGCGGTTGTGCCGGCAACATCGCCTACAGCCTCAAGCAACTGGGTGGTTCGCCGCTGCCCATGGCGACCGTGGGCATTGACGGCGCCGACTACCTGGAACGCATGCGGGCGCAGGGTATCAGCACCGAATTTGTTCGCATGGTCGATGATCTCTATACCGCGCAGGCGATGATCATGACCGATCGCGACAACAACCAGATCACGGCTTTTCACCCCGGCGCCATGACCCAGGCCCATGTCAGCCGGATTGAGGCGCGCAGCGACATCAAGCTGGGCATGATCTCGCCTGATGGCCGCGATGCCATGCTCCAGCATGCAGAACAGTTCAAGGCCGCCAGCATTCCCTTTGTTTTTGACCCTGGCCAGGGTCTGCCCATGTTTGACGGTCAGGAGCTGGCACATTTTGTCGATTTGGCAAGCTGGGTCACGGTCAATGATTACGAAGGCCGGATGCTATGCGATCGGACCGGCTTGTCATGCGCCGAGTTGTCACGCCGTGTGCAAGGCCTGGTGGTAACACTGGGCGCAGAGGGCTGCGAAGTCTGGGTTGATGGCGAAAAGACCCTGGTACCACCGGTAAAAGCCAGCGCGGTGGTGGATCCGACAGGTTGCGGCGATGCGTTCCGTGGCGCGCTGCTGTTTGGACTGGAACAAGGCTGGTCGTTGGTCCGTTGCGCGGCGCTGGGGAACCGGGCAGGTGCGCGCAAGATCGCCAGCCGCGGCGGGCAGAACTATTTGTTGGATTTGGCTGAAATTAGTGTTTAGCGCAAATGGATTGAGCGCTTCTAGCTATAAAAAAAGTAGCATAAAGTCTGGCGATTGGGTATTAGCTGGTCAGGCAGGACATTTTTCCGAATTCGTTTTTCGGCGGATGGCACACGTTACGCTAAAGCGAAGGCCGTGACCGGCCTGCTGGCAATGCTGAAATTGCAAGGCGCATGTCGGTATAAAAGAATACATTGAAAAAGCCCGACGTTTTGCAACATCGGGCTTGGGGCGCAAGGCCTGAAAAACTTAAGGCTTGCTGCCCTTTGGGAAGGGCCAGGACGCCTGCGGGCTGATGGTTGTCTGAGCCGTTGGCGTGGCTGCTTGCGTCTTGGCGGCAGGTTTTTTCTCTGATTTCTCGACTTTTTCCGCTTGCACCGCTTTTTTTGCCGCCGGCTTTTTTACTGCTTCAGCGGTTTCTGCCGGCTTGGATTCGGCCTTTTTTACAGCGGATTTTTTGGCCGTTGCAGCTTGAACGGCTGGCTTTTCAGCCGCTCCCGTTTTGGGCGCTGCTTTCGCAGGGACCACTTTTTTAGCCGCTGCCGGTGTCGCAGGAGGCTTTGCCGCTGCGGTTTCAGGTGACTTGACCGCGGCTTTTGCGGCTGCCTTTTTCGCCGCTGGCTTGGGAGCTGCAGCAGGTTTTGCGGCTGGAGCGGGCGCCGGCGTCACTTTTTCAGCTGCTGCCTTTTTCGCCGGGACTTTTGCCGCCGCTTTCTCTGGTGCCTTGGCAGAAGATTTTGCCGGAGCCTTTTTGGCCGCCGGCTTCGGAGCCGCAGTTGTTGCTTGCGCCGGTGCTGGCGCAGCTGTAGCGGTCACTTTTTTGGGTGCTGCTTTCGCAGGAGCGGCTTTTTTTGCCGCTGGTTTTTTCGCAGTTGCCATGGTTTTCTCCTCGATCAGTTTGCAAAAAGCACTTCGTCTGGGGTGCAGGCGAAGTGATTCGCGGCATGGGGCCTTCGGATCACCGGGCCCCGTGCCGCAAACACAGGCGCAACGGTCCCGGCGCACTCTGGGGTGCTGGCCTGGACCATTGCGAATCTAAAAATCATTGTTGTGTGGACCTTGTGCTTTTTGTCAATCGTATGCTGTCAATCCCAGGAGAGAGCACCGCCAGACTGGTATTCGATCACACGAGTTTCAAAGAAGTTGCGTTCTTTTTTCAGGTCAATCATTTCGCTCATCCACGGGAACGGATTTTCCTCGTTTGGAAAAAGCGTTTCAAGTCCGATCTGCGTGGCACGGCGGTTGGCGATGTAGCGAAGGTAACCTTTGAACATGGAGGCGTTGAGACCCAGTACGCCGCGCGGCATGGTGTCTTCGGCATAGCGGTATTCGAGTTCTACGGCTTTCATGAAGAGGGCGTTGATCTCGGCCTTGAATTCGGCAGTCCAGAGGTGGGGATTTTCCAGCTTGAGCTGGTTGATCAGGTCGATGCCAAAGTTGCAGTGCATCGACTCGTCGCGCAGGATGTACTGGTACTGCTCGGCCGCGCCGGTCATTTTGTTTTGCCGGCCCAATGCCAGAATTTGTGTGAAGCCAACATAGAAGAACAGGCCTTCCATCAGGCAGGCAAACACGATCAGTGACTTGAGCAGGGTCTGATCTGCTTCGGGCGTGCCAGTCTTGAAGGTTGGATCGGAAATCGCTTCGATGAACGGGATCAGGAACTGGTCCTTGTCCTTAATGGACTGCACTTCGTTGTAGGCGTTGAATATCTCGGCCTCGTCCAAACCCAGCGACTCGGTGATGTACTGGTAAGCGTGGGTATGAATGGCTTCCTCGAAGGCCTGGCGCAGCAAAAACTGGCGGCATTCGGGCGCGGTGATATGGCGGTAGGTGCCCAGCACGATGTTGTTGGCAGCGAGCGAGTCGGCTGTCACGAAAAATCCGAGGTTACGCATGACGAGCCGGCGCTCGTCATCGGTCAGGCCATTGGGGTCTTTCCACAGCGCGATGTCGCGGGTCATGTTGACCTCCTGAGGCATCCAGTGGTTGGCGCAGGAGGACAGGTATTTCTCCCAGGCCCACTTGTACTTGAATGGCACCAACTGGTTGACGTCGGTCTGCCCGTTGATGATGCGCTTGTCGGACGCCTTGACGCGCTTTGCCTTTGCGGCAGGCGCAGGCGCTTCAGCCGCTGGATGCGCTAAAGGAGCATGAGAAGGCGACGTGACATCCGCTGAGCGGCTGGCTGGCAAATCGCTGGGGTAGGAAATCTGCAAAGATGGTTTGACTTCTTCGTCCCAGGTCAACATAGGAAATTCCAATACTTGAAGATTATGAAAGCAGCGGTGAAAAATGAAAAGTGTTGATTCGCGCCGCTACGGGGTTTTGTTGTGCAGTTGCACCGGCTTTTTGCGTCCGATTCAAAGCGAGTCGAACAGAAAATTCCGGTCAGCAATGCGCAACTTTTTTATTGACAGGCTTCGCAGCCTGGATCGTCAATCGCGCAGAACTTGATGTCGGTTGCAGGTGACGCGCTCATCTGTGCCTGCGCGGCTGCCGCTGCCTTGTCGATGGCGCTCATGCCCGCGGCCGCCGTTTGCGAACCTGAAGACACAGAGTTCATCTTGCCGGCGGTGACGGTTGATTTCTCGACGTGCGTGGCACTTTGGGTGCGCAGGTAGTAGGTTGTTTTCAGGCCCCGAACCCAAGCCAGCTTGTAGGTTTCGTCCAGCTTCTTGCCCGAGGCGCCGGCCATGTAGATGTTGAGCGACTGCGCCTGGTCAATCCATTTCTGGCGGCGCGATCCGGCTTCCACCAGCCACGAGGTTTCGATTTCAAATGCCGTGGCGTACAGCGACTTGATGTCCTGGGGCACGCGGTCGATGGGCCGCAGCGAGCCGTCGAAATGCTTCAGGTCCACCACCATCACGTCGTCCCACAGGCCGAGCTTTTTCAGGTCGCGCACCAGGTAGTGGTTGATGACGGTGAACTCGCCCGACAGGTTGGACTTGACCGACAGGTTGCCGAAGCAGGGTTCGATGCAGGCATCGACGCCGATGATGTTGGAAATCGTCGCGGTGGGGGCAATGGCGACGCAGTTTGAGTTGCGCATACCGTCTTTTGCAATCTTCTGGCGCAGCGCGTCCCAATCGAGCGTCGCGGAGCGGTCCACTTCGACATAGCCGCCGCGTTCCTTGGCCAGCATGTCCAGCGTGTCGAGCGGCAGGATGCCTTTGTCCCACAGCGAACCCTGGTAGCTGGCGTACTGGCCGCGTTCCCTGGCCAGTTCGGTCGAGGCCCAGTAGGCGTGGTAGCAGATGGCCTCCATCGACGTGTCCGCAAATTCCACTGCTGCCTGCGATGCATAAGGCACGCGCAACTCGTACAGGCAGTCCTGGAAACCCATCAGCCCCAGTCCGACCGGGCGATGCTGCAGATTGGAATGGCGGGCCTTTTCCACGGCGTAGTAGTTGATGTCAATCACGTTGTCCAGCATGCGCATGGCCGTGGTGATGGTCTTTTTCAGCTTGTCGTGGTCGAGCGCGCCGTCTTTCAGGTGCTGGACCAGGTTGATCGAGCCCAGGTTGCAGACGGCGGTTTCGGTTTCGCTGGTGTTGAGCGTGATCTCGGTGCACAGGTTGGACGAATGCACGACGCCGACATGCTGCTGCGGCGAGCGGATGTTGCAGGCGTCCTTGAAGGTGATCCACGGATGGCCGGTTTCGAACAGCATCGACAGCATCTTGCGCCACATGTCGGTGGCCTGCAGCTTGCGCGAGGGCTTGAGTTCGCCGCGCTCGGCGCGCGCTTCGTAGGCTACGTAAGCCTTTTCAAAGTCCTGGCCGTACTTGTCGTGCAGGTCGGGCGTGTCGGACGGCGAGAACAGTGTCCAGCTGCCTTTTTCCATCACGCGGCGCATGAACAGGTCGGGAATCCAGTTCGACGTGTTCATGTCGTGCGTGCGGCGGCGGTCGTCGCCGGTGTTCTTGCGCAGTTCCAGGAATTCCTCGATGTCCAGGTGCCAGGTTTCCAGGTAGGCACAGACTGCGCCCTTGCGCTTGCCGCCCTGGTTGACCGCCACGGCGGTGTCGTTGACGACTTTCAGGAAGGGTACGACGCCTTGCGATTCGCCGTTGGTGCCCTTGATGTGGGCGCCCATGGCGCGCACCGGCGTCCAGTCGTTGCCCAGGCCACCGGCAAATTTTGACAGCAGCGCGTTTTCCTTGATGGCGTCGTAGATGCCGCCCAGGTCGTCGGCCACGGTGGTCAGGTAGCACGATGACAGCTGCGAGCGCAGCGTGCCGGCATTGAACAGCGTCGGCGTACTCGACATGAAGTCGAACGACGACAGGATTTCGTAGAACTCGATCGCGCGTTCTTCGCGATTTTGCTCATTGAGCGACAGGCCCATGGCCACGCGCATGAAAAAGGCTTGCGGCAACTCGATGCGCTGCTTGCGAACGTGCAGGAAGTAGCGGTCAAACAGCGTTTGCAGGCCAAGGTAGTCGAACTGAAGGTCGCGTTCAGGCTTGAGCGCCGCGCCCAGGCGCGCCAGGTCGAACTGCTGGAGTTTTTCGTCCAGCAGTTCGTTTTTCACGCCCTTGGCGATGAACTCGGGAAAATAACTTGGGTAGCGCAGCACCATGGCTTCATGGTTGACTTCCTCGCCCAGCACTTCCCGGCGGATGGTGTGCATCAGCAGGCGCGCAGTGGCGTAGGTGTAGTCAGGGTCCTTTTCAATCAGCGTACGGGCCGCCAGGATGGACGCCTTGTAGACCTCGTCGATGGGCACACCGTCATAGAGGTTGCGCATGGTTTCCGAAACAATCGGGTCGGGCTTCACGTCGGCGCCGAGGTTGGCGCAGGAGGCCTGGATCAGCGCCTGCAGGTTGGCAATGTCGAGCGCCACCCGCTTGCCGCCATCCATGACATGCAGTTGCGGCACGGCAGGCGTCTGGGTCTGCAGTTGCCGGGTTCGCTCCTGGTTGTGCTTTTCGCGGTACAGCACATAGGCGCGGGCGATTTCGTGGTGACCGCCGCGCATCAGGCCAAGTTCAACCTGGTCCTGCACATCCTCGATGTGGAAAGTGCCGCCGCTGGGGCGTGAGCGCATCAGCGCGCGAACGACGGCCTGGGTCAGGGTGTCGACGGTTTCGCGCACACTGGCCGATGCCGCGCCCTGGGTGCCATGGATGGCTAGAAAAGCCTTCATCATGGCAACGGCAATCTTGTGCGGCTCGAATGCGACGACCGAGCCATTGCGGCGAATGATCTGGTAGTTGGCCAGCGCGCCGGAAACAGCCAGTTCGGTGTTGCGGGTAGAACTGCTGACGGGAACATTGGATGAATGGGGCACGGCGTAGGGTGCTGTTTGCATGATTTCCTCTGAATTTTTTGTGGCGAACAAGTGATATGCGGGATCAGTAAAAAGAAGAGGCCTGTCGAAAACCAGCGTTTCGACAGACTGGTTTTCTCTTCAATTGGGTGACCAGTCCCAAATGGGCTGATTGATGGTTAAGCACTATACCTAGTGTCTGACGCCGCTGCAACCACTACCGGTAGTGTACCGTTGCCTGGTGTTGTCGGTATCCAACCTGGCTTTTTTATTATTTTTTAATGCCGTCAAAGAGCTCCGGTTTTCCATGCGACCTTGCGCAAGCCTGATGGAATCAGGCTTTTCGATACCCGGCCTAGTGCTGGCGCGGCTTTCCGCCGGTTTTGGTTTGCAGACGCTTATAAAGCCTCGACAGGCAAGATGTTCAGGCTGGGATCATGGCATGCATGCAGGGGCCTGCAAGTCGACACACACGAGAGTGCCCTCAAGCAAGTCGGGGTAAATACCGATTGGGCAAAGCCAGTGAATCCTGCAGCAGGCGCCAGTCGAAGCCAGGTCCCGGGTCTAGTTTTCGCCCCGGCGAAATATGCTCGTGTCCGGCGATATGCGCCACGGGATAGGCCTGCATAAGCGCTGCGCACAGGCTGGCAAGTGTTTCATATTGCGGTGCTTCAAAAATGCTTCCTTCCAGGCCTTCGAGTTCGATGCCAATCGAGTCGTCATTGCACTGGCTTCGTTCCCGGTAAGCCGAGTGGCCGGCATGCCAGGCACGGTCGTCGCAGCCGACGAATTGCCAAAGGGCCCCTGTGCGGGTGATAAAAAAGTGCGCTGAAACCTCAAGTCCCCGGATGCCCTGGAAGTAGGGATGCGCGTCCCAGTCGAGCTGGTTGGTGAAAAGGCGCTGCACGTTGCCATTGCCGAATTTCCCCGGCGGCAGGCTGATTGAGTGAATCACGACCAAATCAATTTTCGCGCCAGCAGGGCGCTGATTGACGTTCGGCGACACCATGGCCCGCGCATGCCGATACCAGCCGTGCTGCCACAAGCCAGTGCCTGGCGGCAGGCCTGCTTCAGGCAAGGTCATCGAGGGCTTCGGCCGCATCATCGTGGCCTGGCGTGGTGATTCCCAGGCGGGCAATGCGGTAGCGGATCTGGCGCAGGCTCAAACCCAGCCGGATGGCGGCAGCCGTGCGGTTGAAACCGGTTTCCTGCAATACCTTGACCAGGATGCTTCGC
This sequence comes from Polaromonas sp. CG_9.11, assembly GCF_015752225.1. Lineage (NCBI taxonomy): Bacteria > Pseudomonadati > Pseudomonadota > Betaproteobacteria > Burkholderiales > Comamonadaceae > Polaromonas > Polaromonas sp. CG_9.11. The sequence continues at coordinate 242,606 of NZ_JADOVE010000002.1, forward strand.
TCCTGCTGGTCTAGAAAATTTTGAAGATTTTCTGGAACTGCTACAGGCTGCTCTGGCGGCGTGTCAACCTGCGACAGACTGTCTTCACCCAGGGCGACAGCCCGATGCAGGATATTTTCCAGTTCGCGGACATTGCCGTTGAGCGGCAGCGAACGCAGATGGGCGAGCACCGCAGGATTCAGCACGGGTACCTCCAGGCCGGATTCCTGGCAGATCCGGGCCAGCAGGGCATGGCAAAGTGCTGGCAAATCGTCCAGCCGTTCGCGCAGCGGGGGCACCGTGATCTCGATCACATTGAGCCGGTAATACAGGTCCTGGCGAAAACTGCCAACCTCGACCCCCAGTGCCAGGTCCTTGTGGGTGGCGCTGACGATGCGAACGTCGACCATGTCTTCCTGCGGCGAGCCCAGCGGCCGTACGGTGCGCTCCTGGATCGCCCGGAGCAGCTTGGACTGCATGGCCAGCGGCAGGTCGCCAATCTCGTCGAGAAACAGCGTTCCGCCCTTGGCCGCCTGAAAGTAGCCCTGCCGGTCCTGCACCGAGCCAGTGTAGGCACCCTTGCGCGCGCCAAAGAACTCGGCTTCGAGCAGGTTTTCGGGAATCGCGCTGCAGTTGACGGCCACAAAGGGATGGGCCGCACGGTGGCTGCAGCCATGCACGGCGCGCGCCACGAGTTCCTTGCCGGTGCCGGACTCGCCGCGAATCAGTACTGGCGCCATGCTGCCGGCGACCTTCACGATGCGTGACTTGACGGCTTGCATCACGGGCGTTTGACCGACCAGCTTTTGCAGGATGGGCGCCGCGTCAGGCGGTTTGCCGGGCGCCGGGACAGCCGCCCCGGCCGTTGGGCTGCGGCTATCGGCCTTGGCAAGGGCCTGGCTGACGTTTCGGGTTTCCTGCACGGCCGACGCCACCACACTGCGGAACTGCTGGAGGTCAACCGGTTTGGTGAGGTAGTCAAAGGCCCCGGCCTTCAGTGCCTCGACCGCATTTTTGGCCGAACCGTGCGCCGTGATGACCACGCAGCGTTCTGCGCGTTGCTGTTGGGCCAGTTCGCGCAGCAGTTCAAGCCCCAGCCCGTCAGGCAGGCGCATGTCGGTGATCACCGCATCGAACCGGGCGGCTCCAAGATGTTCGCGAGCCTGTTGAATCGTGCCGGCGGCTTCTATGCGGTAGCCCTGCCGAAGCAGCGTCAACTCGTACAGGGTGCGCAAGTCGGGCTCGTCGTCAACGATCAGGATGCGGGCGGGTAAGGGTAAGGGTGCGGGTGCTTGCGAATGCATGATTTTTCAGACGAGGACGGAATCCATGCTCGGCAGCTCGGTGCGCAGGCGCTGTGACGCAGGCTGGAACATGATGAAAAATTCATTGCCCTGGATATTTTCCCGCGGCACCCGCTGGTAACCGATCTGGGCGCCGTAGCGCTCGCACAGTTCGCGGCAGATATACAGGCCCAGCCCGGTAGACCGGCTTTCGGACGAGAAGAAAGGCTCGAACAGATGGGCCTGGACGGTTTCCTCCAGCGTCTGGCCATCGCTCCAGACTGACAGCCTGGCCTGGCCTGGCGCCACCCGCTGGGTGCTGACTTCAATCCCCTGGGCTGCGCCACTGGTGTAGCGCAAGGCATTGTCGAGCAGGTTGAGCATCAGGCGCCGCAAATGGTCGTCGTCAAAGCCGACTTCCGTGTTCGCGCAGTCGGTGCAGATGCGCAATTGTCCGGAGCTTGCATTTTGCCGGGCCCAATCATTCGCGATCCGCCGCGCCGCTTCGTCAAGCCACAGGCTGGTGGTCTGCGGTGCCGGAATTTCCTGCTGCGCGCGCGATATGTCGAGCACTTCATCAACGATTTTTGCCAGGCGCTGGGCGTTTTGAGCAATCATTGCGGTGAGCTGGCGCTGGCTTGCCTCTTGCAGGTCTTCTTCAAGCAGTGCATTGGCCTGTGCAATGGCGGCCAGCGGGTTGCGGATTTCATGCGCCACCGCAGTCGACATGCGCCCCATGGCCGCCAGCTTCTCAATCCGAACGCGGGCCTCCATTTCACGCAGGTCTTCCAGAAACATCACGCACAGGCTTTCATGCGGGCCGTCTCTTGACTCGGTCAGCCGGGAACGAACCTGCAGGCGTCTGGCGTTCAGGCCCGGATGGACGAGGCTGATGTTGCTTTCATACGCCGATTGTTGTGCAAAAGTATGTTGCATCAACTCGACCAATGGTTGCCAGGCTGATTGTGCGCCCAGCTTGAAAGGCGCTGGGAACGCTGTTTCCTGTGCGGCCAGCAGGCGTCGTGCCGCAGGATTGGCTGAGCGTACAAAGCCATTGCCATCCATGACCAGCACGCCTTCCGCGAGTGTGGCCACCACCAGTTCATTGACCTGTATCTGCATGCGGGCAGCCGACTGGCTTTCCTTGGTCAGTTTTTCTTCCCGTGCGAGCCGCGTGGCCAGCTGGTTGGCGAGCAGGGCCACGAGAAAAAATCCGGAGCCGCTCAACGCTGCCTGCAAAAGACGTGCGTTGACTTCACCGCCGCCTTGCACTGCAGTCCCTGCGGCGTCGGCCAGCAGCAGCAGTGTCACGCTGGCTGCCGTGCCAAAAGCCAGCACGATGGGGCCAAGCACCGAAGCCAGCAACACCGGCAGCGCAAAAAGCGGCGTGTAATTCGGGACGCTCGCCTGGTAAAAGTTGAGCAGCGAGAACACCATCACATCCACGCCGATGGTCAATACCCAGAATCCGTCAAACGTGCTGTTAAGCGGGCGGGGGGGGGCCCAGAGGCGAACGGCCAGTGTTGCGCCAAGATAGGCAATACAGACTGCCAGCGTCCAGAAGTTCAGCGGCGTGCCCAGGGCCTGGAGCGCCTCTTGCAAGATGACCAGCACGGCTGCGATGGCGACGCGGGCATTCAGGAACATGCCCCACAGTCGCCCGAAGGAGCCCTGCGCGGTTTCCGGCTCCCAGGCGCCAGCGGCGTTTTCTGTTGTGTTTCGCCAGAACAGCATCGGCCCTCTCATCTAGGCCCCGGCCTCACGACGGTGTGCCTCGCTGCAGTAAAAGCCGTCACGCCCGATCAGGGCTTCAGACTTGGCCAGGTGAACGTGGCAGAAACCGCAGGCGACCATTTCGGTGATTTCTTTTTTCTCTGAGGACTTGCTTTGTGTGCGACGCGGCGGCGCTGCCTTTTTCGGACCCGGCCGGCCGCTGCGCCAAAGCCAGAAAACCACCAGGATCAGGAGAATGACGAGCAAGTATTTCATGCCCGCCTCAGGATGACTTCAAGCACAAAGCGCGAACCGGCATAGCTCAGCAGCAGCAGTCCGGAACCCAGGTAAAGCACGCGAACGGCCGTCAGGCCGCGCCAGCCCAGCCGTGCGCGCCCGATCAGCAAGCCGGCGAAGACGGCCCACGCCAGCAGTGAAAAAATCGTCTTGTGGTCCCATTTCCAGCCCAGACCGGGACCATACAGGGTTTCGGCAAACAGCCAGCCCACAGCCAAGGTGGCCGACAGCAGCACGAAGCCGGCTTCGACAAACCGGAAGGTGAGGCGTTCCAGCGTCAGCAGGGGAACGCCGGTGTCGCTTTGCTCGGCCTGCCGGATGGCGCGCTCGGCCCGCACCATCAGCCAGCCATGCACCACGGCCACCGCAAACAGCCCGTAGGAGGCAATGCCCAGGGCCCAGTGCAGAGGCAGCCACGGCGAGGCGATCACGTGGTAGCTGGTGCCCGGGAAAACCAGCGACAGGATGACGGCGGCGCTGCCCAGTCCGGCCAGCGCCCAATGGGCATGAAGCTGCGGAAACAGCCTGCGTTCCACTGCATACACCGTCAGCACCAGCCAGACCGTCATGGAGATTGCCGGGGCAAAACCAAAACGAGGAGGCGTGCCAAGCAGGGCCTCGACCAGCGTGAGCGCATGCAGTCCCCAGGCCGCCAGCAGCAGGCCGCGCAGGGCCCCTTCGCCCAGACGGGGCGTCGCCAGTGCAAGCACTGCATAGGCCGCCGCCGCACCAGCTGCCGCCCCGAGACCCCATCCACTGCTGAAAGCTAAAATCATTCGCAGAGTTTAGCGCCTGGCCCGGTCTCCTCCGGCCTTTGGCTCCCCCGCAGCGCCCGTTTCAGGACACCACTTCATGGCTACAGCCCTTACCGACAAGTTATCCCGCCTCGTCAAGGAAATGCGCGGCCAGGCCCGCATCACCGAATCCAATGTCCAGGACATGCTGCGCGAAGTGCGCATGGCGCTGCTGGAGGCCGACGTGGCCCTGCCGGTGGTGCGGGACTTCATTGCCCGCGTCAAGGAAAAAGCCATGGGCCAGGAGGTGATGGGCTCGCTCTCACCCGGCCAGGCGCTGGTCGGCATCGTCAGCAAGGAACTCGCCGCCACCATGGGTGAAGGCGTCAGCGACATCAACCTGGCCGCGCAGCCACCCGCCGTGATCCTGATGGCCGGCCTGCAGGGCGCGGGCAAGACCACCACCACCGCCAAGCTGGCCAAGCACCTGATTGAAAAGCGCAAGAAAAAAGTGCTGACGGTGTCGGGCGACGTGTACCGGCCGGCCGCCATCGAACAGCTGAAAGTCGTCACCAAGCAGGCGGGTGCCGAATGGTTCCCCAGCTCGCCCGACCAGAAGCCGGCCGACATCGCCCGCGCCGCGCTCGACTACGCGCGCCGGCATTTCTTTGACGTGCTGCTGGTTGATACCGCCGGCCGGCTGGCGATTGACGAAATCCTGATGAATGAAATCAAGGAACTGCATGCCATCCTCAAGCCGGTCGAAACGCTGTTCGTGGTCGATGCCATGCAGGGCCAGGATGCCGTCAACACCGCCAAGGCGTTCAAGGAAGCGTTGCCGCTGACCGGCATCATCCTGACCAAGACCGATGGCGACTCGCGCGGCGGCGCGGCGCTGTCGGTGCGCCAGATCACCGGCGCGCCGATCAAGTTCTCGGGCACCAGCGAAAAGCTCGACGGCCTGGAAGTGTTCGACGCCGAACGCCACGCCGGGCGTATTTTGGGCATGGGCGACATCGTCGCGCTGGTCGAGCAGATGGCTTCGGGCGTCAACATGGCCGAAGCGCAAAAGCTCGCCGCCAAGATCAAGTCCGGCGACGGGTTTGACCTGAACGACTTTTTAAGCCAGCTCCAGCAGATGAAAAATATGGGCGGCTTGAGCAGCTTGCTCGACAAGCTGCCAACGCAGATGGCGGCCAAGGCCGGCGCCATCGACATGGACAAGGCCGAAAAGGACATGAAGCGCAAGGAAGCCATCATCCTGAGCATGACGCCGCTGGAGCGCCGCAAGCCCGACCTCATCAAGGCAACGCGCAAGCGCCGCATCGCCAACGGCTCGGGCGTGCATGTTCAGGAAGTCAACCGCCTGCTGGGCGAGTTCGAGCAGATGCAGGGCATGATGAAAAAGATGAAGGGCAGCGGCATGATGAAGATGATGAAGCGCATGGGCGGCATGAAGGGCATGCCGAAGTTTTGAAATGCTGGCTTTTAGATCAAAACAGGCCCTGGCGCACTCCGTATATGCGCATGATGCTATTTTTTCAATAGCATCGAGCATTTTTGGTCGTGCAGGCTGCAAAAGCGTCCCAGGTGTTCCGCAACATTCGCACCGCGCTGAAAATGTAGGACAACTGCTCTACGTTGTGCCGGCTGATACTCCACCCGGGAGACGCGTCCTGCGGTTCACTGGCGATGAGTTCATGGGTTTTCCCTTGGAAGTTACGAAAACTCATGTTTCGTCGCGTCCAGGCGCCCAAGCTTTGAAGCAATTCACTCCTGAAACCAAAAGGGTAATGGCTTGACTTTGAAAAAATCATGACCACACTTGACTGTTCGGCGTTTCAAATAAAACTTTCTGTTTGTTGTTGCCGAAATCTGTAAGTGGTTACCCGCTGACTCCCATGAAAATCAGGTTCTACCCTGCGATCATCGGCAGATGGTTTGTTCAAGGAAAGGTCATTGATTGCAGCCACATAAAAATTCCTCTTTTCCAGAAAGCCAAGAAATCCCGCAGGAGCTGGCCAGCATGCTGCGTGAAGCCAATGAGCACTTGGTGATTGCTTCCTTGCGGGCGCAGGATTTGCAGGATCAGGCCGAAGCCTCGGTGGAGCGGCAGACAGAATTCTTGTCGATGCTGGCGCACGAATTGCGCAACCCGCTGGGGCCCATCGCACTGGCGGCCGAAATGCTCGGAAAAATTTCCACGGCCCATCCGCTGCTGCCTGACATCCAGCAAATCATTGCCCGGCAAATCGCCCACATGAAGCGGCTGCTGGAAGACTTGCTCGACGCAGCGCGTGTCAACAGCGGAAAAATCACTCTTGAAAAAGGCTTGCTGGTGCTGAGCGGCATTGTGCAAAGCGCGGCTGAAATCAGCCAGCCGCATTTCCTCAAGCTCGGCCAGCAACTGATCGTTGACCTGCCGGGCGAGCCCGTCACGCTTGATGGCGACGGAGTGCGCCTGTCGCAGGTGTTCTCCAACCTCCTGATCAATGCCAGCAAGTTTTCGCCGCGCCAGGCATCCATCACCGTGTCGGCGCGCCTGTCTGAGGCTGGCACGGTGCGCATTTGCGTGAAGGACCAGGGCATCGGCATTGATCCAAAAGTCCAGCCTTTCATTTTTGACCTGTTCACGCAGGCAAGCAACACGCTGGACCGTTCGCAAGGCGGGCTGGGCATCGGGCTGTCCATGGTGCGTACGCTGGTGCAAATGCATGGCGGCACTGTGCAGGTACGCAGTCAGGGAGTGGGTTGCGGCAGCGAGTTCATCGTTGAGCTGCCAGTGTCCGCACAAGCCATGGCCTCTGAAGCCCACCTGACCATCGATGCCCATCCGGCCCGGCCTTGCCGGATACTGGTGATTGAAGACAACCTTGATGCCAATGCAACGCTCAATAGCTGCCTGACGCTCTATGGTCATGCTGTCGATTCTGCCTACAACGGCCTGGACGGGCTTGCCATGGCAAAAGATGGTCTTTACGACATCGTGGTCTCCGATATCGGCTTGCCGACCATGAATGGCTATGAGGTGATCCGCCGAATCCGGGCGCTGCAGCTGGTGCCCAAGCCTTTCTGCGTGGCCATCACGGGCTACGACCAGCAGGGCTACCTGGTCCATGCCAAGGAAGTGGGTTTCGACCATTATTTGATCAAGCCGGTTTCCATGGAGATGCTGGAGGCGCTGATTTCAAAAAATTTCCCTTCAGACGCCATCACCTGACCCATGGAAAATACTGAACCTACGCGCAGCCAACTGATAGAAGCGGCGCTGACCACGCTTCCTGAAACGGTGGCAAACGTTACCCTGCACCTTTGGGAGCGGCTGGCGCCCCAACTGATTTCAATCATTGGCGAGGGCGGTTTCAAGCCGCTTTACACGCGCAGCCTGCGCCTGGCGTCCAGGCTGCATCCCTGGATTGCGCCAGACCTCACAAAATCTGCCATCCAGGAGCGTTTCACTCACTTGCAGGCCGTCCTTTCGCAGCAGGATGCAGCCGAGGCCCGGTTTGGCAGCCTCGCGCTGTTCACCATTTTTCTGGATGTACTCGCTTCATTGATAGGCGAGGAATTAACAACTCATCTTTTGCACTCGGCCTGGAATGACAAGACTTTCGACACATCCGCTAAGGACTTTCCAAAATGAGTAAAAGAGTAACCATACGCCAACTGCCAACAGGGGTTGCCGGACTGGATGAACTGCTGGGCGGTGGCATACCGGAATTTTCCTTCAACCTGATTGCCGGCACGCCCGGCTCGGGCAAGACCACGATGGCGCACCAGATCATGTTCTCGCTGGCCAACCCGCACCGGCGCGCGCTGTTTTTTACCGTGCTGGGCGAGCCGCCGCTCAAGATGCTGCGTTACCAGCAGCAGTTTCCCCACTTTGACATCGACAAGATCAACACGTCCATCAAGTTTGTCAACCTTTCGGGCGACCTGCTCGACGGAGAATTTGACCGCGTGCTGGCCCGCATCGTTGAAGAGGTGGAAATCTTTTCGCCCAGCCTGGTGTTCGTGGATTCGTTCCGTTCGATGGTGCAGCCGGTCAGGGATTTCAGAGACGACAGTGCGTGGGGATTGCAGCACTTTATTCAGGCGCTCGGTGTGCAGATGACCAGCTGGCAAGCTACAACTTTTCTGATCGGCGAATACCCGGCGCAGGAAGAAAATTCAAGCCCGGTATTCACCGTGGCTGACGGCATTGTCTGGATGTCCCAGCATGTCCACCGCGACGCGATGGTGCGCAAGCTGCAGGTGGTCAAAATGCGGGGTCAAGCGCAGCGGCCCGGTTTGCACACCTTTCGCATCACCGATGAGGGGGTCGAGGTGTTCCCGCGCGTCATTCTGAAGGACGACGGCAGCCAGAAAAAACAATTACCCAGCAACCAGCGCCTGACGATGGGCGTGCCGCTGCTCGACAAGATGATGGGCGGGGGCCTGCCGGTGGGTTATTCCCTGCTGGTGGTGGGACCAAGCGGCAGTGGAAAAAGCGAGCTAAGCACCGAGTTTCTGGCCGCAGGTGTGCGGCTGGGCGAGTCGGGGGTGATTGCCGCATTTGAAAAAAGCCCCAGCCAGTTGCTCGACAGCCGGCTTCAGAAGCTGATTGAAAGCGGCAAGGTGTCGGTCATTGATACGCGCGCGCTTGACCTGTCCATCGACGAAATCATGCATGACCTGGTCAGCCTGATCAAAAGAACCAAGGCCAAGCGGGTGGTGATTGATTCGCTGTCGGCGTTCGAACTGGCGCTGGCGTCAATTTTTCAAGAGAACTTTCGCGAGTCCCTGTACCGCCTGACGTCGGTGCTGACCAACATGGGCGTGACGGTCTTGATGACCGCCGAGCTCGAAGACCGCTACACCGACCTGCGCTTTTCGTCGTACAGCAATGCGTTTTTGACCGATGCCATCTTGATGCTGCGCTACGTTGAACTTGGCGGGCAGTTCAAGCGCGTGATCTCGGTCGTGAAGGTTCGGGCCAGCAACCACAGCAAAGAAATTCGTTTCTTTGACATCGCCGATGACGGTATCAAGATCGGCAAGGCGCTGACAAATTACCATGGAATCTTGTCGGGCGAGCCCACCTTGCGTGATGAGTCTGACCCCAAAACGCCGGCTTGAGTTGGTGCCGGGAGCCTGCCCTGCATTGGGGCAGCGGGGTCTGCTTTCTTACGCCTTGGCCTGCGGCGCAACCGGCGCGTGCGGGAGTTTGACGGTAAATACCGTGCCGGAATGCTCGTTCGACGCCACTGAGAGGGCGCCGCCGTGGGCCATGGTGATTTCCCGGGCGATGAAAAGCCCCAGTCCCAGGCTGCTCGAAGGGGCGCCTTCCAGCAGCCCTGATTCGACCGAGAGCTGAACCAGGGGATCGAAAATGGCTTGCAGCGACGGGGCGGGAATCACCGGGCCGTGATTGCACACCTGTACCGTGATCGAATCGGCCTGGCCCACGGCTGTGATCGTGACCGCGCGCGTGTCGTCGCGGTACTGCGCTGCATTGTTGAGCAGGTTTGAAAAGAGCTGCTGCAGGCGCGCACTGTCGAAAGCACCCGACAAATCACCCGACGCTTCCAGCTCAAAAGGGCAGTCCGGGTAGCCGGCCTGGGCGTCATCCAGTGCCGCCTGGCAGATGCTGGCCATGTTCTCGGGGCGCAGGGTAAGCGGGATTTCGCCCCCCAGTTGCGTGCGCGCGTATTCCAGCAAATCCTTGACCATGGCGGTCATGTTGGCGGCGCTGCGGGCCACGCGGGCGCCCATCTCGCGGGTGCCTTCCGTGCCAATGGCGGGCCGTATCAGGTAGCTGCCTGCCAGTTTCATCGTGAACAACGGGCTGCGCAAGTCGTGGCCCAAAATGGCCAGGAAGGTGTCGCGCGTGCGGTCGGCGTTTTCAGAATACGTCACCACCGATTGGGCCAGCGCCTGGTCCATGGCTTCGTTGAAGCGCATCATGTCGGTCACGCTTTCGGGCGTGCCCAGTTGCATGTGCGGCATCCACAGCCTGAGCACGGTGGCGCGCAAGGCCCGGTATTCAGCGGTGAGCTGGGTCAGTGTGAAACCGCTGGCCTGGCGCAGTGTGCCGTGAATGGCTGCCGCGCTCTTCTTGCTAACGTTTTCATCGGCCTGGCCCTTGGACTTCTCAGTCTGCTGCGCTGCCGTCTGGTGCGTTTCAATGTCAACGACGATTGCCTGCAGGATTTCCCCGGCATGGTCGCGCAGGATGTGATGCGGCGGGGCAGGCGATGCCGCAAACAGCGTTCGGGCAAAAGCGTCCCACTCGACAAGGATTTTCTCAAGATGGGCGGTGATGAACGTGGAGAGTTTCATGGGTCGTTTGAGTAACCCATCAGAGAAGGGCGGGTTGATGTTCTGGGCATTGCTTTGCTGACAAAATATAGGCATAAGTTACATTTTATCAATTTTATTGTTTCTGTGGTTTTCCGGGTTACTCAAAGCCAGCAAAAGCAGAAAGAACCTTTTTTCAAAAGAAAAAAGGCTCTTGCGCTTATTCCGAATGCTTCTCTAGCTATGAAAAAAATAGCATCCTGCAAAATTTGTTATTGCGCGCTTGACCCTCAGGCTGCTTTCAGTCGCGGCTTGGCAAGCTGGCTGGCATGCAGCCAGGCGCGGCGCAGCACGGCGGGCGAGCGCGTTTCTTCCGGAATCAGCAAATAGTTCTGCGCCCGCATCGCCGTGCCCACGCCGACCTTGCTGGTCAGGACAGTCATCGGAATCGACAGCAGCAGTGGCAAGCCGACCGGCAGCAGCCAGATGAGCGCGCTGGCGTCGATCATCGCAATGCCGGCGGCGAGCACCAGGACCACGCTGCTCATGGGCGCAAGCTGCGCCAGCGCATGGCGCCATGGCACGGCGGCGGCTTCGCGCGGGGGCGATTTCCATTCCAGCTTCAGGCCTGTGAGCGCGATGACGACGAACAGCGAGTGCGCCAGCATGCGGATGGGCGCCTGGAGCAACGCGATCAGCGTCTCGAGCAGTGCGCTGCGCAGCAGGCTGGCGGTGCCGCCATAAGCCTGCTGCTGGCCCTTGAACAGCACAGCCACGATGCCCAGGATGCGCGGTAAAAACAGCATGGACAGCGTCCAGGCCCACAGCGACAGCAGTTCGCCGGGCAAAACATCCCAGTTGCTGACCATCGGCGAGCCCGACAGCCACAACGCCGTGCCCATGGTCATGAAGCACAGCCACAGCGGCGCCGACAGATAAGCCATGGCACCGGTGGCAAACATCGAGCGGTGCACCGGGTGCATGCCGGGCTCGGCGATCAGGCGCGAGTTCTGCAGGTTGCCCTGGCACCAGCGGCGGTCGCGCTGCAACTCGGCCAGCAAATCAGGCGGCTGCTGCTCGTAGCTGCCGATCAGGTCGGCGACCAGCCAGACGTGGTAGCCAGCGCGGCGCATCAAGGCGGCCTCGACGAAGTCGTGCGACATGATGCTGCCGGCCATGCCGCCGGTGCCCTTGATGCGGTCCAGCGCACAGTGCTGCATGAAGGGCTCGATGCGGATGATGGCGTTGTGGCCCCAGTAGTGGGACTCGCCCATCTGCCAGAACTGCATGCCCAGCGTGAACAGGCGGCCGGTCACGCGCGAGCCGAACTGCTGCGCCCGCGCATGCAGCGTCACATGGCCGATGGCCTGGGTGGCGGTCTGGATGATGCCGGCGCTGGGGTTGGCTTGCATCAGCTTGACCATGGACACCAGGCAGTCACCACTCATCACGCTGTCGGCGTCGAGCACCACCATGTAGCGGTAGTCCTTGCCCCAGCGGCGGCAAAAGTCGGCCACGTTGCCGGCCTTGCGGTCGGTGCGGCGCTTGCGCAGGCGGTAATAGACCTCGATCTGCGGCTGGTCGGGCTGACTGGCGAGCTGGCCGCGCAGATATTCCCAGGCAGCGCGTTCGGCCTTGATGATCGCCGGGTCGTTGCTGTCGGACAGCACGAAGACGTCGAAATTCTGCACGTGTGCCGTCCCTGCGACCGATTCGCAGGTGGCGCGCAGGCCGGCGAACACGGTGCTCACGTCCTCGTTGCAGATTGGCATGATGATGGCGGTGCGCGTGGACTTGTCCAGCGTATGGTGCTGGACTTTTTTGGCCGACAGGGTGTGGGCGTCGCCGAACAGGGTGACGTAAAAACCCATCATCGCCGTCATGAAGCCAGTGACCACCCAGGCCGACAGCAGCGCAAACAAAGCCAGCTGGCCGTATTGCAGGAAGGCGTTGTCATAGACCGGCTGCATGTCGGCAAACAGCCCCGTCGCCATCACCGTGCTGATCAGTGTCAAGAGCATGAACACTGTGCGGCGGCGCCTGGCGGCATGCTGCCACGGCGCCATCGCCTTGGCGGATGCCGGTTGTTCGAGCGTCTTGCGGCCGGTGAGCCTGAGCACCGGCAGCAGCGCCGCCGTGCCCAGGCTGTTCCAGAAACCGCGCCACGGACGCGGCGCCATCGAGCCCCGGTGCACCTGCGGTGCGGTGACCGCATTGGGATGACGCTCTTCACGCAGCTGGCTGCGCCGATTCAGTTGGTGATCAGGTTGGTCCATGTTTCGCTCAGGGTTTGTTGGTTGTGTTGGAGAAAGGCGCGCAGTTCAATCGGCTGGACCGGCTCGGCGGCGTTGGCTGGCTTGAGCCGCTCGACGCGAAGGGTCATGCGCCAGGCGCCGGTGGCCGGGTTGCGGTAGGCCAGGCTTTCGACCACGCGGGCATTGCTGCCCGCCGTGGTGACGGCCTCGACCTTGGCACTTTCAGGCAGGGCGTCCAGGGCTGGACCGGCAAAATCAACGACAAACTGGATCTGCTGGCCCAGCGCGTCGGCGCCGAGCTTGCTATAGCCGATGCCGCGGCGTGACTGCGTCACCCAGCCGTTGGGCGGCAACTGCTGGTTCTTGCCCTGCCAGGCGATCTGGTAAGCCAGGTCCAGCGGCTCGCCGGCGGCCGGCATTTTTTCCGGCACCCAGTAGGCGGCCACGTTGTCGTGGGTTTCGTCGGGCGTGGCAAATTGCAGCAGTTCGACACGGCCGGCGCCAAAGTCTTTCAGCGGCGTCACCCAGGCGCTGGGGCGCTGTTCGTAGCGCGCTTCGGTATCTTCGTAGCTGCGAAAAGCCCGGTCGCGCTGCATCAGGCCAAAGCCTTTGAGTTTTTGCATGCTGAACGAAGTGACCAGCGGCGATGCCGGGTTTTGCAGCGGGCGCCAGAGCCATTCGCCCCCGCCCTTGCCGTCATCGGTGGCAATCATCAGGCCGTCCGAGTCGTGCACTTCAGGCCGGAAGTCGCCGGGACGCGGCTGGTTTTCGCCAAAGAAAAACATGCTCGTCAGCGGTGCGATACCCAAGGTGGTGACCGGCTTGTCGGTGGGCCGCATGAACAGGCGGGCGCGCACTTCGGTCACCGTCTGCTCGCCGGGCTTGACATCAAAGCGGTAGGCGCCAGTCATGCGCTCCGAATCCATCAGGGCATAGATCGTCAGCGGTGCGCCTTCGGCGGTGGGCTTTTCCAGCCAGTAGTCGGTGAAACGCGGGAATTCTTCCTGGCCCGGACCGGCCGTGTCCACCGCCAGGCCGCGCGCGGACAGGCCGTACAGCTGCCCGGAGCCCAGCGCCCGGAAGTAGCTGGCGCCCGAAAAAACAATCAGCTCGTCCTTGTAGGTCGGCGAGTTCAGGTTGCTGAAAAAGCGCACGCCGCCATAGCCCAGGTCGCCCCAGCTTTTCGGCGACAGCTTGTTTTTGCCAAAGTTGAAGCGGGCCGGGTCGTAGGGAATGCGCTTGACGCCTGCGGCGGTGATTTCATGGACACGAACCGAGTCGCCATGCCGGCCGACATGAAAAAAGTTGGCTTCATACGCCAGCTTGTCGGCGCGCCACAGCGTGCTCTCCGGCTTGAAGCGGATGTCGCGGTAGTCGTCGTACTCCATCTTGGCCAGCTCGGCTGGCACGGCCTGCGACGCTGGCTTGAACGGTGCTTTCGCGCGCTGGCTGGCGAGTTTGGCGACATCTTCAAGACTCCACGCCATTGCCGGGCTGCTGCCCAGGGCCAGCACGGCGGCGCAGGCCATGGCTGAAAAAGACACCTGCCAGCTTGGCGCGCCGGCAGGTTGTAAATGATGAAAAAAGGCTTGCATGGAATCACTAGGGCAAACCCTGTGCCAGCTTCTAAAAACCTTTTAAAATCAATAGCTTGTATGAAAAATATGATTTTCGGCAGTGAAAATCCGGGCAAAAAGCGCGAAAACCCCGGTTTTTGTCGCCAGCCAGCGACAAGATTCCGGGGAGGATCTGAAAGTTGTTTTAAATCAACGGCTTAGCGTGTCGCCAGAAAGCGACTCACTCCGGCGAAGGCTGCGAGCTGCCGGGCTTGAAGTGGCCGGGTGTGAGGCCGTGTTTTTGCATCAGCCGGTAAAACTCGGTGCGGTTGCGGTCGGCCAGCCGGGCGGCGTCGGCCACGTTGCCATCGGTCAGCTTGAGCAGGCCGACCAGATAGTCGCGCTCGAAGCGCTGCTTGGCCTCGGCAAAGGTCAACACCTGGATGCTCGGCGAGCGCAGGGCGCGCTGCACCAGCGCCAGCGGCACCAGCGGCGTGCTCGACAGGGCGCAGACCTGCTCGACCACGTTGTAGAGCTGGCGCACATTGCCCGGCCAGGCCGCGGTGCTCAGGGCCTTGAGCGCCTCGGGCGCAAAGCCGCTCAGGCGCTTGTGGTACTTGGCCGCCAGCGTGACCAGGAAATGGTTGGCCAGCAGCGGAATGTCCTCGCGGCGGTCAGACAGGGGCGGCAGGCTCAATGTCACGACATTGAGCCGGTAGTACAGGTCGGCGCGGAAATCGCCGGCCTCCATGGCGTCATCCAGGTCGCGGTGCGTGGCCGAGATGATGCGCACATCGACCGGAATCGACTGGCTGGCGCCCACCGGGCGAACTTCTCGCTCCTGCAGCACCCGCAGCAGCTTGACCTGCAGCGCTGGCGGCATGTCGCCGATTTCATCCAGCAGCAGCGTGCCGCCGTCGGCCGCCTGGAACAGCCCCTTGTGGTTGCTCACCGCGTCGGTGAAAGCGCCCTTGACATGGCCGAACAGTTCGGATTCGAGCAATGCCTCGGGAATGGCGCCGCAGTTGACCGCGATAAAGGGCTTGGCGGCGCGCGGGCTGGCCTGGTGGATCGCCTGGGCCAGCAGCTCCTTGCCCGTGCCGCTTTCGCCACGCAGCAACACGCTGGCATCAGTGCCGGCCACCATGTGGGCTTCGGCCAGCACTTCGGCCATGCGGCTGGAGCGGCTGATGAGGCGGGTTTGCCAGGCCTCGGCGCTGCCCTGCCGGGACGGATGGGCCGGCGCGCTCAGCGACAGCGCTTCGGCAATCTTGTCGAGCAGGCCCTTGCCATCGAAGGGCTTGGTCAGGTAGGTGAAGACGCCGCGCTCGGTGGCCTCGACCGCGTCGGGAATGGTGCCGTGCGCAGTCAGCAGGATCACCGGCAGGGAAGGGTGCAGGATGCGGATGTCGTCGAACAGCGCCAGCCCGTCCTTGCCGGGCAGGCGCACGTCGCTGAGCACCAGCTGGGGCCGCTTGAGCTGGAGCTCGGTCAGCGCGGCCTCGGCCGAAGTGACGGCCGTGACACGGTAGCCCGCTGCCGTGAGGCGCATGGTGAGCAGCCGAAGCATGTCGGCGTCGTCGTCCACCACCAGCAGGTTGGCTGCCGTTGGCGAGAGTGTGTCAAGCGCAGGACTCATGGCGCGGGCGTGCGGCCACGGCTGGCGGGTGCCGACGCAGCCGGTGCCACCGGTGCGGCCGCGCGGCTGGTCAGGCTGCGCTCAATCGCCTTGAGCGCTTCCAGCCTTTCGTTGGTCTGGTCGAGCCGGCGCTGGACCTCGCGGGTTTGCTGGTTCTGTTTTTCCAGCAGGTCTTCGAGGCGGCGCTGTTCGCCATAGCGGGCGGCCAGCAGGCGGGCCAGCGGATGCAGCACCTGGGCCTGGGCATCGGGATTGGCCAGCAGCCGCGTCAGCACCTCCTGCGCCCGTACCAGCTCCGGCGTCTGGCGCAACTGGCTGAGCACAATGGCCAGCTGCAGCTGGCTGGCCGGAAGGTAGGGATTGCCCAGCCGCGCGACTTCCTGACTCAGTTCTGCGGTGGACATCGAACGGACCCGGTCTGCATGGGCCAGCACCCGAACTACCGCGTCGCGTTCGGGCGCTGGCCCCGTGTCTGCCGAAAGCGGGGACGGCGCCGCTGCGTTGCCGTTAGCGGCGG
This sequence comes from Polaromonas sp. CG_9.11, assembly GCF_015752225.1. NCBI lineage: Bacteria > Pseudomonadati > Pseudomonadota > Betaproteobacteria > Burkholderiales > Comamonadaceae > Polaromonas > Polaromonas sp. CG_9.11. The sequence continues at coordinate 258,858 of NZ_JADOVE010000002.1, forward strand.
CGGCGCTGCTGGCCGGCGTCGCCGGGGCCGGCGCTGCGGGCTGCTGAACGCCTTGCGGCGGGCCCACCAGCGAGCAGGCCGTCAGCAAGGCAGCCGCCAGACCAGCGCTTGACAGGCGTAAGCCAATCCGGCCGAAGCGCGCAAAGAACTCAGCTCTTGTAAACATGGGGAAACTCGATTCTGAAATGGGAGCCCGCTTCCTGCGGCAGCAACTCGATGCGTCCGCCATGCGCGGCGATGTATTCCTGCACGATCGACAGCCCGATCCCGCTGCCGCGAACGCCACCTTGCGGCTGGCGTTCGCCCCGGTAAAAGGGCTCGAAAATCCGTTCCCGGTCCGCTGGCGCGACACCGGCACCCTGGTCCCGGATGTCGATATGCACCAGGCCAGGCTGCTGCCTCAGTGAAAGTTCAATGGTACCTTTGAGCGGCGAGTAGCGGATGGCGTTGGACAGCAGGTTGGCCAGCGCGGTACCTATTTTTTCCGGGTCCACTTCCATTTTCAGCGGCTCGCCGCCGACCACCACCTTCAACTCGCGGGCGCGCCATTGCAGGCGCTGCGCATCGACCTGCTCTTCGATGAGCTGCAGCAGGTCCACGGTGCGGCGGTGCAGCTGGCGCGCCTCGAAGGCGGCGGTATTGAAGCGCAGCAGGTCCTCGATCTGGCTTTGCAGCATGCCGGTGTTGTGTTTCAGGATTTGCGCAATTTCACGTTGATCCTGGCTGAGCGGACCGGCCACGCCATCTTCCAGCAGCGACACGCCTTCGCGCAGTGAGGCCAGCGGGGTTTTCAGCTCATGCGAGATGTGGCGCAGAAAGCGCGACTTGTCCGCATCCAGCTCGCTAAGGCGCAGCCGCAGCCAGTTCAGCCGCTCGCCGACCAGCGCCAGGTCGGCCGGGCCGTGAATGGCGATCACCTGGTCGAGCCGGTTCTCGCCCAGGCCGACGATGGCGTTTTCCAGCCGCTTGAGCGGCCGGGTGAACCACACGCCGAAGGCCAGCGCCATGAAGACCGCCAGCACGATGGCCCCCGTGACCTGCTGCGCCAGGTGCTGGCGGCTGGTTTCGAGCTTGTCCTGCAGCGACTGGTTGCGCTGCTGGATGGCCTGCTGCACCTGCACGGCAATGGCGGTGTTGATACTTTCCAGTTCGCGAAATTCCTGCGCCAGCTGGTGCTCGCGCTCCAGTGCCGTGTCCAGCGGGCCGGTCAGCAGGTCCAGCACCGTGTCCAGGTGCTCGCGCCAGGGCCGTTCCCGGGCGGCCGGTATGGCTTCCTGCGCCAGCCGGGCCAGGATGGCGCTGGCGTCGCGCGCCTCGTCGCGAAAGCGCTGGCGCAGGATGCGGTCGTCCAGCACCACCGACTGGCGCGAACTGCGCTCCATCGACATGCTGCGCTCGCGCAGCGACTGCGCCGCGCCGCTCAGGTCGAGTGCCCGGGCGGCGTTGTCGCGGCTTTGGCGTGTCAGGTCTTCCAGCGCAAACAGCGCGCGCACCGCAGCCGTGCCGAGCAGCGCGGCAATCAGCAGGAAGGCGATCACCAGCAGGGGCCGGAATGAAAACCGCTGCAGCATGGGTTGGAAAGGCAGGTAAGGACGGGTCAGGGAAGGCGCGCTCAGGCGGCCACCGCGTCGCCTTGCGTGACCACTTCGCCGCGCAGGGAGCGCTGGCTGGTTTCAATGATCTTCACATCGACCATCTGGCCGATCAGGCGCGGCTGGCCCTTCAAAATGACGACGCGGTTGCATTCGGTGCGGCCCATCAGCTCGCTCGCATCCTTGCGTGCCGTGCCTTCGACCAGGATGCGCTGGCGCGTGCCGAGCCGGCTGGCGCTGATGGCGCGCACGCTGTCGTCCAGCACCGCCTGCAGATGCTGCAGGCGCTTGAGCTTGACCTCGTGCGGCGTGTCGTCCGCCAGGTTGGCCGCCGGGGTGCCGGGACGCGGGCTGAAGATGAAACTGAACGAGGTGTCGTAGCCGACGTCTTCGACCAGCTTCATCAGCTTGCCGAAGTCGTCCTCGGTCTCGCCCGGAAAGCCGACGATAAAGTCGCTGCTCATCGCCAGGTCGGGCCGGATGGCGCGCAGCTTCTTGATGGTGCTTTTGTATTCCATGGCGGTGTAGCCGCGCTTCATGGCCATCAGGATGCGGTCACTGCCGTGCTGCACCGGCAGGTGCAGGTGGCTGACCAGCTTGGGCAAGGTGCTATAGGCGTCGATCAGGCGCTGGGTGAATTCATTCGGATGGCTGGTGATGTAGCGGATGCGTTCGATGCCCGGAATCTCCGAGACGTATTCCAGCAGCGTGGCAAAGTCGGCAATCTCCGCCGTGCCGCCCATGGTGCCCCGATAGGCGTTGACGTTCTGGCCCAGCAGCGTGACTTCCTTCACGCCCTGGTCGGCCAGGCCGGCAACCTCGACCAGCACATCCTCGAAGGGCCGCGAGACTTCCTCGCCGCGCGTGTAGGGAACGACGCAGTAGCTGCAGTACTTGGAGCAGCCTTCCATGATGCTGACAAAGGCGCTGGCGCCCTCGACCCGGGCCGGCGGCAGGTGGTCGAACTTTTCGATCTCGGGAAAGCTGATGTCCACCTGCGGCTTGCCCAGCCGGGCGCGGCTGGCCAGCAATTGCGGCAGGCGGTGCAGCGTCTGCGGGCCGAACACCACATCGACATATGGCGCGCGCGCGATGATGGCCGCGCCCTCCTGGCTGGCGACGCAGCCGCCGACGCCGATCAGCACGCCTTTTTCCTTCAGGTGCTTGACGCGGCCCAGGTCGCTGAAGACCTTTTCCTGCGCTTTTTCCCGCACGGAGCAGGTGTTGAACAGGATCAGGTCGGCCTCGTCGATGTTTTGCGTGTTCTCGTAGCCTTCGGCGGCATGCAGCACGTCGCCCATCTTGTCCGAGTCGTACTCGTTCATCTGGCAGCCGAAGGTTTTGATGAAGACTTTTTTGCTCATGGTGATGTGCTACTGTATTGATAGCTGTTAGCGCCCGTGGGTAGTGCGCGGAAGGCTGATTTGATCGATAAAATTGGGAAAAGGCCGCCGCGCCTCAAGGCGCCTTGACGGTCGCCGTGGTAGCGCCAACATCAGTGGCGGGACCCAGGCTGAACCAGGACGCCTTGGTGTTGGGTCGCTTCAGTCTGGCCTCCGCGCTGCTCAGAATCCAGACTTCATGGACATTGCCGGCGTTTTCGCGCAGGTAGTTGACCACGACCTTCTGGTTGACCAGCGCGCCCGACATCACCAGCAGGTTGTTGGCGTCGCGGATGCGCGAGCCGGGCGACAGCCGGTCGGCCTTGCCGTCCAGTGTGATAACCGGCGGTGCCAGCACCACCATTTCGCCGCGCAGGGCGGCTGCTGGAAATTGCCTGACGCCAGGTGTGGCGCCGGTGGAGTCCTTGGCGCAGGCCACCAGCAGCGCCGATGCGGCCAGAACGGCGAGGATGGCCAGGGTGTGCGGTGTGCAGCGGTTCATGGTGTGTGTCCAGAGGCTGTAGTGGGGAAAGCCGGCCATTATCTCAGGGCTGAGGCCTGCCATGCCTTGCGGGATGCCGTGGCTGCAGGGCCGATGCCCGGCAAGCGGCCGGACCCGGTCGGACGGCTGTTGCCCGTGCAGGCAGAAAGACGGCGCAAGCGAAAACCGTTGACGCCAGGGCGTCAGGCCGCTGCGGCCAGTTCGATGTCGTTCCCGTACTGCGACAGGCTGTGCGGCACATCGAGCAGGTCGAGCGTGCGGGCCACCGTGTCGTTGACGAGGTCGCAGAGGGTTTCCGGGTGCAGGTGGAAGGCGGGCACCGGCGGGCAGACGATGGCACCCATTTCCGTCACGCTGAGCATGTTGCGCAGGTGCGTCAGGTGCAGAGGCGACTCCGTGGTCAGCAGCACCAGGCGGCGGCGTTCCTTGAGCATCATGTCGGCCGCGCGCGTCAGCAGGTTGTCGCCCAGCCCGTGCGCCACCGCTGCCAGCGTGCGCATCGAGCACGGCGCGATCACCATGCCGCTGCAGGCCAGCGGGCCGCTGCCGATGGCGGCGCCAAGGTCGTGAACGTCATGCACCTGACTGGCCATGCCTTCGATGAAGTCGCGGTCCATGTTCAGTTCGTCCTGCAGATGGTGCCAGCCGGTGCTGGACACCACCAGGTGCGACTCGACGCCTGGCAAGTCCCGCAGGACCTGCAGCAGGCGTGCGCCGTAGACGGCCCCGCTGGCGCCTGAAATGCCGACGATGATGCGGCGCGGCGAAGGGGCAGGGGTGTAGGTGTAGGTGTGGGTATGGGTGAAAGCAGTGTTCATGGGGCTGACACGGCCGCAGCGCGTGTGATGGTGATGTTGTGGTGGAGCCTGGCAGTTGGCTGCATCATGGCATTAAAGGGCGTTGCGCCCGCTGCTTCTTGTCGCAGGAGCGCCACGGGCCGGGGCATGGAAAAAAGAACGGGTCAAGGCGGTCATTCGGTCCGGGTCGTCAGGCCACATACAGCAGCACGGTGAAAAAATGGCAGATGCTTCCAGCCAGCACGAACAGGTGCCACAGCCCGTGGCCGTGGCGCACCTTGTGGTCCAGGGCGTAAAACACTATGCCGAGCGTGTAACAGGCACCTCCCGCTGCCAGCCAGGCAAAGCCGGCGGGGCGCAAGGCGCGCCACAGCGGCATCACCGCCACCATGGCGAGCCAGCCCATGAGTATATAAATGATCAGCGACAGGATTCGCGCACCCTTGGCCAGCCAGATTTCCTGCGCGATGCCCACCAGCGCCATCCCCCAGATCACGCCAAAAAGCCACCAGCCCCAGCCGCCGCGCAACGACACCAGCGCAAACGGCGTGTAGGTGCCGGCAATCAGGAGGTAGATCGAGCAATGGTCAAACTTGCGCAAGACGTTCTTGGCCGGACCGCGCACGCTGTGGTACAGCGTTGAAAACACATAAAGCGCGACCAGCATCACGCCGTAAATGCTGAAGCTGACGATTTTCCAGGGATCGCCCAGGCGGGCCGCCAGCACCACCAGCACCACAGCGCCGGCCAGCGCCAGCGCCGCGCCGACCAGGTGCGTGATGCTGTTGAAACGTTCGCCGGGGTACATCGGGGGTCAGACCGCCATGGCGGCACGGGGACAGGTTTGGCGCGTGTGTCCGGTTTCTGTTGTGTGGACGACATGACCGCTCTGTCCGCGCTTCGCATTCAGGCCGGGGCGTGAGATGCGGGCCGGGCAAAAGGGCACGGGATCAGCCTCCAGTCTTTGCTTGGGAACTGGGTTTTTCATCGGCGCAAGAATACTCCTATGTCACAAGCCCCTTTGCGGCTTGCCGCCACGCAGGTCAACAGGGTCCTTGGAGCGTCGTCACCGCACGCCCGACCGCGGCAATCAGCCAGCAAACGTTGCGTCGTTTGAGTCCGGTTTCCTGGCGCAGCACCATGTCGTGTTCACCATCGGCCTACAACTGGATGGCGCGTTTGCGTTTGAAAACTGTTCATTCCGGTCTTTCGGCAAGGCAGCCTCACCGACATTGATCCACCAGGCTGAACCAAAAAAACAGTTGCCAAGAAAAATCCTCGCGGGTGGAGCGGCCATCCACTCGCTGTCTTTTGGTCATTGCACAGGCAAGGCATGAAAATTTCTCTTGGCAACTGCGGACGCGGGTTTTGATGCCAACCAATGTTTGTTGCACCAAGCGCACCCAGGGGTTTGCCCTGCAAGCAGTCAGCTCTCACCTGCGGGCGGGTGTTCGGTGAAACACTGCCCTTGTGATTCGTACCAAAAATACAGATGTCAACAACCCACAGAAGACAATCCCGCCTGTCATTTCTAGAACAGGACAGGGCCCGAAGCTTGCGAGTTGTGAGGAAGAAAGCGGCGTGGTGGTTGTCCAGGGGGCGAAACCAGCGCAGGTAGCTGTCCAGACAACATGGGCAACACCGTGCAAGCGTTGCAGCCACGGCTTGAGGCTGCCGTGATGCGCTTTGACGTTCTGGACCACCTGGACGGCCCCCCTGACGCGCACGCCTGCGCGCAGGTTGAGGGCTTCGTGCGAGAGGTTCGCGATCTGTGTAAAGCCGCGGTAGGTCGGGTTGCCATTGCTTGCCCTCAGCGCATCCGCGGCCAGCATGGGCTGTAACGCGTAACGCGCTGGACAGTTCGGCCCTTGTTACCGGTCCGTGTCCCGGGACCCAGTCCAGGGGCCGCCCAGTGCGGTTGTGTGCCACCGAAACGCATACCTGTTCATTGGATAATCCCCGTTTGCCCCCGTTGCCACCGCGCGGCCCCAACTTGTGGCGGCCCTTGCGGGACTCCGGAAAACACGGCTTGGCGACTCGATGACAGCCAGCTTTTTTTGCTCGCCATCGAGCGTATCAAGCCGCTTTCCGAGCAACTCCCGCTGGTGCCGCGTGAACCAGGCTACTGGTTTCATCAACCCATTCAAAGTCTTGGCGTTGATGGTTGCCGCCTGGAGGATTCTGCGTTTACTCTCCTGCTGTGGAAGAAAATTTCCGCATGTAACGGTGACATACCCACTGAGAAAGACGCCCATGATTGTCGAACGCATCTGGACTGGCAATGCCTACCGCAATTTCAACTACCTGATTGCCTGTCCCGAAACCGGTGAAGCCCTGGCGATCGACCCGCTGGACCATGAAAAATGCCTTTCGATGGCCAAAGTGCGCGGCTGGCAGATCACCCAGCTGCTCAACACCCACGAGCACAGCGACCATACCGGTGGCAATGCGGCCGTGGTCGCGGCCACTGGTGCAAAAGTGATTGCGCACTACAAGGCAGGCAGCCGGATCAGCGGAATGGACCGTGGCGTGAAGGCGGGGGATGTGATCAAGGTGGGCAAGACGGTCGAATTGGAGTGCTTGGATACGCCAGGGCACACCCTGTGCCACATCTGTCTGTTGGCCCATACGGACCAGCCTGCTTTGTTTTCGGGTGACACACTGTTCAATGCCGGGGCTGGCAACACCCATAACGGCGGCAACACCAACGCCCTTTTCGATACTTTTGTCCATCAACTGGCCCGGCTGCCCGATGACACCCGCCTGTATCCCGGACATGACTACATGGAGTCCAATCTGAAATTCACGCTCTCTCGTGAACCCGACAATGCCGCAGCGCAGACGCTTTTGACTGAGGTGGCGGGGCACGACCCCGCAGCGTCCGTGGTGACAACGCTTCAAGAAGAGAAGCAGCACAACACTTTTTTTCGATTGAAAAACGCCACCATCATCGCGAAATTGCGTGAGAGCTTTCCCGAATTGCCAAAGGAACCCGACGCAAAAATGGTCTTTGGGGCATTGCGGACGCTGCGAAACCAGTGGTAGCTTTCGCTGACTTTGGCTCTGGAAAACGTATTCCTCGCCAAGTAACGCTGCAGGTGTTGCCGTGCAGCCAGGCAATGGGGATGTTTTTTCTTGGGGACGCTGCGGCTGACGTCAACCGAGCAACTTCAAACGAAAAGCAAACCGCATCAGCAACATGCCATTCATCGTCAAGAAATCTCGGCCATGTGCAACACCTTTGTGTAGTACACGCCAACAAAATGGCATGAAAAAAGCCGCTGATCCAGTGAATCAGCGGCTTTCCGGAAATCTGGTGGTGATAGGTGGACTTGAACCACCGACATCAGCATTATGAATGCTGCGCTCTAACCAACTGAGCTATATCACCTGAAGAGCGGAATTATAGCCAATTTTCGAGGCTATTTTTCAGCGATGCGTGAAGACGGGCTTGCGTTTGTTGACGAAGGCGTCCATGCCTTCTTTCTGGTCTTCGGTCGCAAACAGCGCATGGAACAGGCGCCGTTCGAACATCACGCCGTCGCTCAGGCCGCTTTCAAACGCGCGGTTGACCGCTTCCTTGGCGGCAAACACGCTCGGCTGGCCGTAGCTGCAGATCATCAAGGCCGCACCCAGCGCCTCGTCCATCAACTTTTCCAGCGGCACGACGCGGCTGACCAATCCGGCGCGCTCGGCTTCCGTGGCGTCCATCATGCGGCCGGTCAGCGCCAGGTCCATGGCCTTGGCCTTGCCCACGGCGCGCGGCAGGCGCTGCGTGCCGCCGGCACCGGGAATGATGCCCAGCTTGATTTCGGGCTGGCCGAATTTGGCGTTGTCGGCGGCAATGATGAAGTCGCACATCATCGCCAGTTCGCAGCCGCCGCCCAGCGCAAAGCCGCTGACGGCCGCAATCACCGGCTTGCGAACGCTGCGGACTTGTTCCCAGTTGCGCGTGATGTAGTCGTTGTTGTAGACATCGGCAAAGCTGTACTGCGCCATGGCGCCGATGTCGGCGCCGGCGGCAAAGGCCTTTTCACTGCCGGTCAGGATGATGCAGCCGATGCTGTCGTCGGCGTCAAAGGCCTTCAGCGCGCTGCCCAACTCGTCCATGAGCTGGTTGTTGAGTGCATTGAGCTGCTTGGGCCGGTTCAGCGTGATGATGCCTGCCTGGCGGGAGTCGGGGCCTTGGGTAGACGTCACAATCGTTTCATAGGTCATGGTTCGGTCCTTGTAAAGCCTTTCATCATGCCATCCCCGCAGGGCAGTGAGAACCGGGCCGGCCCAGGCCTGGCGGCAATGCTAAATTCAAGGCAGGAGAAAACCATGACCCATCCAGAATCCGAACCCCGCACCGAATCCACGGTGCTGTATGCCGCCCAGGGCGCCGTTGCCGTCGTGACGCTCAACCGCCCGCAGGCGCTGAACAGTTTCAGCCGCCAGATGCACCACGACCTGTGGGCCGCGCTGGACCAGGCCGAAGCCGATCCGGCGATCCGTGCGCTCGTCATCACCGGCGCGGGCCGGGCCTTTTGCGCCGGCGCCGACCTGTCGGAGTTTGATTTCACGCCCGGCCCCAACCTGATGGAGCGCGCCGACCCGGGGCCGCTGATCGAGCAGGCCTTCAACCCGACGGCGCGCCGCCTGCTGGCACTGCGCATGCCGACGGTGGCCGCCGTCAATGGCGTGGCGGCAGGCGCGGGTGCGTCGCTGGCCCTGACCTGCGACATGGCCGTGGCCGCGCCGACCGCCAGCTTCATCCAGGCCTTCAGCAAGATCGGCCTGGTGCCCGATGCGGGCGGCAGCTGGCTGCTGGTGCAAAAGCTGGGGCTGGCACGCGCCATGGGGCTGGCCTTGACCGGCGACAAGCTGATGGCCGCGCAAGCCAAGGAATGGGGAATGGTCTGGGACGTGGCCGACGACCCGCTGGTCGCCGCCATCAATCTGGCCCAGCGGCTGGCCGTCATGCCGACCAAAGCGCTGGTGGCGACCCGGCATTTGCTGCAGGGCGGCATCACCCGGACGCTGGACCGGCAGCTCGACGAGGAGCGCGACCAGCAGTCGGCCCTGTCGCGGACGCATGACTACTTCGAGGGCGTCACGGCTTTTCTTGAAAAGCGGCCGGCCGCTTTCAAGGGCGAATAGCCGGGCGCAAGTTGCAGGGCGCGTTTGTTTTGACTGGAAAACAAATTTTCAGCACCAAATAGGCATTTGACGTACGTCTGGTATGCACAAGCAGCTACTGATTCAGTAGCAAAATTTGCAGATCATATCGTATGCCGAAATGGCAAATCAGGCTGATTTGCCGCTTGGGTCCAGCCATTCATTGACCCGCGCCTCGTTCCTGACAGCCAGCCGCCAGGTCGTGATCGCAGGCGGCAGGATCAGTTCAAGCCGAAGCAGACGCTTGTCGCGCGACACCAGCGCGATGACTTTCGTGGCATGGCCGGCATACAGCAGCAGGTCATCAAGCTTGCTCAGGCGCCAGCCCGCGTCTGGTTGCCGGGCCGTTTTGGATGAAACCGGCTTGCCGATCAACGCCAGCCCCAGCCATTCGTCGCCAGCCGAAAAACCGGCCTGTTCTGCCGCGCCACCGCGCAGCACGGCCTTGACCTGGACGCTGTGGTTTTCAGCGACGCGCAGGCCCAGTCGCTGCGCCAGCTGTGCCGGTTCATCCAGCACCGCCACGCCATGCTGCTCCAGCAAGTCTTTCAACGGCAGTTCGTCCCGGCCATGCACCCAGGCGGCCAGTTCGGGCGCAAAGGAGCGCAGGCCCAGCGTTTCCAGTACGGCGGCCACGTCCAGCTCGCGCATTGGCCCGGCCTTGCAGCGCTTCCACAGCGCGCGCATCACGTCGTCGAGGGTGTTTTCATGCGTCGTGCGGCCTTCGCTGCGCAGCGTCAGGTCCAGGCACAGGGCGACCAGCGCGCCTTTGGTGTAGTAGCTGATCGTCGCATTCGGTGTGTTCTCGTCGGGCCGGTAGTACTTGACCCAGGCGTCAAAACTCGCCTCGGCCACAGACTGCACGAGCCGTCCGGGTGCTTGCGCCACCTGGTTGACGGTGGTGGTCAGTCGCTTCAGGTAGCCGGCGTTGTCCAGCAGCCCGGCGCGGCGCAGCAGCAGGTCGTCGTAGTAGCTGGTGAAGCCTTCAAAGAACCACAGCAGTTCGGTGTAGTTTTCCTGCCCATATTCGTACTGCTCAAACTCGGCCGGGCGCAGGCGCTTGACGTTCCAGGTGTGGAAATACTCGTGGCTGATGAGGCCGCACAGTGTGGCGTAGCCGTCGGAGGTTTTGGCATCGTCCTGGCGCGGCAGGTCTTTGCGGTTGCAGATCAGCGCCGTCGAGCTGCGGTGCTCCAGCCCGCCGTAGCCGTCATCGACCACGTTCAGCATGAACAGGTAGTTTTGATGCAGCGGTTTGCGGTTGCCGTGCCAGAAGCGGATTTCTGCCTCGCAGATTTTTTGCGTGTCGGCCAGCAGCCGCGCGCCGTCGAAACTGTCCGCCGCGCCTGCCACGACAAACCGGTGCGGCACGCCGCATGCGGTAAAACTGCCGCTCCAGAATGCACCCATTTCGACCGGGCTGTCGACCAGCTCGTCGTAGTCGGCCGCCTGGTAGCGGCCAAAGCCCCGGCTGTCGATGGTTTGCGGTGTCAATCCAGTAGCCAGCGACCAGCCGTCCAGGGCCTTGTTGGCCGGAATTTCCAGCACATGCGGCAGGGCTTCCTGGCCCTCGACCTTCAGGCAGACGCTGGTGCCGTTGAAGAAACCGCGGTTTGCATCCAGCCAGGCGGTGCGCACCGAGTTGTCATGCGCATACACCTGGTAGCGCAGCACCAATGCGCTGTCCGGCGCGCAGGCGATCTGCCAGCTGCATTTGTCCAGTTGTTCGACGGCCAGCGGACGCGGGTTGCGGCTTCCCTGGTACGCCTGAAGGCCTTGCAGGTTTTTGGAAAACTCGCGTACCAAATAACTGCCCGGAATCCACACCGGCAGCGACACACGTTGCAGCGCGGCCGGCCTTTCAATCGTCAGCGAGACCTGAAACAGGTGGGCGTGCAGGTCGCCCATCTCGACGCGGTAATGATGCGCTGGCAAGGCGGGGGCCGGCTTGCCGGAATTTCTGGACTTCGGGGTTTTCGGGGGGTGGGCGGTGTTGGGCGTGGAGGCGGGCATAGGCCTGCAAGGATAATGCAACCGGCGCAGCGCCCCGGCGGGCTTCAGGTGAAGGAGGGTGCCTGGATCACGCCGCGCAACAGCTCTTCCAGGCCATCCCAGACAATCTGCACGCCCAGGCACAGCAAAATGAAGGCCGAGAGGCGCAGAAAAATCACCGAACCCGCATCGCCCAGCGGCTTGAGCAGGCGCTGCGCATACTTGAGCGCCAGGTACAGCACGATGCCGATGACAAACAGCGCCAGCACGCCGCCGCCCATGCGCGCCAGCGACAGCGCCAGTTTCTGGTCGTGCAGCGACACCCCTACCGTGATGGCCGCAGCAATCGAGCCAGGACCGCAGCTGATGGGAAAGGTCAGCGGGTAAAAAGCCTGGCGACGCGCATGCTCGACCGTGAACGATTCGGCCAGTTCGGTGCGCCTGTCGTCCCCGGCATGGCTGGCGTTGAGCAAGCGCCAGGCATTGGCGGCAACGATCAGACCGCCGCCCACGCGCACGATGGGCAGTGAGATGCCAAACAGATCGAGCACATACGAACCCACCAGCATTGAGCCAGTCATCAGCGCAAACATGTTGCGCGCAATGCGCCGGGCCAGCAGTGCGCGGGTGCTGATCGAAGCGCCCTCGGTCAGCCCCAGAAAGATCGGTGCCGTTGCCGCCGGGTTCAGGATGGGCAAAAGCGCGGCCAGCACAAACAGAAAGCTCTTGCCGAACAGAATCAGTAATTCGATGACCACATGCCGCTTTCGTCGCCAGACTTTGTCAGTGCCATGCTCATCTTTGCGAGCTGGCAGCCTGATTTGCTATGAAAATAATAGCTATCGGCGCCGACAGGGAGAGCGCCAAAGCCACTATTTGTTTGTAAGCTGAAAGAAAATCACCCAGCCCGGGGTTTATTTGCCTGCGGCGCTGGCAAGCTGCTTTTCGATCTCTTGCGCGCTGATGGCGCCTGGCACGCGCGTGCCGTTGGCAAAAAATACTGTCGGCGTGCCGGTGATCTTGTACTTCTTGCTGAAGGCCAGGTTGCGCTCCAGCGCGGATGTGTCGCAGCTGGCCTTGGCAGCGGCCTGGTCGCGCACCATCCAGTCGAGCCAGGCTTTGTTCTTGTCCTTGGCGCACCAGATGTTTTTCGACTTTTCCACCGAGTCCGCACTCAGGATGGGAATCAGGAAGGTGTGGATCGTCACATCGTCAACCTTTTGCAGGTCGCGCTCGAAGCGCTTGCAGTAGCCGCAGTTGGGGTCTTCAAACACCGCAAGCTTGCGCTTGCCGTTGCCGCGCACCTGGGTGAAGGCGTCTTTCAGTGGCAACGCATCAAAGTCGATGGCGCTGAGTTTTTCGGTGCGTTCCTCGGTCAGGTTGCGCTTGCCCCGGGTGTCGATCAGGTTGCCCTGGATCAGGAAGTTGCCTTCGGCGTCGGTGTAGAAAATGTCGCTTTCGTTGACGCGAATTTCATACAGGCCGTTCATGGGCGTCTTGCTGACTTCATCGATCTTCGACAGCGCTGGCAGCCGTTCGGCCAGGTTCTTGCGAATCACGGCTTCCTGCGCCAGCGCGGAGCCCAGGGTGCAGGCCAGCAGGCCGGCCAGTCCTGCAAGCCTGAGGCCGGCAGTCAGTTGAGGGTGTTTCATGGGGTTCCTGTTGTTCAACGAATTCTTTGGAGGGTCACAGGCCGGCGGCCTGGCGCGTGACCCAGCGCTTGAGCAGGCTGCTGCGCGCAAAGCCCTTCATGCCCCAGTTGCGCAGCGCCTGCCAGCGGTCATCGGGCTGGGCGAACAGGCCCTGCAGTCCATCGGTCACCGCGCCCATGGCGGCCACATCGGCCTTGCGCGCACGCTCGTAGCGGCGTAACAATTTTTCATCGCCCAGGGCACGCCAGTATTCGCGCTGTCCCAGCACGCCCGCCAGGCAGACGGCGTCGGCCAGCCCCAGGTTCAGGCCCTGGCCCGACAGCGGATGCACCGTGTGTGCGGCATCACCGGCCAGTGCCCAGCCATGGCCGACCCAGTGGTCGGCGTTGGACAACGCCAGCGGCCAGCTTGCCCGGTCGCTGGACAATGTCAACTGGCCGGCCTCGGGTCCGCAAATGGCCTGCAGGGCCGCGCAGAACTTTTCCGGCGTCATCTGCTCCAGTGCCGCTGCGCGCTCCAGCGAAGCCGACCAGACCAGCGCCACGGCATTCGCGCCGTGGCCTCCCAGCGGCAGCAGCGCGACGATGTCGCCGTTCACGAACCACTGGCGCGCGATGCCCTGGTGCGGCAGGTCGGCATCGAGCCGCGCGGCAATGGCTTTTTGCGGATAGGCCTTAACCGTCCACTGCACGCCGAATTCCTCGCGGCTGGCGCTTTTCTTGCCTTCGCAAATCACCGTCAGCGCGGCCTTTGCCGGCGCGGCGACGATCTCGATCTGCGGCTGGTAGCGCACCGCCTGGGTCAGCTGCTGCTCCAGCTCGGGCACATCGACGATCCAGGCCAGTGCGTCCTGCGCGACGCTGTCGGCGGTGAAACCAATCTGGCCACCGTCGTCGCCCCAGACCTGCATTTCCCGGACCGGCGTGGCAAACGGCGCATCAGGCCAGACCCGCAGGGTCTCCAGCACCTTGCGCGACGCGCTGTTCAGGGCGTAGGCGCGCACATCGGCCGGGGGCAATTCGTCCGGAGCCTGCTGCGGCCGGGTGACCAGCGCCACGCGCAGACGCTCGCGCGCCAGCAGCAGCGCCAGGGTGCGGCCCACCACGCCGTCGCCACGAATACAGACATCAAAGGTTTTGGACATGCCCCATTTTAGGAGTGAGTGCAAAATCATCGCTTTGCAGGGCTGGAGTGAAGGGTGATGCGTGTGAAATTTTCCTGCTGCAGCCCTGAAAACGGCCAGAAATGGACAAAGAGTGAACGATTCATTGAGCGAAACACTGCCGGACATGGCTGACCTTGCAGCGCCAGACCATGCTTGCGATCTGGCAGCCGTCATTGCCGGGCTGTTTGTCTACCCGGTCAAGTCCTGCGCCGGCGTGCAGGTGGAGCAGGCCCTGCTGCTCAATACCGGGCTTGAATTCGACCGCGCCTGGATGGTGGTGGACGGCCACGGCAATTTCCTGACGCAGCGCGAACTGCCGCGCATGGCGCTCATCAAGCCGCAGCTCAAGCACTTCGAGATGATCCTGCGCGCGCCGGGCATGCTGGCGCTGCACATTGCGCTGGACCAGGTCGAAGCCCCCGTGCGGGTCGGAATCTGGAATGAGGACGTGGCGGCCTTCGACATGGGACCGGTTGCCGCCCAGTGGTTCACCGATTTCTTGGGCGTCCGGGCACGGCTGGTGCGCTTTGACCCGGACCACCCGCGTGTCAGCAATCTGGACTGGACCGGCGGCACCCTGGCGCTGAACCAGTTCAGCGACGGCTATCCGCTGCTGGTCATCAGCGAGGCGTCGCTGGACCAGTTCAACAAGAAGCTCACCGCCCAGGGCTTTGCCGCCGTCGGCATGGAGCGTTTTCGCCCCAATATCGTGCTGGGCGATGCGCCGGGCGAATTGCCCCTGGCGCCGCACGACGAAGACCGGCTGGTCCTGCTCCACATTGCCACCGCGTACGGTCCGGTCCGGCTCCAACCGGTCAAGCCGTGTGCGCGTTGCCCGATTCCCAATATTGACCCGGCCACGGCCATCAGCAGCCATGCGGTGGGTGACCTGCTGCAAGGCTACCGTCAGGATGCGCGGCTCAATGGCGCGGTGACCTTCGGCATGAACGCCATCGTGCTTGCCGGCATTGACCAGCTGCTCAGGGTCGGCCAGCCGATCGGCGCGAGTTACCGGTTCGAGTGATTCCCTCGCGTAGCCACCAGCCGGCCGGCGCGCGAACCCGGGCTTGACGACTCATTACAATTGCCCGAGTTCTTGCCGGGCAAAATCCGGTACAAAGCCGGGCGCAAGCCCAGGGTCGGGACGGGGTTGTTCCCAGCCTTGACACCTCCTGCTGGTCCACGTCGGGCCGCTCCACGGCACCGCCTGAAGCCCGGCGGGGTAATGATTTCTAAGGAATATTGATGAGTTTGAAGTGCGGCATCGTTGGCTTGCCCAACGTCGGAAAATCCACCCTGTTCAATGCGTTGACCAAAGCCGGCATCGCGGCGGAAAACTACCCTTTCTGCACCATCGAGCCGAATGTGGGCATCGTCGAAGTGCCTGATGCGCGTCTGGACGCGCTGTCCGCCATCGTGAATCCGCAGAAAGTCCAGCGCGCGATTGTCGAGTTCGTCGACATTGCCGGGCTGGTCGCGGGTGCCAGCACCGGCGAAGGCCTGGGCAACAAGTTTTTGGCGCATATCCGGGAAACCGATGCCATCGTCAACGTGGTGCGCTGCTTTGAAGACGACAACGTGATCCACGTTTCGGGCAAGGTCGATCCGATCGACGACATCGAGGTGATCCAGACCGAACTCTGTCTGGCCGACCTGGCGGCGGTGGAAAAAGCCCTGCACCGCGTCGGCAAGCTGGCGCGCTCGGGCGACAAGGAATCGGCCAAGCTGGTCGTCATTCTGGAGAAATGCCAGGCCGCGCTGAACCAAGCCAAGCCCGTGCGCACACTTGATTTCAGCAAGGATGAGTTGCCGCTGCTGCAGCAGTTTTTCCTGATCACCGCCAAGCCGGCGATGTTTGTCGCCAACGTGGCTGAAGACGGTTTCGAGAACAACCCCTTCCTTGACCGCCTGAAAGCCTATGCCGGGTCGCAAAACGCGCCAGTGGTGGCCATCAGCGCCAAGATGGAAGCCGAAATGGCCGAAATGAGCGACGAAGACCGCCAGATGTTCCTTGAAGAACTGGGCCAGACCGAGCCGGGACTGAGCCGCCTGATTCGCGCCGCCTACACGCTGTTGGGCCTGCAAACCTATTTCACCGCCGGCGTGAAGGAAGTGCGCGCCTGGACCATCCATGTCGGCGACACCGGCCCGCAGGCGGCCGGCGTGATTCACACCGATTTTGAAAAGGGCTACATCCGCGCCCAGACCATCGCGTTTGACGACTTCGTCGCTTTCAAGGGCGAGCAAGGCGCCAAGGATGCCGGCAAGATGCGCGCCGAAGGCAAGGACTACGTCGTCAAGGACGGCGACGTGATGAACTTCCTGTTCAGCGCCTAGAGCCTGAACGGGCGGCGACGCCGGCAAAACACCGGCGCCTACCCGATTTTTAAGCATTATTGGCTGTTTGCGCAATATCTACGGGCGAAGACAGCTATTTATTTGATAGCGTTCAGTTTGATTTCAACCGGACACACCAGGACGCCTGCAGCCATGACCGAACCGGTACGCCTCGCCAAACGCCTCGCCGACATGCTCGCCTGCTCACGCCGCGAGGCCGAGCAGTACATCGAGGGCGGCTTTGTCGCGGTCGATGGCGTGGTGGTGGAAGCGCCACAATTCCGCGTCCAGAACCAGTCCATCGTGCTGTCGCCTGACGCCAGCCTGCTGGCGCTGACGCCGGTGACCATTCTGCTGCACAAGCCGGCGGGCTATGAAGCCAGTGTCCCGCCGGGCGACGCCAATGCCTCCGCCGGCAAGACGGCGGCCCGGTTGCTGACGGCAGCCAACCATGCGTCCGAGGACCGCTCGGGCATCCGTCCGCTGAAAAAGCATTTTTCCGGCTCCGAACTGCTCACGCCGCTGGCCACGGCGGCCAGCGGCCTGGTGGTGTTTTCCGGCGACTGGCGCGTGGCGCGCAAGCTGCGCGAAGACGCGCGCGTGCTGGAGCATGAGGTGGTGGTCGAGGTCAGCGGCGAGATCAAGCCCAGCGGCCTGGAGCGGCTGAACCGCATCGACCATGGCTTTACCTACCGGGGTGCGCTGCTGCCGCCGGCCAAGGTGAGCTGGCAGAGCGAGGCGCGGCTGCGCTTTGCGCTCAAAGGCGAAGTGCCCGGCCAGATCGCCTACCTGTGCGACAGCGTGGGCCTGAAGATCGAGGCGATGAAGCGGCTGCGGGTCGGCCGCATGCCGCTGAGCCAGCTGCCGCCCGGGCAGTGGCGCTACCTCATGCCCTATGAGCGCTTTTAATCCGGGCTCAAGCGCCGATCACACCCGGGAACGCCCAGATCAGGCTGCCGGTCATCAGGAAGTAGCGCATGAACTTGCCGACGGCCATGTAGGCCAGGCAGGGCCAGAACGGAAACTTCAGCCAGCCGGCCACGGCGCACAGCGGGTCCCCAACGACCGGCAGCCAGGCCAGCAGGCAGGCCTTGGGGCCGAGCTTTTCCAGCCAGCGAACGGCGCGGCCGTGGTGCGATGAATGCGTGTACTTGTCGGCCACCCGGTGCGCGCCAAACCCCAGCCACCAGTCGAGCGCGCCGCCCAGCGTGTTGCCGGCGGTGGCAACCAGAACGGCCGGCCAGAACATCGCCGGGTTGAGCTTGACCAGCCCGAAGACCACCGGCTCGGAACCCAGCGGCAGCAGGGTCGCCGAAATGAAGGAGACGATAAATACCGTGCTCAGCCCAAATTCAGGCAGGGCCAGCAGTTCGATCAGGTGTTGTATCCAGGCTTCCATACGGGCCTGAGTATAGGCAGGCAAGGCGCCCCAAGGCTGCGCCCTGGATTTGCAAGTTCCGCGTCCGGATTTCAATTGCTGAAATTTTGGGCAGCTACAATCGTGCCTCCTTTTTCGGCAACCCCAGGCTTTCACTCCCCCCCCATGAACATCGGTCCCTACGCTTTGGCGAACAATGTGTTTGTCGCGCCCATGGCCGGCGTCACGGACCGGCCGTTTCGCCAGCTGTGCAAAAAGCTAGGTGCCGGTTATGCGGTCAGCGAAATGGTCACGTCGCGCCGCGATTTGTGGGACACGCTGAAAACCTCGCGCCGCGCCAACCACGTTGGCGAAGCCGCGCCGATTGCGGTGCAGATCGCCGGCACCGACGCGCAGATGATGGCCGACGCTGCCGCCTACAACCTTGACCGGGGTGCGCAGATCATCGACATCAACATGGGTTGCCCGGCCAAGAAGGTCTGCAACAAATGGGCCGGCTCGGCGTTGATGCAAGACGAAACCCTGGCGCTGCAGATCATCGAGGCGGTGGTGGCTGCCTGCCTGCCGCACGGCGTGCCGGTCACGCTGAAGATGCGGACCGGTTGGGCCCAAACCCATAAAAATGCCTTGACGATTGCCCGCGCCGCCGAAAGCGCCGGCGTGCAGATGATCGCCGTGCATGGCCGCACCCGCGAGCAGGGCTACAAGGGACTGGCCGAATACGACACGATTGCCGAGGTGAAGGCCGCGCTGCGCATCCCGGTGGTGGCCAATGGTGACATCGACAGCCCTGAAAAGGCCAGGGACGTGCTGGCCTACACCGGCGCCGATGCGGTGATGGTGGGCCGCGCCGCGCAGGGCCGGCCCTGGATTTTTCGCGAACTGACGCATTTTCTGGCGACCGGCCGCCACCTGGCGCCGCCGCTGGTGGCCGACGTCAAGCGCCTGCTGCTCGACCACCTGCTCGACCATTACCAGCTCTATGGCGAGTATTCGGGCGTGCGCACGGCGCGCAAGCACATTGGCTGGTATGTCAGGACCCTGCCCGGCGGGGAGGCGTTTCGCGGCCGGATGAACGGGCTGCAGGATTGCCCGGCGCAGCTGGACGCGGTGAACGAATTTTTTGACGGCCTGGGCGAGGGCAGGGACCGCATCCCGGCCGCTCCCCGTGGCCCCGATGCCACGGTAGACGAATTCATGAACAACGATAAAAACAAGGAGAAAGCTGCACCATGAGCAAAATCAATCTGGAGGAATGCGTGCGTACCAGCCTGGAAGGCTATTTCACCGACCTCGGGGGCACCGCGCCCGACCGCATGTACGACATGATGGTCCGGGTGGTTGAAAAGCCGCTGCTCGAAGTGGTCATGCAGCATGCCGAGCAAAACCAGTCGCGCGCCGCCGAATGGCTGGGGCTGAACCGCAACACGCTGCGCAAGAAGCTGGTCGAGCACAAGCTCATCAAGTAAGCCGGCGGCGCCACTCCATTTTCTATGTGCGGGTTCTTCCGCACTTCTGCATTTTTAACAAAGAAGCCCATGAACGCCCTGATTTCCGTTTCCGACAAAACCGGCATCCTTGAATTTGCCCAGGCGCTGCACGCGCTGGGCATCCGGCTGCTGTCCACCGGCGGCACCGCCAAGCTGCTGCTTGATGCCGGCCTGCCCGTGACCGAAGTGGCTGAGCACACCGGTTTTCCGGAAATGCTCGATGGCCGCGTCAAGACGCTGCACCCGAAAGTTCACGGCGGCCTGCTCGCCCGGCGCGACCTGCCCGAGCACATGGCGGCGCTGCAAACCCACGGCATCGACACCATTGATCTGCTGGTGGTCAACCTCTACCCGTTTGAATCGACCGTGGCCAGGCCCGGGTGCACGCTGGAGGACGCGATCGAGAACATCGACATCGGCGGGCCGGCGATGGTGCGCTCGGCGGCCAAGAACTGGAAAGACGTGGGCGTGCTGACCGACGCGTCGCAATACGCCGGCGTGCTGGCCGAACTCCAGGCCGATGGGACGCTGACCGACCGGACCAAATTCGCCCTGTCGGTGGCCGCCTTCAACCGCATCAGCCAGTACGACGGCGCCATCAGCGACTACCTGTCGTCGGTCGCGTTTGACGCCGCCAGGCTCGCACCAAGCCATGTGCCCGAGCGCTCGATGTTCGCCGGCCAGTCGAACAGCCAGTTCACCAAGCTGCAGGACCTGCGCTACGGCGAAAACTCGCACCAGCAGGCCGCGCTGTACCGCGACCTGCATCCTGCGCCCGGTTCGCTGGTGACGGCCAAACAATTGCAGGGCAAGGAACTGTCGTACAACAACATCGCCGACGCTGACGCCGCCTGGGAATGCGTCAAGAGCTTCACGGAATCTGCCTGCGTCATCGTCAAGCATGCCAACCCGTGCGGTGTGGCGGTGGGCGTCGATGCGCTGGAGTCCTACAGCAAGGCCTTCAAAACCGACCCGACCTCGGCGTTTGGCGGCATCATTGCCCTCAACCGCACGGTGGACGAGCGTGCCGCGCTACAAATTTCGAAGCAGTTCGTCGAAGTGCTGATGGCCCCGGGCTTCACGCCCGAGGCGCTGGAAGTGTTCAAGACCAAGGTCAACGTGCGGATTTTGCAGATTGACCTGCCACCCGGCGGTGCAACCGCCTGGGACCAAGGGCGCAACCTGATCGACATCAAGCGCGTCGGCTCGGGCCTCTTGATGCAGACCGCCGACAACCACGAACTGCTGCTGTCCGACCTGAAGGTTGTCAGCAAGCTGCAGCCCACGCCGGCTCAGTTGCAAGACCTGCTGTTCGCCTGGACCGTCGCCAAGTACGTCAAGTCCAACGCCATCGTGTTCTGTGCCGGCGGCATGACCATGGGCGTCGGTGCCGGCCAGATGAGCCGTCTGGATTCGGCCCGCATCGCCAGCATCAAGGCCGAGCATGCCGGCCTGTCGCTCAAGGGCACGGCGGTGGCGAGCGACGCCTTCTTCCCGTTCCGGGATGGCCTCGATGTGGTGGTGGATGCCGGCGCGACGTGCGTGATCCAGCCTGGTGGCTCGATGCGCGACCAGGAAGTGATGGATGCTGCCGACGAGCGCGGCGTGGTCATGGTGCTGACCGGCGTGCGCCATTTCAGGCATTGAGCAATAGCGCCGGCGACTCGCCGGCTTCTGAATCAAAAAAAGCGGCCTTGGCCGCTTTTTTTATGAGAAATAAGGTGTTTGCGCAAGGTGGGTATGCGCAAGCAGCTATGGTATTCAGAGCAAGCAACGGCATATCGAGGTTTTAACCCTGGGCGGTAGTGCCGTTCAGAGGCTCGCGAAAAACCGGGCTGCGGCATCCACCGTGGCGTCGATGTCTTCGGCCGTGTGCGCCGCGCTGACAAAGCCGGCTTCGTAGAGCGCTGGCGCGTAATACACGCCGCTGTCCAGCATGGCGTGGAAAAAGCGGTTGAAGGCCGGGCCGTCGGTCTTCATGACCTGCGGATAGTTCTGCGGCAGCGTGCCGAGCAGGAAAAAGCCGAACATGCCGCCTTCGCTGTCGCCGCAAAAAGGCACGCCGGCTTGGGTAGCGGCATGGGTCAGGCCGGTCACCAGGCTGCGCGTGCGCGCGCCCAGCGCGTCATAAAAATCGGGCTTCTGGATTTCGCGCAGCGTGGCCAGGCCGCAGGCCGTGGCGATTGGGTTGCCCGACAGGGTGCCGGCCTGGTAGACCCCGCCCAGAGGGGCCAGGTGCTCCATCACCGCGCGCGTTCCGCCAAAGGCTGCCATCGGCATGCCGCCGCCAATCACCTTGCCCAGCGCGGTCAGGTCCGGCTTGAAGCCGGGAATGCTGTGTGCATAGACGCTTTGCGCGCCGCCCAGCGCCACCCGGAAACCCGTCATCACCTCGTCGAACACCAGCAGCGCATCGTATTGCGTGCAGAGTTCACGGCAGCGCTTGACGAAGGGGACGCTGGCGCGCACAAAATTCATGTTGCCGGCAATCGGCTCGATCATCAGGCAGGCAATTTCCCGGCCATGCAGCGAAAAGGCTTCTTCGAGCTGGGCGATGTGGTTGTATTCCAGCACCAGGGTGTCCTTGACCACCTCGGGCGGAACGCCCGCGCTGGTCGGGCTGCCAAAGGTCGCCAGACCCGATCCGGCCTTGACCAGCAGGGCGTCGGAGTGGCCGTGGTAGCAGCCCTCGAACTTGACGATCTTGTTGCGCCCGGTGGCGCCGCGCGCCAGCCGGATCACGCTCATCGTTGCCTCGGTGCCGGAACTGACCAGTCGCACCATTTCGATGGAGGGCACCAGCTTGACGATTTCCTCGGCCATCTCGACTTCACGCTCGGTCGGCGCGCCGTAGGAAAAACCTTCCAGCACGGCTTTCTGCACGGCTTCCAGCACGGCTGGATGGCCATGGCCCAGGATCATTGGCCCCCATGAGCCGATGTAGTCAATGTAGCGCTGGCCGTCGGCGTCCCAGAAGTAAGCGCCCTGCGCGCGCTGCACAAATCGCGGCGTGCCGCCCACGGCCTTGAAGGCGCGGACCGGGGAATTGACGCCGCCGGGAATCAGTTTCTGGGCGCGTTCGAACAGGGATGCGTTGCGGAACGTTGTTGGGGAGAGGGCAGGCTTAGTGTTTGGTTGTTCCATTGGGGGGAAATTCAAAAGGTGTATGAGAAGTCAGGGCTGCATCGTTGGTGCCCGCGGCATCGGCCGTTTCGTCGTCAGGCTCTTCATCGGACTCGACCTGCGCCCAGAACAGCCGGTCCGGAACGATATGGCCCATGCCGGGGTGAAATCCGGCGTCCAGGCTGTGGTCCAGGTAGGTCAGCGCTTCGGATGTGGCGGCCTGCAGGTCGTGGCCGTTGGCCAGCAAGGCGCACAGGGCGGCCGACAGGGTTTCCCCAGCGCCTTCAAAGACTGCCTCGAAACGCTCGAACTTCTCACTGTAGAGCACAGCCTGCGGCGTGGCGAGCACATTGTCAATGAACTGGTCCGGCAGCGGGATACCCGTCACCAGCGTATACGGGACACCCAACGCGGCAGCCGCCTTGGCAATGTCGCGGGCCGACGGATTGCGTTCGGTGGACCAGTCGGGCAGCAGCCAGCGCCAGAGCGTGCTGTGGTTGCCGACCAACAGGGTCACTTGCGGCAGCATCAGTTCGCGAAAGGCATCCAGGTAGCTGTCGATCTTGCTTTCATCCCACCAGGACAGGCTGGGCATGTAAGCGATCAGCGGCACGTCCGAGTAGTCGGAGGCGATTTCGGCAATTGTGCTGATGTTCTCCGGACTGCCGACAAACCCGACCTTGATGGCGGCAACTGGCATGTCTTCCAACGCAGCGCGCGCCTGTTCGGTGACTGCCTCGTCGTCAAACGGCAAATGGTCGAAGATTTCCGCCGTGTCACGCAGATAGGTACCCGTGACAACAGACAGCGGATGAGCGCCTGCCGAAGTGATGGCCGTGATGTCCGCCGTGAGGCCGCCTGCGCCGCTCGGGTCATTGGCGTTGAACGTCATGACGCACGCAGGCGACGCATCGCTGTCCTCGATCTGGAGTTGCCGGCTGTCCAGTTCAGGTGTGTGGGGGTTTGCCATAGGCTTTGATTTTGCCCTGTGCATGAATTAGCAACGCCGTCTAGATACAATTGTTGCATTCTATTTGAAGGCAATTTAAGCTGTGACCCAATCAATGACCTGGATGTGTTTGATCTGTGGATGGATTTATGACGAGGCGCTGGGTGCGCCCGAACATGGCATCGCCGCAGGAACGCCATGGAGCCAGGTTCCAATGAACTGGACCTGTCCTGAATGCGGGGCACGCAAGGAAGATTTTGAAATGGTTCAGATGTAGGCTCGTGTGCCTGCTTGCCAAAAATATGACCACGGTGAACCCAACTGCTTCGGCGGCTGCAAAACAGGAGTAGCACAGTGAGCATTTCCAGTTCCGGACTCAAGGTATTGGTCATCGACGACAGCAATACGATCAGGCGCAGCGCAGAGATTTTCCTGAAGCAGGGCGGCCATGAGGTATTGCTCTCCGAGGATGGTTTTGACGCCCTGTCCAAGGTCAATGACTTCCAGCCCGACCTCATTTTTTGCGACATTCTCATGCCGCGTCTGGATGGCTACCAGACCTGCGCAATTATCAAGCGCAATGTCAAATTTTCGAACGTCCCCTTTGTGATGCTGTCGTCCAAGGATGGCGTGTTTGACAAGGCGCGTGGACGCATGGCGGGCTCGCAGGACTACCTGACCAAGCCCTTCACCAAAGACCAGCTGCTGCAAACCGTTCAGGCTTTGGGCTCTTCAAAACAAAGGGAAATCTGATGTCAATCAATAAAGTGCTGGTGGTGGACGACTCGAAAACCGAGTTGATGTTTTTGACCGATTTGCTGACGAAAAACGGCTACAGCGTCAAGACGGCGGAAAACGCAGAAGACGCTTTTCGCAGGCTAGCAGAGGAAAAGCCGGAACTGATTCTGATGGATGTGGTCATGCCGGGGCAAAACGGCTTCCAGCTGACCCGCGCCATCGCGCGCGATCCGCAGTATGCAGACATTCCCATCATGATGTGCACCAGCAAGAACCAGGAAACCGACCGGGTCTGGGGTATGCGTCAAGGTGCGCGCGACTACATCACCAAACCGGTCAATGCCGGCGAATTGATGGCCAAAATCAAGGCGCTTGGCTGAGCTTTGGCATAAGCCCACACCATGGCAAACAGACAAGCCCTTAAAGAGTTGCAAGCGCGTCTGGCAGAGCGATTGCAGCTTGCCAAAACACAGGGCATAGCGCCTTCCTGGCTGGCCGTTGAGGCCGCTGAAAAAAAATACCTTTTCCCGCTTGATCACTCAGGAGAAATCTTTCCCTGGGTTGGTATCCAGCCGGTTTCCTATACGCAGTCCTGGTTTTTGGGTGTGGCCGGCTTGCGCGGCGGTCTTTATGGCGTAGTGGATCTGGCTGGTTTTGTCGACGGTCAGGCATCGGGTAACCGAAGCGAACGTGCGCGCACCGAGTCTCGCTTGGTCTCGCTCAACAGTGCCCTTGAGGTCAATTGCGTCTTGCTGATCGACAAACTCTCAGGGCTGCGCAAACAGAATGACTTCATCGATTTTTCAGCGCCGGAGCCGGATGCCGGTGTGTTTTTTGGAAACCAGTACGTCGATCGCAATGGTGCAAGCTGGCAGGAAATCAACCTGCAACTGCTTGCACAGCAGGTTGATTTTTTGACTATTGCCGCCTAGTGCACCTTGGCATCCGTTCTACCCGTTTTTTGAAGGCTCATTCATGTCCGTTCTAGAAAATATCCAGAAGCTGTTTAAAACGAAGTCAGACTGGCCAGACGGCAGTGCAAGCACTTTTGGCATGAAGGATGAGTCTGCTGCCGGCCATACGATGGCACGCGGCCGGGCTGGCGCAGCACAAGCGCAAGAGGAGATTTTTTCACCCAGCATTTCCGAAGACGGCATCCTGATGAATACCGAACTTCTCAGTCTTCCCGTGCTGGGTGTGCGGCCGCTTGGGGAACACCAGAAGATACTGGTCGTGGCACTTGGGCTTGCTGTCGCCGTCCTGGCAGGGGTCACGTTTTTTGCACTCAGCAAGTCTGAACGCGTTGCGCAGCAGGTAGCGGCAACCGGACAAGCGCTGATGCAGTCCCAGCGCCTCGCCAAATCGGCCTCGCAGGCACTGGTTGGAAGCGCCCAGGCTTTCCCGGATGTGCGCGAAAGCGCCGATGTTCTCAGCAAGACCGTGATCGGAATGAAGTCGGGCGACGACACCCTGCGACTGTCGGCGGTGAGTGACGCGTTGCAGCCGGAAATGGCAAAGGTCGCGCCGCTGGTCGAGCGGGCCAGGCAGAATGCAGATATCGTGATGGGCCAAAAGGCCATCCTGCTTCAGGTGGGTGAGGCTCTGCGTACCATCAACCGGCAGTCCTCCGACCTGCTCGAAATTGCCGAAACTGTTTCTTCGCTCAAGCTTCAACAAAATGCAGCGCCGACAGAAATTTCCGCCTCCGGCCAGCTAGTGATGCTGACCCAGCGGATCGGCAAGTCTGCCAATGAGTTCCTGACCATGGAAGGCGTTAGTCCCGAGGCGGTCTTCCTCCTGGGCAAGGACCTGAATTCCTTCAAGGAAATTGCCCAAGGCCTGCTTGATGGAAGCCCTGAGTTGCGTCTGGGCGCATCAAGGGAAACACAGACGCGAGAACGCCTGGAAGCCCTGATCGCGCTTTACGAAAAAACGCGTGTCCAGGCGGGTGCCATCCTGGGCAACCTCCAGGGCCTGGTGTCAGCCCGGGAAGCGCAGGTTTCCATCATTGCCGATAGCGAACCCCTGCGCCGTGATCTCGAAGATTTGCAGGAAAAGCTGTCTTCACAGACGGGTCTGGGAATCGGGGCGCTTGCGACACTGGTTGCCGCCGCCTTTGTTGCCCTGCTGTGCGCAGCAGGTCTGGCTCGCCTGCAGGTGATCGACAGCCAGCAGCACCAAGCCGTTGCCGAAGGTCAGCGGCAGGATGCCAAAAGCCAGGAACAGGATGCCAAGCGCGTCAACGACGCTAACCAGGCAGCCATTTTGCGCCTGATGAATGAATTGCAGACTGTGGCCGAGGGTGACCTGACACAGGTTGCCACCGTTACCGAAGACATCACCGGTGCCATTGCCGACTCGGTCAACTACACCGTGGAAGAACTGCGCCAGCTGGTCGGCAATGTGCAGGACACGGCGACCCGGGTTGCGCAAACGACTTCACAGGTGGAAAATACCTCTACCGAACTCCTGGCCGCTTCTACCCAGCAACTGCGAGAGATTCGTGAAACCGGCCAGTCGGTGCTTGACATGGCAACCCGAATCAACGAAGTGTCCACCCAGGCTCAGGAGTCATCCCTGGTGGCCCGCCAGTCCCTGACGGCAGCAGAGTCCGGTCTGCAGGCGGTGCAAAATGCCATTGGCGGCATGAATTCCATCCGTGACCAGATACAAGAAACTTCCAAGCGCATCAAGCGCCTGGGCGAGTCGTCGCAAGAAATTGGCGAAATCACCGAACTGATTTCCGACATCACCGAACAGACCAATGTGCTGGCGCTCAACGCCGCCATTCAGGCTGCCTCGGCGGGCGAGGCGGGCCGGGGTTTCTCGGTGGTGGCTGAGGAAGTCCAGCGTCTGGCCGAGCGGTCCGCCGATGCAACCCGGCAGATTTCAGCACTGGTCAAGGCGATTCAGACCGATACCCAGGATGCCGTAGCCGCCATGGAGCGCTCGACCCAAGGCGTGGTCGAGGGCGCCAAGCTCTCCGACAACGCCGGCACGGCATTGACCGAGATTGACCAGGTGTCGCGCCATCTGGCCGAGCTGATTGAACAGATTTCCGAAGCCGCTTCCAGGGAAGCGGCTTCGGCCAATGTGGTGGCTGACAACATCCAGCATATTTTCGTGGTCACAGAGCAAACCGGAGAAGGAACCCGTTCCACAGCGCAGCAGGTGCGCGATCTTTCAAGCATGGCTGAAGAACTCCGGCAGTCGGTGTCCCGATTCAAGATTGTGTGACGCCTTAGCCAAGCCTTTGACTACGAACACCGATTCCTGAACCTGCCTGTTATTTATGCACCCCATGGTCACGAACTCAATTGCCGCCAAACCCGATGCCGTCATGAGTGACCTGGGGCCGCTGGCCTGGGTGTTCAACGAGCTCTGTAAATCTCTGGAGGCTGCCACCAAGGCGCTCAAGCGATTTATAAAAGAGGCTGAAGCAGCACGTGGTTCTGATCTGCTTGCGACGGACGCCAGCCAGTTGCGCGCTGCTCGCCAGCAGCTCCATCAGGCGGTTGGCGTATTGGAGGTGGTCGGTCTTGCGGAGCCTGCCATGGTGCTCCGCGCCATGGAGGCCGCTGTACAAAATTTCCTGCAGCACCCGGAGTTATGCAGCCAGGACGCAATCGCCAAAATCGAGTACGGCAGCTTTGCCCTCACAGAGTATCTCGAAGGCGTGCTGGCCGACAAGCCCTTTTCCGCCGTGTCGCTGTTTCCCCAATACCGCAATGTTCAGGAGCTGGTGCGAGCCGACCGCATTCATCCAGCCGATTTGTGGTCGTACCAGTGGCGCTGGCTTGAGCCGGAAGTGTCTCCGGTCGACGCGCATGCATATGGCCACGATGCGCGCGAAATGCTTGACAAGGACGTTCTCCAGCTGATGAAGGGCAAGGCCCCGCAAGCTGCCGCAAGTCTCAGGGATCTGAGTCTCGGGTTTGCAGCTGGACAGACCCAACGCCAGCCGAGAATTTTCTGGCTGCTTGCGGCTGGATTTTTTGAGGCCATAGCCCATAACCTGCTGCCCTCAGACCTTTACGTCAGGCGCTCCGCTTCCCGAATCCTGTTGCAATATGCCTCTTTGTCGCGAGGCGAGGCCGCCATTCCTGAGCGACTGGTCCTGGACTTGCTGTTCTTTTGTTCTCAAGCGGTGTCTGGCCGTGCCAGTGAAGCGCCCGTGCTTTCGGCGGTGCGCTTTGCCTATGGACTGGCCCGTTTCAAGCCCGTGGATTATGAATGGGTGCAATTCGGCCGTTTTGACCCCGCACTGCTGGCACAGGCGCGCAAGCGCATTGTTTTGGCGAAAGATGCATGGTCACTGCTGTGCGCGGGTGAGAGCACAAAAATCAAACAGGTCGCCGACCAGTTCGGTCTTGTGACTGATTCGCTGCGAAAACTCCATGCCGCCAGTGAACCGCTTGCGCGGGCCCTTTCTCAAGCGATTGAAATCACGGCAAACAGTAGGCAGGTTCCGGATATTGCGTTGGCAATGGAAGTCGCGACTTCCGTGCTTTATCTTGAGGCCGTGTTCGATGACCTGGATCCTTCCGATCCGCAATTGGCGATCCGGACCGCCAGTCTGGCAGAGCGGCTTCAGGGTGTCGTCGATGGCGGGTCGCCCCGGCCGCTGGAAAGCTGGATGGAAGAGTTGTACCGCCGGGTCAGCGACAAGCAGACCATGAGCAGCGTGGTGAGCGAATTGCGTGTCGCGCTGGCCGAGATTGAAAGCACGCTCGATCTGTTCTTTCGGAATTCCCAGGACAAGAGTCCCTTGCAATCGGTGCCGGGGCAGTTGGCGCAAATGCGCGGTGTGTTGTCGGTGCTGGGCCTTGACCAGGCTTCCCGGGCTGTGTTGCAAATGAAGGGCACTGTCGAGCAAATGCTGGACACCGAGATTGATGATCAGCAGGTGCGCGCGGCAGGAACTTTTGAGCAACTGGGCAACAACCTGGGAGTCTTGAGTTTCCTCATCGACATGCTTAATTACCAGCCAGCGCTGGTGAAAAAACTATTTGTTTACGATGAGGAAAAAGACCAGCTGACCTCCTTGATGGGGCGCTCGCCAAGTGCCCACACTGCCACTTCGAGCATCACTGTGGATATCGAGCAGCTTTCACCAGACACTGCCGATGCAGATGCAAAAGACGAAGACAAGATTTTTAATGACCTGGCTGGTGACCGTTCTGACAGTGTGTCAAACCTGGAGGGTGTGGTTGCGTCGCTGGCCGAATTTCAATCGGTAGCGTTTGCGAACAATGCCGCGTTTCAGCTGCCGGCTGGAGCCCCCGCACTGACCGACATTGTGTCCATTGAGATGCCGTTGTTTTCAGGGATGCCTGAGACGCCGGCTGGCATTGATTTCGAAGAAGATGATTTACGCGATATCTTCCTTGAAGAAGCCCGGGAAGTCTGCGGCCATGCTGTGCTGGCAATCGCCATGCTGGAAAGCCATCCTGATGACCAGGAGCAACTGACGGTTTTGCGACGCGCCTTTCATACGCTCAAGGGCAGTGCCCGAATGGTCGGGCTGGACGAGTTTGGCGAAGCTTCCTGGGCGATGGAGCAATTGCTCAACAGCTGGCTGGCTGACCAAAATGCGGTGAGCAGCGAATTTCGCGTTTTGTGCGGCCAGGTCATAGCCGGTCTGGAGCAGTGGACAGAAGACATCGCGGCCAACCAGGATAGTGCGTGGTCAGCCCTTGCGTTTTGCAACAGCGCTCAGGCCTTGCGCATGGAAGGGCGTTTCCTTGCCCTGGCCCTACCGGGTGATTCCGGTAATGGGCTTGAAATGCTTTCCCAGGGTGACGTACCAGTTTCGGAAATTGCCCCTTGGGCAGGGGCTGACATTGACAGCAAGCCCAAGCCTGACTTTTTCTTTGAAGAAGACGCCGGCATCGCAGCGCAAGCCCTGCCTGTCGGACAAGCCGATGCGGTTCCTGCCGGCATGGAAGAACTGGATTTCGACAGCCTGTTCCCAACGTCCTCCGAGCGCCGCCTTGCGGCCACAGTTCCGGATTTTGTCGAGGCGCCCACTGTTTCTGGTGCAGCATTCCAGATGGAAACGTCTTCCTGCATTTCAGCAGACGACAGCAACACCACGCACGAAGAAGTGCACGCGATCGAGCCGGATGACCAGAAGGAAAGAGAAGATGACGCGATCAAGGTCATCGATGGCTTGCGCATAGGCATTCCGCTTTATAACGTTTATTTGAATGAGGCTGACGAATGGTCGCGCCGTTTGGTCAGTGAAGTGGCCGAATGGGCACTTGAAAGCCATCAGCCCATCAGTGCGTCCACCGTGGCGCTTGCCCATTCGCTGGCAGGAAGCTCCGCAACGGTGGGTTTTCTGGCCTTGTCCGACCTGGCGCGTGCGCTGGAGCATGCGCTTGAAAATTCCCACAACCACCACAGCCACGGCGCTGGTGCCTATGGTGACCTGTTCATCGACGCTTCCGAAGATATACGCCGCTTGCTGCACCAGTTTGCAGCCGGTTTCCTACGTCAGCCCCTGCCTGGAATCCTTGAGCGGCTGGCCGGGCTTGAGTTTTCCGACTCGGTTTTGCCGGAAACAGACGACGATCGGCTTGAAGGCGTCAATGACCTGAAGCCTGCCGATGCAGCCGACGTGCGCTGGACCGCTGAGCGTTCGATGTCGAGCCCTGGCAGGACCATCAGCCAGGCAGCGTATGACGATGTCCACGACGACATTGATGCGGTCGATGCGATTGACCTTGACCTGTTCCCGATTTTCGAGGAGGAGTGCGACGAACTTATGCCTCGTCTGGGTTTGGCCCTGCGCAAATGGGCAGAAAAACCGGCTGACTCGGGCCCTCAATTGGAAATGTTGCGCGTGCTGCATACCCTCAAAGGCAGCGCACGCCTTGCTGGCGCGATGCGCCTTGGGGAAATGGCCCACCGAATTGAGTCCGAGCTTGCCTCCATTGGCTTGCAATCACCTGCCACTCAGGAGATTGAATTTCTGTTGACCCGTTTTGACGGAATGCAAAGTGCATTCGAAAGTTTGCGTCGTCTCGACACTGCATCGTCTCAGGCAATGCCGATCCAGGTCGAAACTTTGCCTTTCATTTCCGTTGAACCGGAGCTGCCGGACCTTCGTGTATTCCTGCCCGAAAATGATGTTGAGGAAAATGATGTTGAAATTTCCCCCGCCATCGACAGCACCCGTGCGACCACCAGTGCCAATACCTATGCCAGAAAAATTGAAATCCCCGGGCCGCAAGCCATGGTCATGCAGCCCTTGCGACAGGCTGCCAATGCCAGCATACGGGTGCGCACCCAGTTGCTTGACCGCATGGTCAACCAGGCCGGTGAAGTCATGATCAGCCGTTCACGCCTTGAGTCAGAGGTGGGCCAGTTGCGCATTTCCCTGACGGACATGACAGGCAGCCTGACGCGTTTGCGGCAGCAGCTTCGGGACATCGAACTGCAGGCTGAAACCCAGATGCAGTCACGTCTGGCGCTGGCGAAGGAAGACCAGGCAGGCTTCGATCCGCTGGAGTTCGACCGCTTTACCCGCGTGCAAGAATTGACCCGCATGATGGCCGAGTCGGTGAACGACGTGGCCACCGTGCAGCGCACCTTGCAGCGCACCATTGAAGCCACGGAAGACGATCTGGTCGCTCAGGGCCGCCAGGCAAGGGAACTGCAACGCGATTTGCTGCGTACCCGGATGGTCGAGTTTGAAAGCGTTTCCGACCGGCTTTACCGCGTAGTCCGGCAAACGTCCAAGGAAACCGGCAAGCAGGTGCGCCTCGACCTGCATGGCGGCAACCTCGAAATGGACCGGGGAATGCTGGACCGCATGATGCCCGCTTTCGAACATCTGCTGCGCAACTGCCTGACGCACGGTATTGAGGCGCCGCAAGTGCGTGCCCGGGCCGGCAAGGAGGCTGTCGGTCTGATCACCATTCAGCTCCGCCAGGAGGGCAACGACGTTTTCGTGCAGTTGGGTGATGATGGCGCCGGCCTGGACCTGGCCCGCATCCGCGCGCAAGGCGTCAAACAAGGCCTGATAACAGCCAGTCAGGCCACTGATGATGTAGCTACCGCCAACCTGATCTTCCTGCCGGGCTTTTCAACGGCGCAGGAAGTGACCGAACTCGCCGGGCGAGGCATCGGCCTGGACGTGGTACGGAACGAAGTGATTTCGCTTGGCGGCAGGATCAATACCTCGACCGTTGCGGGCAAGGGCACTGATTTCACCATGGTGTTGCCGCTGACGACTGCCGTGACGCAGGTGGTGATGATTCGGGCGGGTAGCATGTCGGTCGGTGTGCCGGCCAACGTGGTGGAAACCGTACGGCGCGTTAGTGCTGCCGAGCTGCAACAGGCTTACCGCTCTGGCATGCTCGATGTGGGCGGCGAGTCCGTTCCATTCTTCTGGTCAGGCGCCTTGCTGCAGGCCTCGCATTTCAGCAGCGAAGCCCAAGCCAAGACCACTGCCGTTGTTGTTTTCAGAAGCGCCGCCCAGCGGATCGCCATGCATGTCGACGAGGTGCTGGGCAACCGCGAAGTGGTGGTGAAGAATCTTGGTCCCCAACTGTCCGGGCTGCCGGGATTGACCGGCATGTCAATGCTGCCATCCGGTGCCGTGGTGCTGATCTACAACCCTGTAGGTCTGGCCGCTGTCTACGGCCAACAGGCCCGGACCTGGAGCAAGGACCACCTGGAGCAGTCCGCCAATCGCTTGACGGGCAACATTGCGCCGGTGCTGGCTGCGCCGCGAACCCCGCTGATTCTCGTGGTCGATGACTCCATCACCGTGCGCCGTGTGACCCAGCGCCTGCTGCTGCGCGATGGCTATCGGGTGGCCATGGCCGCCGACGGGCTGCAGGCCCTTGAGAGGCTGCAGGAAGAAATCCCTGCCGTGGTGCTCTCGGACATTGAAATGCCGCGCATGGACGGGTTTGACCTGGCGCGCAACATCCGGGCCGATGAGCGCATGAAGGATCTGCCGATCATCATGATCACATCGCGCATTGCCGGAAAACACAACGAGTATGCAATGGAACTGGGCGTCAACCATTACCTGGGCAAGCCTTACTCCGAAGACGAATTGCTGCGGCTGATCCGGCAATACTGCTCGGTGCAAACCCCTGTCTCTGCTTAAAAAGGCCTTTTGCGCATACAGTACGGGCGCGAGCTGCTACTAAAAAAATAGCGCTCAGGCATCAGGCCTTTTTCACAACCGCGTAGCGCTCCAAGGTCTTTGACCGTGCTGTGGCATGGTCGACCAGCGGCATCGGGTAGTTGCTGCCCAATGCCACGTCTGCGGCCATCAGCTCCACCCCGCCAGCCAGCCAGGGGCTGTGCAGTGCAGCCTTGGGCAACCGGGCCAGCACCGGCAGGTACTTGCGGATGAACTTTCCGTCCGCATCAAACTTTTCGCTCTGGCTGACGGGGTTGAAGATGCGGAAATAGGGCTGCGCATCGCAGCCGGTGCTGGCGGCCCACTGCCAGCCGCCATTGTTCGAGGCCAGATCGAAATCGTTGAGTTTTTCGGCGAAGTAACGCTCGCCCCAGCGCCAGTCGATGCCCAGGTCCTTGACCAGGAAGCTGGCCGTCACCATGCGCAGGCGGTTGTGCATGTAGCCGGTCTGGTTGATCTGGGCCATGGCGGCATCGACCAGCGGATAGCCGGTCCGGCCTTCGCACCAGGCAAGGAAAAGTGACTGGGCGTTTTCACCCTGTTCCCATCCAACCGCATCGTATTCGGGTTTGAAGGCACTGCCAGCCACATGCGGATAGTTGGACAGGATCTGGGCATAAAAGTCTCGCCATATCAGTTCACCTAGCCACGTGGCCGCGCCTTCGTTGCCTGTTTGACGCGCCAGCGCGACGGACGCCAGCTTTCGGACCGAGACGGTTCCGAAGCGCAAATGGACACTCAGGTAACTGGGTCCCCTGGTGGCGGGAAAGTCGCGGGTTTCCCGGTACTTTCCCATTCGGCTCAGGAAGTCTTCAAGCAGCGCATTTCCGCCCTGGCTGCCCGCCGGTAGCTTGAGCGTTGACAAATTCGTCACCTCAAATCCCAGTTCGGCCAGCGACGGCACGTCATGGGCTTCGTTCGCCGGCAGGGGCGCCAGTGCGGCGGCGTATGTTTCAACCGGATAGGGCTTGAGATAGAAGGCATCGACCTTTTTCAGCCAGGCATTCTTGTAGGGCGTGAACACGCTGTACGGCTTGCCCGCCAGCGTCAACACCTCCTGGCGTTCAAAAACGACATGGTCCTTGAAGGTGTGAAACGCCATGCCCTGGCCTTCAAGCAACGCCTGGATCTGAGCGTCGCGCGCCAGGCTGTAGGGCTCGTCGTCATGGTTGGCGAACACGGCATCCGCAGACAGTTGCCGCGCCAGCGCCGGCAGGGCACTGTTTGCCGACTCGTGCCGCACCAGCAAACCGGCGGAGGACGCCGATTTGTTGGGACAGAGTCGTGCCAACTGGCCATTCAGGTCCACCAGCGATTCCCGGATGAATTCCACGCGTCGGTCTGACTTGGGCAGCGCATCCAGAATCGACCTGTCAAAAACGAAGACGCAGTACACCTGTTCGCACGATTTCAGCGCATGGTAGAGCGCCGCATTGTCCTCGGCCCGCAAATCCCGCCTGAACCACATCAACCCTGTCTTGTATTTCTTGTGCATGCGGCCAATGGTAGTGAAAAGAATCCGGACCTGGCGCCTGAGTGCTTTTTGGCGGTGAAGATGGGCTTAGAAGGCCGGCTGCTTGCAACCGGCGTGCTTCGCCTGTGGCAAGTCAACGCGTAAAATCTCCGGATGGCCACGGACCCCACCCCTTTGATCAATCTCACGCACCACTTCCTCATTGCCATGCCCGGGCTGGAGGATGAAGGCTTTTCGAAAAGCGTGATCTACATGTGCGAGCACAGCGAGCGAGGCGCGCTGGGCCTGATCATCAACAAGCCCAGCGACATCAATGTCCAGGGCTTGTTCGACAAGGTCGAACTGCCGCTGCGCCGCGAA
This sequence comes from Polaromonas sp. CG_9.11, assembly GCF_015752225.1. Taxonomy (NCBI): domain Bacteria; kingdom Pseudomonadati; phylum Pseudomonadota; class Betaproteobacteria; order Burkholderiales; family Comamonadaceae; genus Polaromonas; species Polaromonas sp. CG_9.11. The sequence goes on from NZ_JADOVE010000002.1 coordinate 294,115, forward strand.
GACCTGACGACAATGCCGGTGTTCCAGGGCGGGCCGGTGCAGACCGAGCGCGGCTTTGTGCTGCATGAGTCCATGATGCCTGGCAACGAATCGGTGTACGCCTCGACCATGTCGATTCCGGGTGGTCTGGAAATGACGACATCCAAGGACGTGCTCGAAGCCCTGTCCACTGGCGCCGGTCCACGCAAGGTGTTTGTCTCGCTCGGCTATTCGGCCTGGGGCGAGGGCCAACTCGAGTCGGAACTGCTCGACAACAGCTGGCTGACGGTGGCCGCCGATTTGGGCTTGATCTTCGACACGCCGGTTGAGGAACGCTACGACAAGGCGCTGAAGCTGCTGGGCCTTGAAAGCTGGATGATTTCCCCTGTTGCCGGACATGGATGAACCGCAAACGCTAGCGGACCCCGATGGTTTTCAGCCACCTGAGCCATCGGCTGCCGTGCCGCATCCAGTGGCGCGCCTGCAGACTTTTCTGGCCTTTGATTTCGGGTTGAAGCGCACCGGCGTGGCTTCGGGCAACAGCCTGACCCGCACAGCGTCGCCGCAGGCCACCATTGCCGCCGAAGGGGTCGCGCGTTTTCCGCTGATCCAGGCGCGCATCAAGGAATGGCAGCCCGATGCGCTGGTGGTCGGCGTGCCATTTCACCCCGACGGCGCCAGCCACGACAATACCGTGCGCGCGCGAAAGTTTGCGCGCCAGTTGCGTGGCCGTTTTGGCCTTCAGGTGTTCGAAGTCGATGAGCGTTACAGCACCACCGAGGCCCTGGCCGGCGGCGCAAAAGATGCCGATGCCGCGTCGGCCTGCATCATTCTGGAACAATTTCTAAGGAGCCTTCCCCATGAGCAGTCTGGTTCTTGACGCCGAGGCGCTGTATGCCGATCTGCTGCGCGGCATGCGCCAGCAGCTGGCCGCTTCCCCTCAGCCGCCGCGCCTGGTGGGGGTGGCGTCGGGCGGTGCCTGGCTGGCCGAGCGCCTGAAAAAAGACCTTGAGCTGAAGGAAGACATTGGCATCCTGTCGTCGTCCATGCACCGCGATGATTTTTCGCACCGCGGGATGTCATCCAGCGGCCAGACGGTGCTGCCCTTCGATGTCAATGGCTCGCACCTGATCGTCGTTGATGATGTGCTCTATACCGGCCGCACGATCCGCGCCGTGCTCAACGAACTGTTTGATTACGGACGGCCCGCCAGCGTCAGGCTGATGGTGCTGGTGGACCGGGGCGGGCGCGAGTTGCCGGTCCAGGCCGACCTGGCCGTGGCGCGCGTCGTCCTGCCGGCTTCGCAAACGCTGGAACTGGCCCGCACCGACGACGGCCGGTTCCGGTTTCGTCTCCAGGCTATTCAAACCCCCGCCTGAACTGAAAGCGCAAGAGGAACTTAACGCGTGTTGTACCGACGAAACCCCCAACTCAACAAGAACGGCGAGCTGATCCACCTGCTGTCCACCGAAGGCCTGTCCAAAGCCATCCTGACGCAGATTCTGGACACCGCCGCCAATTTCGTGTCCGTCAGCAGCCGCGAGGTGAAAAAAGTCCCGCTGCTGCGCGGCAAGAGCGTGTTCAACCTGTTTTTTGAAAACTCCACCCGCACCCGCACGACGTTTGACATCGCCGCCACGCGGCTGTCGGCCGATGTCATCAACCTGGACATTGCCCGTTCGTCGGCGTCAAAGGGCGAATCGCTGCTCGACACCATTGCCAACCTGAGCGCCATGGCGGCCGACATCTTCGTGGTGCGCCACAGCGAATCGGGCGCGCCCTACCTGATCGCCCAGCATGTTGCGCCGCATGTGCATGTCGTCAATGCCGGCGATGGCCGCCATGCACACCCGACGCAGGGCCTGCTCGACATGTACACCATCCGCCACTACAAGAAGGATTTCAGCAACCTCACGGTCGCCATCGTCGGTGACGTGCTGCATTCGCGCGTGGCGCGCTCCGACATCCACGCACTGACCACGCTCGGCTGCGCCGAAGTGCGGGTGGTCGGCCCCAAGACCCTGGTGCCGTCCGACATGGCGCAGATGGGCGTTCGCGTGTGCAACACCCTCGAAGAAGGCATCAAGGACGCTGACGTGGTCATCATGCTCAGGTTGCAAAACGAACGCATGACCGGCGCGCTGCTGCCCAGCAGCCAGGAGTTTTCGAAAAGCTTTGGCCTGACGCCTGAAAAGTTGCAGCTGGCCAGACCGGATGCCATCGTGATGCATCCCGGCCCGATCAACCGGGGTGTGGAAATCGATTCGGCCGTGGTCGATGGCGTGCAAAGCGTCATCCTGCCGCAGGTCACGTTCGGCATTGCGGTGCGCATGGCCGTGATGAGCATCGTTGCAGGGAATGAGGCATGAGCCCCCACGCTTCCCACTGCGTGTGGTTCGCTGCCCCCCGGGGGGGCGCTGCGCCTGCGGCCCGGCAAAGCCAAGGATGTGGCCCCCACGGTCGCCCACTTCGTATGGCTTCCTGCCCCCCGAGGGGGCCGCTGCGCCTGCGGCCTGGCAAAGCCAGTTCCGCGGCCCCTGCTGGTGTGGAGAAAGACGCCATGCCATGCCTGCAACAGGGCGGTTTTGCTCGGGACCGCTTGTTGCCTGGACCGGCGTTTTTATTTTTCACGTCGGAAAAAATCAAATGAAGCTTCTCATTAAAAATGGCCGTGTCATCGACCCGGCCACCGGCTTCGACCAGGTCGGCGACCTGGCGATTGCCGCCGGGCGCATCGTCTCGCTGAACGGTGGGCTGGCCGATTTCACGCCGAACAAGACCCTTGACGCGACCGGCTGCATCGTCGCCCCGGGCCTGATCGACCTGTCGGCGCGGCTGGGCGAGCCTGGCCATGAGCATGAAGGCATGCTGGAAAGCGAACTGGCTGCAGCGGTTGCCGGCGGCGTGACCAGCCTGGTGTGCCCGCCCGACACCGACCCGGTGCTCGATGAGCCCGGCCTGGTGGAAATGCTCAAGTTCCGTGCCGAAAAAATGCACCAGTCGCGTGTCTTTCCGCTGGGCGCCCTGACGCGGGCGCTCAAGGGCGAATCCCTGACCGAGATGGTCCAGCTCACCGAATCGGGCTGCGTGGGCTTCAGCCAGGCCGAGGTGCCACTGGCCAATACGCAGGTGTTGATGCGCGCCATGCAGTACGCCGCCACGTTTGGCTATTCGGTCTGGCTGCGTCCGCAGGAAGTTCACCTGGGCAAGGGCGTGGCCGCCAGCGGAGCGCTGGCCACGCGCCTGGGGCTGAGCGGCGTTCCGGTGGCTGCCGAAACGATTGCCCTGCACACGATTTTCGAGCTGGTGCGCGCCACCGGGGCGCGCGTCCACCTGTGCCGCATCAGCAGTGCGGCCGGCGTGGCGCTGGTGGCCCGTGCCAAGGCCGAAGGCCTGGATGTGACCTGCGACATCAGCATCAACAGCCTGCACCTGACCGATGTGGACATCGGCTACTTCGACAGCCGGATGCGCCTGGACCCGCCGCTGCGCCAGCAGCGCGACCGCGATGCGCTGCGCCTGGGGCTGCTCGACGGCACCATCGATGCGCTGGTGTCGGACCACACGCCGGTTGGCGCGGATGCCAAGACCCTGCCGTTCGCCGAGGCCGAGGCCGGCGCGACCGGCCTGGAACTGCTGCTGGGACTGGCCTGCAAATGGGGCATCGAGAGCGGCGCGAACATGCGCCGGGTGCTGGCTGTGCTGACCAGCGAACCTGCCCGCGTGCTCGGACCTGCGCTGGGCACGCTGCAGGCCAGCGCGGGCCGGCTGGTCAAGGGCGGCGTCGCCGATGTCTGCGTGTTCGACCCGACAAGCGAGTGGACGGTCAAGCCGGCTGCCTTGCGCAGTCAGGGCCGGCACACGCCGTTCTCAGGCCACGCCCTCCCAGGCTCCGTTCGCTACACCCTGGTCGGCGGGCAGCTCGCCTTCGAGCGCGCCTGAGCCATGCCGGCAGGCTTTTTTTCGATGGCCGGCAACATGCCCGCAGACGCTTGATGAGGCGCATCCGGGCCTGCTGGCGTTTGCTGCGCGTTTTTTTTCATATCCTGACCGGCCTGTGGATTGCCGCCGTGCGCCTGCCACGCCTGCAACCTGCCGCTCAGAGCGCCCAGGTCCAGGTCTGGTCGCTGGCATTGCTGGGCCATATCGGTATTGCGCTGGAGGTTCGCGGCCAGCCGCCCGTTTTGGGACCGGTGCTGCTGGTGTCCAACCACATCTCCTGGCTCGACATTCCGGTGCTGCACGCCGCGCGGCATTGCCGCTTCGTCTCCAAGTCCGACATCAAGGACTGGCCGCTGGTCGGCACGCTGGCCACGGCGGCTGGCACGCTGTACATTGAGCGCAGTTCGCGCCGCGATGCCATGCGCGTGGTGCACCTGATGCGTGATGCGCTGCTGGCTGGCGAGGTGCTGGCGGTGTTCCCCGAAGGCACCACGGGCGATGGCTTGAGCGTGTTGCCCTTTCATGCCAACTTGCTGCAGGCCGCCCTGTCGGCCGATGCGCCAGCCCAGCCCGTGGGCCTGCGCTTCATTGACAAGGCCAGCGGCCAGCCCAGCCACGCGCCAAGCTATGTGGGCGACGACACCTTGCTGGGCTCGATCTGGCGCACCTTGTCCGCCCCGCCGATGGTGGCCGTGGTGCATTTCGGAGAGCCCGAACAGGCTGCGGGGCGCGACCGGCGTGCCTGGAGCGCGCAGTTGCGCAGCAGCGTGGACGGCTTGCGCCGGGGTTGACGCTTGCCGGATGGCCTTTTCAACCTCATCCGGCAGACTGGTGTTTTGACTGGCGGTGTCGCCGCACTGGCTGTGGCTACGCGTCCCCTGCGGGATGGGTCTGAAAGGAAGGCCTCGGACTCGGATTAATTAGGCTACTGAATTAATAGCTGAAAGTTCAATGGGGGCATGCGCAAGAGGCATATTTTGTTCAGAATTTGCATCTGTTTCGCGCACAAAGGTCACCACATGGTCCACTTCGGCCCGGATGCCCACCCATTCGCCGACCGCATGGTCGTGGTGGCTCGGCACATGGGCCAGCAGCGCTTCGCCACTGGCCAGTTGCATCGTGTACAAAAACTCTGAACCGCGAAATGACTTGCGGATGATGCGGGCCTTCACCGGCGCGTTGTCGTCGTGCACGATGTCGTCGGCGCGCAGCAGCACGTCGCATTCGCCGCCAGGGTAGCTCGACGGCAGCGGGCACTCGTCCAGCCCGACCAGATCGCCCAGCGGGGTGCGTGCCACCACGCCGCTTGGCTGGTGCATCAGGGTGGCCGGCACAAACACGCCGTGGCCGATGAAGTCGGCGACGAAGCGGGTGGCCGGCCGGTGGTAGAGCGCATAGGCGTCGTCCCACTGGTGCAGGTGGCCTTCATGCATCACGCCGATGCGGTCGCCGATGGCAAAGGCTTCGAGCTGGTCGTGCGTCACGAACAGGGCGGTGGCGCCCGCCGCTTTCAGGATGCCGCGCACTTCATGCGCCAGCCGTTCGCGCAGATCGACATCGAGGTTGGAAAACGGCTCGTCGAGCAACAGCAGGCGCGGCCCCGGTGCCAGTGCACGGGCCAGCGCCACGCGCTGCTGCTGCCCGCCTGACAGCTCGTGGGGAAAGACTTTGTGGGCATGGCCCATGCCGACCAGTTCCAGCACCTCGTCAACGCGCCGGTTGCGGGCGCAAGCGCTCAGGTGGTTCAGGCCGAAGGCCACGTTGCGGGCCACGTCCAGGTGCGGAAACAGCGCGTAATCCTGGAACACCATGCCGATCTGGCGCGACTCGGCGGGCAGATGAAACTGTGGACTGCTGACGATTTGACGGGCCAGCCGGATGCTTCCCACATGCGCGCGCTCCAAGCCCGCAACGGCGCGCAGCAGCGTGGTCTTGCCACAACCCGACGGGCCGATCAGCACACCGATCTCGCCGGCCTGGAGGCTGAATGACACGCCATCAACCGCCGCGTGGCGGCCTCCTGCGTAATGCACACCGAGTTGGGAGACTTCGAGAAACATAGGTTGATTGTAGATGCTTACAATTCTCATTTGCAGTAACTGGCTGCAAACACCACGGCGCAAGCGGGCAGGGCAGGGGCCAGCCGGCAACAGCCTTCCATCGGGTTTCAATGTTCCGCCGACTCTTCTTTCGCTTTGTCCCTTCCGCCTTTCTGCTCCTGCTGGTGGCATTCCTGACACTGCCGGTGCTGGCCGTGGCGCTGTCCTGGCTGCAATTCGACGCCACGGCGCGATCCATCCTCACGCAGATGCTGCAGACGGTGCTGCCCGACTACGCCTGGACATCGCTGCTGCTGTGCCTGCTGGTCGGCACGGGCGTCGCTGCCGTCGGCATGGCCACGGCCAGCGCAGTGACACTGTTCGAGTTTCCGGGCAGGCGCACGTTTGAATGGGCCTTGCTGCTGCCGCTGGCCATGCCCGCCTACGTGGTGGCCTATGCCTATACCGACTTCCTGCAATATGGCGGGCCGCTGCAAACCTGGCTGCGCATGGCTTTCGGGCTGCAGGGCCGGCTGCTGCCAGAAGTGCGTAGCCTGGGCGGCGCGGTATTGGTGTTCACAGTGGCGCTGTACCCGTATGTTTATTTGCTGGCGCGCACCGCCCTGTCCGAGCGCGCCGCGCACCTGATGGAAGCGGCGCGGCTGTTGGGCGCGCCGCTGTCCCGGCGCATCCGCGAGGTCGCCCTGCCGCTGGCGCGTCCGGCGGTGGCGGCCGGCGTGGCACTGGCGCTGATGGAAACGCTGGCAGACTTTGGCGTGTCCAGCTACTTTGGCATCCAGACCTTCACCGCCGGCATCTACAAGGCCTGGCTGTCGATGGACAACCGCTTGGCGGCCGCGCAACTGGCGACCGTGCTGCTGGTGTTTGTCGCGGTGCTGCTGCGCATCGAGCACAGCGCCCAGCAACGCATGCGCTTTGCCGCTGGCCGCGGCGCGCGCGCCGGGTCCGCCGACGCCGCACCGGTGCCCTTGCGCGGCGGGCGGGCGGCGCTGGCTTGGGGCCTGTGCGCCGCGCCGATCGCCTTCGGATTCGTGCTGCCAGTGTTGTTCATGCTGCGGCCGCTGGTGCTGGGCTGGGACAACCTGTTCTGGGACCAGTTTGCCAACTGGACGCTGAACAGCCTGTGGCTTGCCGGGCTGAGCGCCGTGTTGGCCACCGCGCTGGCGTTGGGCCTGGCATTTGCCGTGCGGCGCCAGCCCGACCTGCTGACCCGTGGAGCGGTGCAACTGGCCAGCCTGGGCTATGCCGTCCCGGGCGCCGTCATTGTCGTCGGGCTGCTCTTGCCGGTGGGCTGGTTGCAGGCGGCTGCACCGCAAACCGGCGCAGGGTACTGGATCACCGCCACCGTGCTTGGCGTGGTCTGGGCCTACCTGGTGCGTTTCAGCGCAGTGGCGCTGCAAAGCATACAAAGCGGGTATTCGCGCATTCCGGCCAGTTTTGACGACAGTGCCCGCCTGCTTGGCACCACCGGCGCCGGCCTGCTGGCGAAGGTGCACTGGCCGCTGCTCAAGCGCTCGGTGGCGGTGGCAAGCCTGCTGGTGTTTGTCGATGTGATGAAGGAATTGCCCGCCACGCTGGTGTTGCGGCCCTTTAACAGCGACACCCTGGCTGTGGTGACTTACCAGTTGGCGCGTGACGAGCGCCTGGGCGAGGCGGCCCTGCCGGCACTGGCGCTGGTGCTCGTCGGCCTGCTGCCGGTGGCTTTGCTGAGCCGCACCCTGCGCGTAAAAAAATAACCGTTCTGGCGCCTGCCCAGCCAGACTGTAGTCATCAGACTACCGGTTCAAAATCCGCCTGCCTACTTCTTCGCCGCGTTGCCATGGCTAGCATCTTATTTCTGCAAACAGGGACGGTTGCCCTTGCGGCGTTCTTCGGAATGCCAGGCAGAGTGACACCATAACGAGGAGAAAAGCATGAACCAAGATCGAGTGGAAGGTAACTGGCTCCAGTTCAAAGGCAAGGTCAAGGAGCAGTGGGGCAAGCTGACAGATGATGACCTCGATGTCATCGCCGGCAAGCGTGACCAGTTGCTGGGCAAGATCCAGGAGCGCCATGGCGTGACGCACGAAGAAGCTGAAACCCAGGTGAATGCCTGGCACGAGCGCAATCCGACCAATTTTTTCGAGCGTTACTGAGCGGCGGCCGGTCAAGCGCCTGCCTTGCAACTTAAAACTCAACACCCTCAAACTTTTCAAGGATTCATCATGAAAACCAGAATTCTGATGCTCAGCGCGGTCATGTCTTGCATTTTGGCTGGCAACGCCGTGGCCTTGACCAAGGCCGAATACGACACCCAGAAAAAGCAGGTCAGCGCCGACTACAAGGTCAACCGTGACAAGTGCGGCAGCCTCAAAGCCAATGCCAACGATATTTGCGTGTCTGAAGCCAAAGGCGCGGAAAAGGTCGCCAAGTCGGAACTTGAATCCCAGTACAAGCCCAGCGCCAAGCACACCCGCGATGTCGCCATGGCCAAGGCCGACGCGGCTTACGACACTGCCAAGGAAAAGTGCGACGACCTGACCGGCAATGCCAAGGACGTGTGTGTCAAGGATGCCAAGGCTGCGCATGTAAAAGCCAAGGAACAGGCCAAGGTCGTCCAGGCCTCAACCGACGGCAGCGCCAACAAGACGGCGAATGTGAAAGAAGCCCGCAAGGAAGCCAACGCAGAAACGCGCGAAGCCGATTACAAGGCTGCCAGGGAGCGCTGCGACAGCCTGGCCGGCAATGCCAAGGACACCTGCCAAGCCGATGCCAAGGCCAAGTTCGGCATGTGATGCTGGCCTGAGTGCGGGTCCGGGCAGTCCCGGCCCGTCATGACTAGGCCCTGAAAACCCCAGAACTGCGCCGACAGGCCGGGATTTTTTGTCGTTCCTATTGACCCCTCTCTTTTTGATAGCCAGCATCAAGTGCGGGACAAGCGCTGCAAGCCTTTTTTAGCAACAATTCTGCCGGTTATGGCGGTTATGGCGGTTCAGGCGGCCATGCGACAGTTGCCCGCCCTTTCAAACGAGGACGGACAGGGCAGAAGTTTTTCCAGGGTTTGCGCAATCTTCAGCAGGCGCGGATCGTCGCCCGCTGCCTCGTCGCAGGTGTCGTTGATACAGAAGAACGGCAAATTGCCGAAGTTCCGCGTCAGCGCCTCAAATTGCTGCGCCGCCTGGGCATCGCCTGTGTCGATATAAAGGGGATTGAGGACCTGCTGCTCTGCATAGCCCATTTGCACCATCCAGCGCGGTGCCAGGTCGGGAACGATTGGCGGAATCCGCCAGGAGCGGAAGACGGTGGAGCGAACCTGCGCAAACCAGTCTTGAGCCAGGTGTTCAAGCTCATGCATGATGCTTTTGCGCATGGCCCGCGGCGTATGCGAATACACCTGGGGAAGGTGCAGGTAGTGCGGGTAGCGCTCGGTCAGCCAGCGGCCGGACTTGATCGATGCATTGACCAGCGCTGTCTCGCCTGGATGCAGCGACTTGGGGTGCGTCGCAGACACAGGCTCCAGAAACACCTTCAGCCGCCCTTCGAACCACCATGTGGGATTGACCTTCTGGCCAAAAAAAACGTCGTCGTTCAGGTAGATGAAACGCTCGGACAGGCCGGGAATGTGGTGCAGATAGGACTCGATATGGCCCGAGTCGAACACCTTGGGCGACGCGGGGGGCAGCAGGGTACGGTGATCAACCAGCGTTACCTGGCTCGACGGCTGGAGCCAGGCCGGTGTTTGCCCGTCGGTCACGATGTAGACATGGCCGTGGTCCGGGAAAAATAGCTCCAGCGCGCGCAGGTTGAAAAGCAGCTCTGAATTGTCCCGGTAGCGGCCGGCCACGTTGCCAAAAACCGCCAGTTCTTCACCGTTCTGGCAGGCCCAGGCGGCATAGGCACTATGGCGCTTGCTCAGCCAGACAGGATCGGCACCGTTTACCCAGAGATAAACAATATCGATCCGGCCTGTATCTTCACTTGGGCCACGGAGCGGAGTCTTCAATTTTTGCTTGTCCTTGCCGTTCAGGGCATGAGTGCGTTCAGCATTGCTTGTACGGGACAAGGCATGAACTGGAAAGTTCTGGGCAGCGGCTCAACGAGAGCCATGGGCTTGAAAAGTGCGGAAATTCCCACTCAAGTTGCTAGCCAGAAATTTTTGGTTAACGGATATGCCTTCTGCGCTTGTTCTGATTGCATGTTCCGCTATTTAAATAATAGCAAGAACAAGACAGCGAAGAGCTTGCACGAAAGTCTCCATGGCACCGGATTTTTCAATGTCCGGCATTTCCATCCAAAGTAATTTCGTCGATCACCTCGGTGAGGTTACATTTTAAGCAGATTTGATACAAAGAAAACCCTCAGGAAAAATGGCATATTTCAAGGTGGGCTCGGGTTGCTGTCGCAGATTGGTTTCAAACGTTTTTCAGCCCTGCGACCTGAAATGCCAAGCACAGTTGGCTTGATGCCTTGGGGTTGGGCTTGCATCCGCGCGATCGTTTGCTGGTGACGAAATTGGCGCTGGGACTGTAGGCGTGTATAAAAGCCAGCGTTGTAGTGAATGAATGTCACGTTTGATGCAAAATAACAATTTTCAGAAACCCTGACCACGCCCTGGGTCCTAACAAACGCCTGTCTCGCATGCCTAAAAACCATCAGAACGATCGGGTAGACGCGACGCAGATGCCTGCATTCCTGGCCAATGGTGGCGAAATGGGCCGGCTGATCAATGCCCAGGATTGGCGTGGGACCGCTCTGGGCCCACCTGCCAATTGGCCCACCACCCTTAAAATCATGCTGGCCACGCTGCTCAGCAGTCCCCAGCCGATGATCATGGGCTGGGGCCCGGGTTTTCTCTCGTTCTTCAACGACAGTTATCGCCAGATGCTCGGTTCGCGCTTTCAAGGTCTGTCGGGCGTGCCTGCTGCCGAAAAATGGACCGATTCCTGGGCAGAAATCGAGCCCATTGCTCAGAAAGCACTTGGCGGCGAAGGCGCCTACTACGAAGACATGGCCTTGACCCTGACACGCAAGGGCTACAGGGAGCCGACCTGGTGGAGGCTTTCATTCCTGCCTTTCCGCGACGAAGCAGGTCAGGTCCCTGGCGTGTACTGCCTTCTCGTCGAAACCACCGAAAAACGGCTGGCGGAACAGCGCAAGGCGCAAGCGCAAAAGCAACAGGCTTTTCAGGTCGATATCAGCGATGCCTTGCGCGACGCCCTTGAACCAGAGCCCTTGATGATGCTGGCGTCTCAAAAACTGGGCCAGTACCTCAACGCTGCGTGTGTCGGCTATGCCGAGGTTGGAGAAACGGGTGAATGGAGCGCGTTGATGCCGATGTGGACCGATGGCAGATATTCCAGCCTGGCTGGAAGTCACCGGCTTGACGCTTACGGAGCGGTCCTGCTTGCGGAACTCCGTTCGGGGCGCACCGTGGCCATCAATGACACATCTGTCGATCCGCTCACCGCTGCGGCAGTCTGCGAGGCCAGCGACAAGCCCGTGCGGGCCTGTGCCTTCATGGGTTCTGCACACATCGTCAACAACCGCCTTGCGATGGTACTGTTTGTGGTGGATTCCCGGTCGCGTGTCTGGCTGGACTGCGAGAAAACGCTGATTGAGGAGGTTGCGGCACGGACCTGGATTTCACAGCGGCGGCTGCTGGCAGAAAAAAACTTGCGTCTGACGAATGCGATGCTAGAACAGCGCACGACCGAACTGCTGCGCAGCGAGACGGCGTTGCGCCAGTCGCAAAAACTGGAAGCATTGGGGCAACTCACTGGCGGAGTCGCCCACGATTTCAACAACCTGCTGGCCGTGATCAACTCGTCGGTCGAACTGCTGCGCAGCCATCGGCTCCCCGCAGAACATTGCGACTATTACCTGGAACTGATCCACGACACGGTGGGCCGCGCCGTCAAACTCACGGGCCAGCTGCTTGCCTTTGCCCGCCAGCAGCCGCTCATCCCGGAAGTGTTCGACGTCGACCGGCAGGTGCAAAGCGTGATTGATCTGGTTAAACCGCTGCTGGGATCGCGGATAGAAATCCTTCATCAGTCTTGTCTGCAGGAAGGCTGTTTCGCCTTGGCCGACGTCAACCAGTTCGAAACTGCCTTGTTAAACCTGGCGGTCAATGCCCGCGATGCCATGAATGCCAGTGGCCAGTTCGTCATCGCGGTTCAAAAGGTCGACAGGATACCGGCCGGCCCGAGTCGCGGTCACCGGCAGGGCGAATTCATTGCCATTTCGGCCAGCGACACGGGCTGCGGCATTGCGCTGGAAAAACTGGAGGCGATTTTCGAGCCTTTTTACACCACCAAGGAGGCCGGCAGGGGAACAGGCCTTGGCTTGAGCCAGGTTTTTGGCTTTGCCAAGCAATCGGGCGGAGAGGTGAATGTCAGGAGCGAGCCCGGCAAGGGATCTGTTTTTACGCTCTATTTGCCACGCGCCGAAAGGGTTGCCGAGTCGCAGGCTGCGGCTCCAGCGCCAGAGCCTGCAATGTCCTGCCAGGGTATCGGTGTGCTGGTCGTAGAGGACAACGAAGCCCTGGGTCAGATCGCCTGTGAAATTCTCGAGTTGCTGGACTACCGGCCAGTCTGGGCTGCCAGCGCCGCCGCCGCGCTGAGACTCCTGGCCGATGACGCCGGACGGTTTGGCCTTGTTTTTTCAGATGTCGTCATGCCCGGCATGGATGGATTCGAGTTCGGCGAACAGGTTCGGCGCGAATATCCGGGACTTCCGGTGGTACTGACCAGCGGCTACAACTCCGTCATGGCGCAACAGGAACATCATGCGTTCAAGCTGGTTTTGAAGCCTTACACGTCGGACACGCTGGCGCGCGTGTTCAGACAGTCCGTTGCCGAGCACAAACCGACGGTCTTTTTGCCCCCCGGCACGACCGGCTGAAGCAGAAAAGTCCGGCGTTCCCAAGGGTGTACAAGTTTCATGGGCTCGCATAAATCGCCTGTCGACCAAGTTTTTGCCCTCGAGGGGTGTTTCTATGCTCCGAAAAGCAAAAGGGCTGGTACCAAGACCAGCCCTTTTGCTCGGTTTTCAATCCGAGTCAGATCTTGTCGACGGCGTCTTTCAGGACTTCCTTGGCGTCGCCAACATTTTTCTGTACCCGTCCTTCTGATTGTTTCAAAAGACCTTTTGCCTCTTGCTCGGGGCTGTCGATCAATTCCCCCGTCGTGGATTGAACCTTGCCAGCCGCTTCCTTGAGCGCGCCCTTGACTTGATCGGTGTTCATCGTGTAATCCTTTTCAGTGTTCAGGTGAGTGGTGACGCTACTTTAGTGCCGTTTGCACACCGTGAAAAGCGTTGCAAAGCTCAAGCAGACGTGGGCTGCTTCCTACGTACCGATTTGCGCCAGACCGCATTTTGCAATTTGGTGTTGCCCAAGTGGAAAGCGCAGGCTTTTTTGGGCAGGCGCGCTGTTGGATCAGTCCATTTCAGACGCTTGGCAAGCGTCAACGGAAAACATCATCCGTCTTCAAAAAACATGAGTAACACCAGTTTTTGCGCCATGTAAATAGGCTTTTTTTTTAAAAACAGTTCTCGGGGCGTGCCGTTGACAAATGTCCGAAGTGGCCATCAACGCAAGGTGCGGTTTCATCATGGCGATAGAACTCAATGGTGTTTGGCCAAACCCTCCGGCATGAAAAGACGGGCTGGACAAGCTGCAACAGCAAGCGCTGTTCTTTCTTCTACAGATGTTGAATCACGCTGGATGGCCGGCCGCTGTTCAGGAGTCGATCCATTCGCTGTGAGGGAGCTTTGCGCAGGACGCAAAGACAAGGCACGTATCCGCAAACCGCGCTGACCATGTTCAGGTCGACAGCCTTTCATGAAACATTCACAATGAAAACGTGTGCACGACGCATCACACCGATCAATACCCTCATCACAAGGCTGCAAATATGGAACGAGACACCTTTACGGAAATCCTTGCCCGGGAAGGATTCAAGGAAGTGGTGACCGTGACACGGGAACCCGGCGGGTTTCTTGAGATGCACATGCATCCTTTCGAAGCCAAGGCGTTGATCCTCAGCGGTGATCTGTGCCTTCAGACGGGTGATGAAGACCAGTGCTATCGGACCGGTCAGGTGTTTCATCTGCCCGCGGGGAAACCCCATTCCGAGCAGTATGGACTTGAAGGCGTCACGTACCTGGTGGGCCGGCGATGACGTTCCGTCCGTCCATGACTGCCATGCCTGACCACTGGTGACCGGTTTAGCGTGCCAGCTGGTTGAGCTGAATGATGGGCAGCAGCACGGCAAGAACGATCAGCATCACGACCAGGCCCATGACCACGATCAGCAGCGGCTCCAGCAAGGTGGCCAGTTGCAGCGCACGGCGTTGCACTTCGGTGCCAAGCTGGCGGGCTGCGCGGTCCAGCATGACCGGCAACTGGCCGGTCTGCTCACCCAGGCGGGCAAACATGCTCAGTAGCCCTGGAAAACGCTTTTTATGACCGATGGCTGAGGCCAGCGGTGTGCCTTCGCGCACCAGCACCAGCGCATCCAGCGCATCGGCACGCATGGCCCGGTTCGACAGCGTGTCAGCCGCTGCCTGCAAGGCCTTGAGGATGGGCACGCCGGCGCCCGCCAGCATGGCCAGGGTGCCGGCAAAACGCGCGGCGTTGTAGCCGCGCGAGAGCTTGCCCAGCACCGGCAGCGTCAGCCAGGCGGCATCGAACCTTTCACGAAAAGCAGCGCTGCTCCAGGCCAGCCGGAAGCTGGCTGCCATCGCAGCCAGCGCCAGCAGCATCAGCCAGCCCTGGTTGCGCACGAAGCCGGCCAGGCCGAGCATGATGACGGTCAGCGCTGGCAAGGCCCGCTTGCTGCCAGCAAACACCTGCGCCACCTGCGGCACCACATAGCCCAGCAGGAAGGTCACGATGGCAATGGCCACCAGGGTGACGATGGCCGGGTACAGCGCTGCGCCCACCAGCTTGGCCTTGAGTTCCTGACTCTGCTCCAGGTCGTCGGCCAGCCGCTCCAGCACCATGCCGAGATTGCCGCTGTGCTCGCCAGCGCCCACGACCGCGCAATACGTCGCTGAAAACTCGCGCGGGTGCTGGGCCAGCGCGGTGGCAAAAGGGGTGCCGCCGTTGACCTCGGCCCGCAGGTTGGCGACCAGGTGGCGCTGGGGAATGTTTTCGGATTCGTCGGCCAGCGCCGTCAGCGCCCGCTCCAGCGGCAGGCCCGAGGTGACCAGCCCGGCGATCTGGCGCGTCCAGATGGCCAGCGCCGTGGCATTGAAGACACGTTTGCTCCACAGCGTGGTGTTCCAGCCCGAAGCGCCGGCCGGCTGCACACCTCTGCCTGTCGCGCCAACTGCCTGGACCGCCAGCGGCACCAGCGCCTGCGCCCGGAGCATGCTGCGCGCCGACCGTGCGGTGTCGGCCTCGATGATGCCCTTGCGGGTTGCGCCCTCGGCGGTGAGGGCTTCGAATGAATAGGCAGGCATGGAAAACTCTCGTTAAACGTTCAGCAGCTCCGGCGCACGACCGCCCAAAACCAGTCAGGGCCGCGGAACTGGCTTTGCCAGGCCGCAGGCGCAGCGCCCCCCCGGGGGGCAGCGAACCACACAAAGCGGGAAGCGCTGGCGTTTTCGCTCCAGACCAGCCGGGGCCGCGGAACTGGCTTTGCCAGGCCGCAGGCGCAGCGGCCCCCCCGGGGGGCAGCGCATTACACGAAGTGAAAAGCGCTGGCGTTTTCGCTCCAGACCAGCCGGGGCCGCGGAACTGGCTTTGCCAGGCCGCAGGCGCAGCGGCCCCCCCGGGGGGCAGCGCATTACACGAAGTGAAAAGCGTGGGGGTCATCTAATCCCGAGTCACACGCACCAGTTCCTCGCGCGTGGTGATGCCGGCCTGCACCAGCCGTTCGCCGTCGTCGCGCATCAGCGTCATGCCGTTTTCGAGGCCCGCCTCGCGCAGGTCGGCTTCCGACGCCCGGTGGTGAATCTGCGCCCGGATGGCGTCGTTGGTCGCCAGCAATTCGAACACGCCGGTGCGTCCCTGGTAGCCGGTTTGGCCGCAGGTGGCGCAGCCGGCGCCTTTGCAGTGAACGCAGACCTTGCGCACCAGCCGCTGCGCCAGCACGCCGAGCAGCGACGAACTGAGCAAAAACGGCTCGATGCCCATGTCGGTCAGGCGCGTGACGGCGCTGGCAGCGTCGTTGGTGTGCAGCGTGGCCAGCACCAGGTGGCCAGTGAGCGAGGCCTGGATGGCGATCTGCGCGGTTTCAAAGTCGCGGATCTCACCGATCATGATCACGTCCGGGTCCTGGCGCAAGATGGCGCGCAGGGCCTTTGCAAAGTCCAGGTCTATTTTTGCGTTGACCTGGGTCTGGCCGACGCCGGCCAGTTCGTACTCGATCGGGTCCTCGACCGTCATGATGTTCTGGCGCCGCGTGTCGAGCCGCTCCATGGCGGCGTACAACGTGGTGGTCTTGCCCGAACCCGTCGGGCCAGTCACCAGAATGATGCCGTGCGGCTGCGCCACCAGGTGCTCGAAGCGGCTCAGCACGTCGCCCTGCATGCCGACGGCTTCCAGGTTGAGCCGGTCGCCACTCTTGTCCAGCAGCCGCAGCACGGCGCGCTCGCCATGGGCGCTGGGCAGCGTGCTGACGCGCACGTCCACGGCACGGGTGCCGATGCGCAGGGAAATGCGGCCGTCCTGCGGCAGGCGTTTTTCGGCAATGTCAAGTTCGGCCATGATTTTCAGGCGCGAGATCAGTGCGGCATGCAACGCGCGATTGGGCTGCACCACGTTGCGCAGCGAGCCATCGACCCGAAAGCGCACGGCTGAATGGCGCTCGTAGGGCTCGATGTGGATGTCGCTGGCGCCATCGCGCGCGGCCTGCGTCAGCAAGGCATTGAGCATGCGGATGATGGGCGCGTCGTCGGATGTTTCCAGCAAGTCCTCGATGGCCGGCAGTGCCTGCATCATGCGGGACAGGTCAACATCGCTTTCAACCTCGCTGATGACGGTGGCAGCGCTCGATTCGCTCTGGGAGTAGGCGGCGCTGATGCGTTGCTGGAGCAACTCGGGTGCCTCGATGCTGATGTGCTGGACCTCGAACTTGCGCATCACTTCGCTGATGGCACCTGCCGTTTGAGGCGTGCCCAGGCTGTGCAGCCACAGCGTCAGGTCGCCGCCGAAGTCCTCCAGCAGCAATTGCTGGCTGCGTGCGAACCCATAAGGCAAAGGGTAGCGGGCGGGATGTTCCATGCTTATCGGTCGTTCACCAGGGGCAGCGGGGCTGTCTGGAACAGGGGTGCAGCCACTGGCCTGGCCGGCGCCACCGCAGGCATGGGCGTGATCGCCGGCAGCACCGGCGACTCGTTGACCGGCACCAGGCTGCTGTTGACTGGCTGCGTCTGCTGTTGAGTGGTGCGCATCAGGTCATAGCGGTCCATCGACAGGGCGTTCGTGGAGGCGGCATCGCGCACCACCACCGGCCGCAGAAAGACCATCAGGTTGGTTTTCTTGCGGCTGCGGCTTTCGGACTTGAACAGGTTGCCGAACACCGGCACGTCACCCAGGCCGGGCACCTTGTCCTGGTTGCCTGAGTACTCGTCCTGCAGCAGGCCGCCGAGCACGATGATCGCGCCATCCTCGACCAGCACGTGCGACTCGATCGAGCGCTTGTTGGTGATCAGGCCGGTGGCCGAATTGACCGAACCCGGCTGCACGCTGGAGACTTCCTGGAAGATCGCCATCTTGACCGTGCCGTTTTCGCTGATCTGCGGCTTGACGCGCAAGGTCAGGCCGACGTCCTTGCGCTCGATCGTCTGGAAGGGGTTAACGCTGCCGTTGCTGCCACCGCTGCCGGTGTTGGTGAACTGGCCTGTCACGAAAGGCACGTTCTGGCCAATGATGATCTTGGCCTCTTCGTTGTCCAGCGTGATGAGGTTGGGCGTTGACAGGATGTTGCCGGCGCCCGAGGTCTGCAGGAAGTTGGCCAGGAAGCCGAGGAAGTAGACGCCGTTGCTGCGCGCCGCCACACCGAGGTTCAAGCCGGTTCCGGGGGGCAGGGGTGTGCCGCTGGAAGCGCCCAGGGCCGACTGGATGATGTTTTTGCCGCTGCTGCCAAAGTTGGTGCCCAGCAGGCCGATCAGGCTGTCGCCCTTGCCGCCGAGGGGCCCCTGCCACTGGATGCCGAACTCGGCCGCCTTGTCCATGTTGACTTCGGCAATCAGGCTTTCCACGTAGACCTGCGCCCGCCGGGCATCGAGCTTTTCAATCACCGCGCGCAGTTGCCGGTACTGCGGCTCCGAGGCGGTGATGATGAGTGAATTGGTCGACGGGTCGGCCTGGATCTGCCCGCCGGTCGAGGGGCCTGCGCTCGGGGTGATGGGGGCGGTCGCTGCACTGCTGGGCTGGCCCATGCTGCTGGTCGTGCCCGCTTGTCCCGCCGTGTTCATGGCCGGTGTATTGCCCATCTGCGGCGTTGCCGGGCTGGCCGAACCGCCGCCGGTCATGGAGGCGCGCAAGACCGTCGCCAGGTTGGTGGCATCGGCATTCTTCAGGTAGACCACATAGATGTTGCCGGCATCGCCGTTCGGGCCGTTCATGCTTGGCGTGTCCAGGGTCTTGAGCAGCGACTTGACCAGTTCCAGGCGCGCGCCATTGGCGGCACGAACAATCAGCGAATTGCTGCGCGGCTCGGCGAGCACGGTGGTTTTGTAGCTGGCCTCGGCGGTCACCACGCCGCCGCCAGCGCTGTTGTCGAGCAGCCGCGTCAGCAGGGGCGCCAGGTCGGTCACCGACGCATAGCGCACCGGGAGCAGTTCGACATTGGTGGCGTTGGCCACGTCCAGCGCGGCAATGATGCGGCCCAGGCGGTTCAGGTTGTCGGCATAGTCGGTGATCACCAGCGAGTTGTTGCCGGGGTTGACGTTGATGGTGTTGTTCGGGCTGATCAGCGGCCGCAGGATGGGCAGCAGGTTGTTGGCATTCTCAAAGCTGAGCTTGAAGATCGTCGTGGCGATCTGCCCGCCGCCGACTGGCACGTTGGTGGACACGGCGCCGCCCTGCAGTTTGGCGTCAGCTTCGGGAACGATCTTGTCCAGGCCGGCGGCGTTGACCACGGTAAATCCCTGCAGTCGCAGGATGGCCAGAAACTGGCTGTAGGCCACGGCCGGGCTGACCGGGCGTTCGGTTGTCAGCGTGATCGTCCCCTTGACGCGTGGATCGACCACCACGTTGCGGCCCGTCAGCGTGGCCATGGTGCGGGCCACCGCGTCGATGTTGGCATTGACGAAGTTCAGCGTGATGGCTTCGCCGCGCTTGCCTGCGGCTGCCGGTGACGCCACTTGCGGCTGCGCCTGCGAATCTAAGGGAAATAGGCCTGTTCCGCATGCTAGCAGGGCACTTCCAGCTATTGAAAATATAGCAAGCTGGTGTTGTTTGAAGTTCGGATGTTTCATGCGGCTTTAACCCACTGTGATGACGGCCGTTGCGCCATTGCGCCGCCCGATGATGTTCAAGAGATTCGAGAGCGCGTCGACGCTCCCGGGCGAGGCGCTGGCAGCGCCATCGAATCGCAGCCGCTGGCCGACCCACTGGCCTTGGCCGGTGAGTTGCAGACTGCCGTCAAGGGTGCTCAGCTCAAGCGTGGGTGGGCTGCCGCCCGTCAGCATGAGGCGGTAGCTGCCCATGGGGTGCAGCGTGGACAGGCGTGAGGAAATCTGCAGGGCGTCAAGCTGCAGGCGGCCTGCCAGCACCAGCCGGCCCTGTGTCCATTGGGCTTTGAGGCCCTGGGTCGAAGCCGCCAGCTGGCCTTGCGCCTGCACCGTGTTCCACGGTGTGCCCAGGCCTGAGAGCAGTGCGGCGGGCCATTGTGACTGGCTGTCAGAAATCGCCAGCTGCACGCCGCTCCAGCCTGTCGGCCGGGCCTGAAGCCGCCAGGCCTGCTGCATGCAGCATTCGGCGTGGAGTTGAAGCTCCAGGCCGGTCCAGTCCGGCCGGATCCGCCAGCTCACCTGTCCGGGCAAGGCCACGGCGTCGAGGCTGCCTGCGCCCCCCGACAACACGAGTCGCGCCGAGCCCTGCCAGAAATTGCCCCGGGGTGCCGCCAGCAGGGCATGGCCGCCGCTGGCCTGAAGAACCAGCGCCGCAAGCCAGCGCGCCGGGGCAAACAGGCCCAAGGCCAGTACCAGCCCGCCAAGCGCGCCCGCCACTGCCCAGCGCCAGGGGGCAGTGGCAAAGGCAGGGCTGGCAGCGGTAGGGGCAGGGTGGGAGGGCATGGTCTGGCTAGCGGGCTGGCAGGCCCATCACAAGAACGCCATTCCAGACCGGGCCGCCTGGCGTCGAGGCGCGCACCAAACGGGCCTCAATCAGTGCCGAGCGGGCATTCAGGCGCGCCTGCGTCAGCCACTCTGCCAGCGCATCGGGGGTGGCGTCCTTGACGGTGATGCTGGCGCGCTCGCCTGCCAGCACCAGCTGGGCGCTGGCGCCCAGCGTTTGCTTGGTGGTGGCGGTCAGGGCGCGAACCGCTTCGTCAAAGCCCAGTGGAGGCTGCTTCTGGACGGCCTGCGCCTGCAGCTGCATTGCCTGCATGGTCTGCAGTTGCGCGTCCAGCACCCTGGCTTGGGCGTCGGCGGTGCGCAGCGTGCCAAGTGCCGGCCTGATGCTGAATTGCCAGAGCACGATGGCCAGGACCAGCAGGCCAGCCAGCCGGATGCCATTTTTTTCGCGACCCGGCAGTTGGACCCAGCGCGCTCGCAGCGGCTCCAGGGCACTTGTCAAGCTCATGGAAAACGCTCCTCTTTCATTGTCAGGCCATCGGCCTCCATGCGCAGGCTGTAACCCCGGGGCTGCAGTCGCGCGTCGATTTCGGCCAGAGCGGAAGCCGAGAGGGAAAGTCCTTTCATGCGGAGTTCATTTGCTATGAATTCAATAGCTGTCGGTGAAGTCGTATCGGGCGCGGAAGCCTGAAAATGTCCTAACATGGTTTCCATGTCGGCAGCCGAGGCGACGCCATTGCGGCGTTGCAGGTCGGACAGCGCGCGGGCCATTTGCACCGGCGCGTCCACGACCACGCGCACGTCGGGGAACGTGGCGGTCAACAGGTTGCGGATGGAGGAGCGCTGGGCGGCCTGTGCGGACTGCTCTTTCCAGGCCCAGGCCTGAAGGCCCACCAGGTTGGCCAGTACCAGGGCCGCACTGGCCCATCGGGCGGCACGCCAGCGCGGCGCCCTGAACAGCGAGGACAGCATGGCCGACAGATGCTTGCGGGTACGGGTGCCCCTGGTGTAGAGCAGGTCGAACTGCGCCATGTCCCAGTCCGACTGCGCCGCCGCCAGCCAGCGCTCCGGCGGCGTCTGCAGCCGGGCTGGACGGTTGAAGAAATGTTCCGCCAATGCGGCAACGCCGGGTTCTGCCAGCACTTCGGCCTCTTGCGGCCATGCCATCAGCGCGGCGCTGGCCACTGACAGCGGCAGCAGCGTCACGCCTTCAGGTCCGGTGCGCATCAGCTGGGCCTGGTCGGGCGTGCCAGTGATATGCAGCGAGGCGGGGGCATCGCCAGAGGGCGGCGCCAGTTCGGGTACGATGCGCGCGACCGGCCTGCCGGCCTGCGTCAGCATCGCCAGCCAGGCATGCAGCCAGGCCCTGTCACAGGCCGCGACCCACACGGGTTCGTCTGCGCGCGGGTTCGGCTCGATGGCGAAATGCAACTGGCTGGTCTCGTCAAGCACGCTGTCTTCCAGCAGCCCGTCGAGCACGGCACGCAGCCGCCCGGCATTGCCATCCTGGAACAAGCCACCCTTCAGTGCGCCCCGGGGCAAGGCAAGCCGGTGCCAGGACAAGCGGCTGGCGGGAACCACCGCCACGATGACGGCGCTGGAGGGTGCGGGCAACAGGGATGCGGGTGCCTGAACGGCGCGCAAAACGGTGTATCCGTCATCGCTCAAAACGCCCTCGCAAAGCATGGCGGCAGTCGGAAGCGGCTGGGAAAGGGTGACGATCAGGGTAGTCATGCTTGTATTAAGGGGCCATTGTAGGGGGGCGTGTCAAGGCACCGAAGCGCCCCGGTCGCGCCACAAGGTTTTCACCTCCAGACCGTCGCGCTGCACCACTGAACGTTCCTCGACCACTGCCTGGTCCAGCCGCAGCCGCCCCTGAACCTCGAAGAAACGTGAATTGACGCTGTGCTGCGCTTCATTCAGCGGCAAGGCCGTCTGGCCAAGCTGCGCAGTCACTTCGGCCAGCGTCTTGAAGTGATTTGCCTGGCGTGTGTTCACCAGCCGCTGGGCCTGCCCCATTTCCAGCGAAGGAATGCAGGCCGACAGCACGGTGGCGCTGGCGGTGTTCAGGTTGACCGGGGTGCGCACCGGCAGGAGGGTGATGTAAGGCCGCAGGACGGCCAGACTCGGCGCCGACAGTCCCAGCCAGACCAGCTGATCGATGCGCTGCGGCAGCAGGGGCGCCTGTTGGGCAGCCGCATTTTCGGGGCTGGTGTCCAGCGCAAGCCGCAGGTTTTCAACCAGCACCTGCAGTTCCCCCGGGGGAAGTCCCAGCAACTCGAACAGCTTGGCAAAGGCTTTCACCGACGGCTCGGACACCTTGCCACCGCTTTCCACCAGGTTGATGATGTTCAGGCGCGATTGCAAATCGGTGATCAGGCCCGACAGGAAGGTTTGCGAAGCAGTGGCCTCGTCGTCCGGGTTGGTTTTTTTGTCGGCCGCCAGAAAGGTTGAAAGCCGCGCTTCTTCCAGCGGCACAGCCCAGGGTTCCGACAGGTAGTCGGCGCCGCCTGAGCGGGCATCCTCGCGCAGGATCAGGCGCGCCCAGTCGAGCGCACCGGTCAGCAGCCAGAGCGACTGCACCCGCGCACGTTCGGCGGCTTCTACTTCAACGCTGCGCCATTGCTGCCACAAGGCACCGGCCGCGAGGCTGGCCACCAGCGCCACCGTCAGCATCGCCGTGAGCAGGGCTGCGCCCGCCTGGCGGGCTTGGCGTGCAGCCGCTGCCGCGCCGGGACGCGCCAGCGACTTTCCAGTGTGCATCACGACTTGGAGCCCGCCAGCGCTGGACGGACCCAGTCGCGCGTGATGACGCCGTGGATGGCTTCGCTGCCGGGAAGGGTCAGCACCAGCCGGACGCCGTCGGGCAGCGCCAGGTCGTTGTCAGCGGGCTCGGGTGGGCTGCGAATCGGCGACGCTGCGGGGGTGTTGGCGTTGTCGCTGGACAGAGGATTGGTCCAGGCATTGCCGCGAAAGTAGAAGATCTGCCATTGCGCCAGCGGTGTGATGCGGACTTCGTCCCTTTTTTCGGCATCGCCCGGGTTCTGTGCCCACTGGGCGGCACGCTCCCAGGCGGTTTGCAAGGCGCCCCGGGAAAACTGCGGCGGCGACTGCCATCGCAGCCACTGGTCGGTGCCGTTTACATTGCGCCGTGACCAGGCCACTACCAGCAGGCCGTCGCCAGGCCGGACGGTGCTGCGGCGGACAATCCGCAGTCCGCGCCCATCCCAGTCCAGGGTGGGTGTGCGAGGCAACTGCGCCAATGCGTCCAGGTCTGCCGACCATTGCGTGAGGCCAGCCTGCAAGGTGAGCACCGCATCAGCCCGCTGTTGGATCTGCGCCTGTGCCCGCACCATGCCGTCGAGCCCGCGCCAGCTCAGGCCGGCCATCAGCGCCATCGCGGCCAGGGCCACCAGCAGCTCGATCAGGGTAAAGCCGCGTGCCTGCGCAGGGCGCGGCAAACGGCGTGAAGCAGCATGTCGGAGCGCCATGTTCAGTACCTTCCCACGATGGTCGACAGCGCGAGTATTCGCGCTGCACCGTCGAGCACCTGTGCTTCAACCCGGAGAAAATTCGGATTGGGCGTAGGCTGCACCCACAGTCGCACCGCCAGGCTGCGGCCGGCTTGTTCGCAGGTGCTGGTATTGTCGCCAACCGCTGGCATTTGCCGGGACAGCCGAACATTCACCAATGCATTTTCGGCGCACAGGTGGGCCAGCAGCAAATCAGACTGGCGTTCCGAATTGCGCGTCAACGAGCCTGTGGCCCGCACACCGGCGGCCAGCGCGACCGCGACGATGCCAAGCGCGACAAGCACCTCGATCAGCGTGAAGCCGCGAACGCCAAAGCGTTTGATCCGGCTGCGCAGCATCACCTGCTACCTTCCACCATGACCGAGAAAGGCCGGATGCCATCCGTGGCCAGAATCAGGCTGCGCGAAGGGTCCGAAATGGACACCAGGCGAATTTGCTGCGGCCCGATGACCGGTTCTGGTCCTAGCACCACGACATTGGTGACGGCTGCGCGAACGTCCGGGCCCAGCCACTCAGAGGGAAAACTTGAGCCTTTCGCCAAGCCTTCGAAAACAAAGCCGGTGGCGGTGGGGCGCCATCGCACCGGGTTGGCAGTCATGCGCGACTGCGCCCGGGCTGAATCTAGCAGGACCGCGAGCCGCTGCGCTTCGCGTTCCAGCGCCGTCCCCGACGTGTCGCGCAGCGCCAGCCCCACGCCCGCTGTTGCTATGGCCATGATCGCCAACACCATCAGCAATTCAATCAGTGTGAACCCGGCCTGGCGAATTCGCCGTGCAGGCGCACCGCGCGTCATGGCAACCTTGGAATGCAGCGAATCAAGCAAAGCGGGAAACGTGCGCGTACTCGTTCCAAACCAGCCCGGGCTGTGGAACTGGTTGTGCCAGGCCGCAGGCGCAGCGGCCTCCTCGGGGGTCGGCGCAGCACACGCAGTGACAAGCGCGGGAACTACCTCAATCCCAGCTGCCAATATCCGCATTCTTGCCCTCTCCACCGGGTTGCCCGTCGGCACCGAAGGACATCACGTCGATTTCGCCCTTGATGCCAGGGTTTAGGTACTGGTAGGGTCGACCCCAGGGGTCGTTGGGCAGCTTGTCTACGTAGGATTTCCAGTTGGAAGGAATTGATCCGGTGGTCGGCTTCGCCACCAGCGCCTTTAATCCCTGCTCGGCGGCAGGGTAGCGCTGGTTGTCCAGCCGGTAAAGTTTGAGCGCCTGCATCAGGTTGTTAACGTCGGTCTTGGCAGCCGTGGCGCGCGCATCGTCAGCACGTTCCAGTACGTTGGGCACCACCAGCGCGGCCAGCACACCGATGATCACCAGCACCACCATCAGCTCAATGAGAGTGAAACCTGCTGAGAGGCGCCGTCGAACGGACAGGAAGGAAGGTTGTTGTGTAGTCATATAGTCGCTTCAATCATAATCGTGCCATGCAGACAGATGCCCATCACCTATGGTTTACCAGAATTGTGACATTCACCATCTCCGCACTGGCTGCTGCCAGCGTCGTGTACTGGGGTCTGAAGATCCGGGGACTGCCAACGCCGGTCGTGCCTTCCTCCACGCTGCTTGAGCCAACGCCTGCTGCCAGTTCACAGGCCATTGCCCGGGCGCTGGGCGGCGGGATGACCCCTGCCGCCACGCCGTTAACCGCAGCGCCTGCAGCCAGTCGCTACAACTTGATTGGCGTGGTGGCAGGACGCATCCAAGCCGGCGCTGCGCTGATATCGGTTGATGGCCAGGATGCCAAACCGGTTCGGGTGGGTACCCTGGTTGACAACGAGATGGTGCTGGAATCGGTAGACGGTCGGCAGGCGGTATTGACCTCAAGCACGGGAAGTTCGGCAAAGCTGACGCTGGAGATGCCCAAGCTGACTCAGTAATGCTTGTTTTTCCATGCCACCCGACGTATGACCCACCAATTTTCAGGAGATCAGCGTCGAAACGGTTCAGGTTGAATCCATCAAACCTGGTTCTGTTGCATTCTTATTTATTTTGCAAATAATTGAAGCAAGATACTGCCGTTGTCGAGTCGCTTGGTTTACACCTTGCAATCATTAAGCGATGATTCTTTCTTTGACAACGTATTGAAAACCATGTCTGTTACCGAGACCGCACCAAAAAATCCAGCCCTCACGGCTTTGCCTGGACTCGGCAGAGCTTTGGTGTCGGCTGGAAAACTGGGCCAAAAGGCAGCCGAGGACATTTTCCTCAAAGCGCAGGGCAGTCGAAGCAGTTTCATCGCCGAATTGACAGGGTCAGGCGCGGTCTCGGCGTTCGACCTGGCGCACATCATGGCAACCTCCTTTTCCGCGCCGCTGGTGGACATGGACGCTGTCGATATGCAGCGTTTGCCCAAGGACTTGCTCGATACAAAAATCTGCCTGGCCTGCCGCATCGTGGTGCTGGGAAAGCGCAACAACCGGCTCATCATTGCAACCGCAGATCCGTCCGACCAGAGCGCGGCAGAACAGATCAAGTTCTCCACCCAATTGGGCGTTGACTGGATCATTGCCGAATACGACAAGTTGTCCCGGCTGGTCGATGGTTCTGGCGCCACGGCGTCAGAGATGATTGAAAACATCGTTGGCGAGGAGTTCGAGTTTGACGAGGACATCTCGGCGCCGGCTGCTCAGGAAAATGAAGCGAGTGCGTCGGAGGTTGAAGACGCACCGATTGTCAAATTCCTGCACAAAATGCTGGTCGACGCTTTCAACATGCGTGCGTCAGACCTGCACTTTGAGCCGTTCGAGCATTCCTACCGGGTTCGATTCCGCGTGGACGGCGAACTGCGTGAAATTTGTTCTCCGCCCATAGCGATCAAGGAAAAGCTGGCCGCGCGCATCAAGGTGATTTCCAAGCTGGACATTTCCGAGAAACGGGTTCCGCAGGACGGCAAGATGAAGCTCAAGATCGGGCCCGACCGCGTGATCGACTTCCGGGTTAGCACCTTGCCCACCATGTTCGGCGAAAAAATCGTCATTCGTATCCTGGACCCCAGCAGCGCCAAACTGGGCATTGACGCACTGGGCTACGAGCCGGAAGAAAAGGAACGCTTGCTGGAAGCGATCAAGCGGCCCTACGGCATGGTGCTGGTGACAGGGCCGACAGGCTCGGGGAAAACTGTCTCGCTCTACACCTGCCTGAACATCCTGAATACCGCCGGTGTGAACATTTCCACGGCCGAGGACCCGGCCGAGATTACCTTGCCCGGGGTCAACCAGGTCAGCATGAACGAGAAGGCTGGAATGACCTTCCCGGTGGCCCTGAAGGCCTTTTTGCGGCAAGACCCCGACATCATCATGGTCGGCGAAATCCGTGATGTCGAAACTGCAGACATTGCCATCAAGGCTGCTCAAACCGGCCACCTGGTGCTTTCCACACTGCACACCAACGATGCGCCGACAACCCTGACGCGCATGCGAAACATGGGGATTGCGCCCTTCAACATCGCCTCAAGCGTGATCCTGATCACTGCCCAGCGGCTGGCACGGCGCTTGTGCCCGCACTGCAAGGCAGCCATCGAGATTCCGCGCGATGCCATGCTTCAGGCTGGCTTCGAGGACGATGAGGTCGATGGCTCATGGAAGCCTTTTCATCCGGTAGGTTGCGCCAAATGCAACAACGGCTACAAGGGCCGGCTGGGCATTTACCAGGTCATGCCCATTTCCGAAGAAATCCAGCGCATCGTCCTGCGCGACGGCAGCGCCATGGAAATCGCGGCCCAGGCCGAAGCTGAAGGCGTGCGCAGCCTGCGCCAGTCCGGCTTGTACAAAGTTAAACTGGGAATGACCTCGATGGAAGAGATATTGGGCTGCACCAATGCCTAGCCTGGTGCGTGGCATGGCCTGGACAAGGACATCGGGCGGCAGCGACAAGACGGCTCAAAAGCCGTCCACACAACGATAAGGCTTTATGGCAACCGCATTGTCCAAAGATATCAAGGAATTTGTCTTCGAGTGGGAGGGCAAGGACCGGGGCGGCAAACAGGTTCGCGGCGAGGTTCGCGCTTCGGGCGAGAATCAGGTCAAGGTATCGCTGCGCAGGCAAGGGGTAATGGCAACCAAGATTAAAAAGCGCCGCATGCGTTCAGGCAAGGCCATCAAGCCGCGTGACATTGCCATCTTCACCCGCCAGCTCGCCACCATGATGAAGGCCGGCGTGCCGCTTTTGCAGTCTTTCGACATCGTGGGCCGCGGTAATCCCAACGGCAGCGTAACCAAACTGCTGAACGATGTGCGTACCGATGTTGAAACCGGAACGTCGCTCAGCGGTGCTTTCCGCAAATACCCGATGTACTTCAATGCGCTGTACTGCAACCTCGTCGAGGCGGGCGAGGCTGCCGGTATTCTGGAGTCGCTGCTCGATCGCCTGGCAGTTTATATGGAAAAAACCGAGGCCATCAAGTCAAAAATAAAATCGGCACTCATGTATCCGGCTTCCGTCGTAGTGGTGGCTTTCGTGGTGGTTGCCGTGATCATGATTTTCGTGATTCCCGCGTTCAAGGAGGTGTTTTCATCATTTGGCGCCGATTTGCCGGCGCCCACACTGATCGTCATGGCCATCAGCGAGTTTTTTGTCGCCTACTGGTGGCTGATTTTTGGCGGCGTAGGTGGTGGCATCTATTTTTTCCTCCAGGCCTGGAAACGCAGCGAAAAAATGCAGAAGGTCATGGACCGGCTGCTGCTGAAACTGCCTGTATTTGGCACCCTGATCGAAAAATCCGTCATTGCCCGCTGGACCCGTACCCTGTCCACCATGTTCGCGGCCGGCGTGCCGCTGGTCGAAGCGCTGGACTCGGTCGGTGGCGCATCGGGAAACTCGCTCTACGCCGACGCCACCGAGAAAATCCAGCAGGAAGTCTCCACCGGCACCAGCCTGACCGCTGCCATGGGCAATGCCAACCTGTTTCCCACCATGGTGCTGCAGATGTGCGCCATTGGCGAGGAATCGGGCTCGGTGGACCACATGCTCGGCAAGGCCGCCGATTTTTATGAAGCCGAAGTCGATGAGATGGTGGCCGGCCTGTCCAGCCTGATGGAGCCCATCATCATTGTGTTTCTGGGTACGCTGATTGGCGGGATTGTGGTGTCCATGTACCTGCCAATCTTCAAGCTGGGCCAAGTCGTTTGATGCTGCTGGCAGCAGACATGGGGCCCGGACTTGTCGCGGTGCTCGCTGGAATTCTCGGTCTGCTCATCGGCAGCTTTCTCAATGTGGTCATCTACCGGGTTCCCAGGATGATGGAGCGCCAGTGGGCAGCCGAATGTGCCGAGCTGAACGACGCGCCAGCGCAACCGGCAGAAAAATTCAACCTGGTGACGCCGCGTTCACGCTGTTCCAGTTGTGGCCATTTGATCCGCTGGTATGAAAACATTCCGGTGCTCAGCTATGTTTTCCTTCTTGGCAAGTGCTCGGCTTGCGGTGCGCCTTACGGGGTTCGCTATCCGCTGGTCGAGGCCGTCACGGGCGGCTTGTTCTTCTTTTGTGCCTGGCGCTGGGGCTGGACACTGACGGCGCTGGCCTGGTGCGGATTTTCTGCCGTGCTGCTGGCGCTGGCAGTGATTGACTGGGACACCACCCTGTTGCCTGACGACATGACCTTGCCCCTGCTGTGGGCGGGGCTGATCGCGGCTGCGATGCAATGGAACCCGGCGGTCGATCTGCCATCGGCCCTGTGGGGGGCGGTGGCGGGCTATCTCTCATTGTGGGGGGTGTACTGGGCCTTCAAGCTCGCCACCGGCAAGGAGGGCATGGGCTATGGCGACTTCAAGCTGTTTGCCGCGCTCGGGGCCTGGTTTGGCTGGACCGCACTGGTGCCCATGATTCTGATGGCTTCGGTGATTGGCGCGGCGGTTGGCATCGCAATGAAGTTCTCCAGCGGCCTGCGCGAGGGCGGCTATGTGCCTTTCGGACCTTTTCTGGCCGGGGCGGGCTTTACCGCGATGATTTTCGGCCCCCAGTCTATTCTTCAGTTCATTGGTTTGTAAGCCATGCATCCGCTGGTTCAGCGTATCGGCCTGACAGGCGGCATCGGCAGCGGCAAAAGCACTGTGGCGCGCGTTCTGGTGAAGTGCGGCGCCGGGCTGATCGATGCCGATGCGATTTCCCGGCAGCTGACAGCGTCAGGAGGGGCCGCCATCGGGGAACTGGCTAAGCAGTTCGGTCCGCAGATCATCACGGCAGACGGCGCAATGGACCGTGACCGGATGCGCCAGCTTGCGTTCAGCGACCCGGCGATCAAAGGGCAGCTCGAAGCCATCATTCATCCCCTGGTCAGCCAGGAAGCCACCCGCCAAACCAGCGCAGCCGTGCAAGCCGGCCGAGCCTGCATCGTGTTTGACATTCCTTTGCTGGTGGAATCCAGACGCTGGCGCTGTCAGCTCGACCGTGTGCTGGTCATTGACTGCACGGAAGAAACGCAAATTGCTCGTGTCATGGCCAGAAACGCCATGTCGCGTGAAATGGTCGTGAAAATCATCGCCGGCCAAGCCACCCGCGCGCAACGGCTGGCGGCGGCTGATGCCTGTATTTGTAACGACACCTTGTCGCTGCAGGCGCTGGAGCGGCAGGTGCGTGAGTTGGCATGCAGCTTCGGGCTATGATGACAAAACATCTACTGAAGCTAGGAAAACCAGTTCCGTGATTCTTTACGAGCATCCCTTCAACGAACGCATACGCACTTATCTGCGGCTTGAACACCTGTTTTTGCGCCTGGCTGAACTGGTGAAACGGGAAAGCCCGGTTGACCATCACCACGCGCTGGCGACCATTTTCGAGATCATGGACGTCGGTGCACGGGCTGACCTGAAAACCGATGTGCTCAAGGACATTGAAAAACAGAAACACGTGCTCAACGGCTACCGGGGCAACCCGGTTATCTCCGAGCGGGTGCTTGACGACATCACCGCCGAGCTTGAAGCGTGTTTCTCAAGCATGAATGAACTTTCAGGCAAGGTCGGCCAGTCTTTGACCGAAAACGACTGGCTGATGAGTATTCGCAGCCGTGTCGGCATCCCGGGCGGTACTTGCGAATTCGACTTGCCGGCCTACCATGCCTGGCAGCACCTCAGCGTCAACGTTCGCCAGCATGATTTGCAACGCTGGGTGTCGCCGTTGGTGCCGCTGGCGGAGTCGCTGAACCTGCTGCTCAGGCTGGTGCGCGATTCGGGGGCGCCGCAAAAAGTGATTGCGCCAGCTGGTCAGTACCAGCAAATGCTGCCACAGGGGCGGACTTTCCAGTTGTTGCGGCTGCGGCTGCGTTCAGGCGTGGCGGTGATTCCCGAAATCAGCTGCAACCGCCTGATGGTGTCCGTGCGTTTCATGTCCCATGACAACGACGGTCGCCAGCAGGCCAGCAACGAGGAAACCGTGTTTGACCTGACACTGTGCACCTGAGCCGGACCAGACCGAACTCGCATTGCGTACTTCATCCTGACACGATCCTTCTTCTCCATATGAAAAAAGCCCCTTCACCTGTGCGGCAGGTGGTCTGTCCCGGTTGCGGCGGTCCCAGCGTTTATGCACCCAGCAACCCTTTTCGTCCCTTTTGCAGCGAACGCTGCAAAAACGTCGACCTGGGTGCCTGGGCGAGAGAAGATTTCCGCCTGCCCGCAGACACGCCGCCTGATGACTCACCCTACGGCGATCCGAAACTGCATTGAGGCCTGACTTGGCTGGGCCTTTCAAGACTGCTCAAAGGGGCATTGCGGCGTAAGCAGGTGGCAACATGGAGATAAAAATGAAAAACATCGTAGTCAGGCCATTTTGGACCGCCATTTGCCTAGCCGCCATGCTGGTCGGCAGCGCGCACGCCGGGGCATCATCCGTAACTTCCGGCGACAAGCCGGCGGCGTCCGCCAAGAAGAAAAAGACAGGCGCCAGCGGCCAGGTCTGGTTTCTGCCGGGTTCCGCCGAAATGCCCAATGAACGAAACAGTCGCCTGAAGCGTGAATGCCAGGGACAGGTCAATGCCGGTGCCTGTGCAGGCTATACGCGCTGAAACAGAAATGAAAAACGCCCGCAGCGCGGGCGTTGCATGGGGTTGCTTGGCTTCAGTCCTGGGGGGCGCCCAGCATTTCCTGGAGTTCGCCGTTCTCGTACATCTCCATCATGATGTCGGAGCCGCCCACGAACTCGCCCTTGACATACAACTGGGGAATGGTTGGCCAGTTGCTGTAGGTCTTGATGCCGTTGCGGATGCCTTCGTCTTCCAGCACATTGACCGTAGCCGGCTTGGTCACGCCGCAGGCCTTGAGCACCTGGATCGCGCGTCCGGAAAAACCGCACATCGGGAACTGGGCAGTGCCCTTCATGAAAAGCACCACATCGCTTGATTTGACAATTTGCTCAATGCGTTGCTGGGTCGGGTCGGTGGGGCTCATGTTGAAATCCTTCGGGTGAAAAGGCCTTGCCAGGCCGTGAGGTCGGTAACCGGCCAAGAGGCCGGAGCGTTGAATCCATGGAACTTGAATGCAGCCATTCCAAAACTGGATTATCGCTGTCTGCCCGATGCCGCGCACCCGTCAGGGATTGTCATGTCAAGCTGGCCGTTGGCCGCCGGAGCAGCGCTCGATGCCTGCCAGATCGTAACGGCTTCCAACCTGTAAAAATCCTTGCCGAAGCAGCAATTCGCGGACCTGCCCCGCCTGGTCGTAGCCGTGTTCCAGCAGCAGCCAACTGCCAGGCAGCAGATGGCCGGGCGCTTGCTGGATGATGCGCCGGATGTCGTCGAGCCCATCGGCGCCGGCCGTCAGCGCCTGCAGCGGTTCATGCGTCAGGGCCGCCAAGTGCAGGTCGGCGCTGGCGATGTAAGGCGGATTGCTGGCGATCAGGTGAAAGCATCCGTCCACTGCTTGCAGCCAGGAGCTTTCAATGAACGCCACGGCCAGGTCCAGTCGCTGGGCGTTTTCACGGGCGACATCCAGCGCATCGGCACTCGCATCAACCGCGGTGACCTGCGCTTCGCGGCCCGCTGCCTTCAGGCTGTGCGCAATGGCCAGGGCAATCGCGCCGCTGCCCGTGCCCAGGTCCAGAACCTGCAGCGCCGTGCCTTGCGCCTTCAACACCTCAAGCGACCATTCCACCAGGGTTTCGGTATCGGGACGGGGCACCAGCACGCGCTTGTCGACTTGTAGCGGCAGGCCAAAGAATTCCTTGGTTCCGACAATATAGGCCAGCGGTTCGCCCTCGGCCCGGCGCAGGCTCAGGGCGCCAAACAACGCGATGACCCCTGGCGCGAGTTCGTCGGTGTCGTGCGCCAGCAGCCAGGACCGGCCGCTGGGGGGCTTGCCCAGCGCGTGCAGCAGCAGCAACTGGGCATCGAGCCGGTCGAGCCCAAGTCGTTGGGCCGCTGCCAGGGCGTGCGCGCAGGAAGATTGATTCACGGTCTTATTTTTATTTGCTATATAAATAATAGCAGTTTACGCCCGTGCTTATTGCGCGAAGCGGCTATTTCTCTTGAAGTGACAGGGTTTTTCTGATCAGCCGCCGTTGTTCGCCGCTTCCAGCTCGTTCAGCTGCTCGGCGCCGCGCGCCACTTGCAGCGCCGTGATGACGTCGTCCAGGTCGCCCTCCATGATGCTCAAGAGCTTGTACAGCGTCAGGTTGATGCGGTGGTCGGTCAGCCGGCCCTGCGGGAAGTTGTAGGTGCGGATGCGGTCGCTGCGGTCGCCGCTGCCAATCAGGCCCTTGCGCTCGGCGGCGTCCTTGGCGGCCTGCGCCGAGCGGTCTTTCTCGTGGATGCGCGCGGTCAGCACCTTCATCGCCTGGGCCTTGTTGCCGTGCTGGCTCCGGCCTTCCTGGCATTCGGCGACGATGCCGGTCGGAAGGTGCGTGATGCGCACGGCCGAATCCGTCTTGTTGATGTGCTGGCCGCCGGCGCCGCTGGCGCGGTAGGTGTCGATGCGCAGGTCGGCCGGGTTGATCTGGATGGCGACGGCTTCATCCGGCTCGGCCAGCACCGCCACGGTGCAGGCGCTGGTGTGGATGCGGCCCTGGGTTTCAGTCGCCGGCACGCGCTGCACGCGGTGGCCGCCCGACTCGAAGCGCAGCTTGCCGTACACGCCCACGCCCAGAATGTCTGGCGGGCCGTCGATGCGCAGCACCACTTCCTTGTAGCCGCCCAGCTCGCTCGGCGACTCGCTGATGATCTCGACCTGCCAGCGCTTGCGTTCGGCAAAGCGGGTGTAGAGACGGAACAGGTCGGCGGCAAAAAGTGCGGATTCATCGCCGCCCGCGCCAGCGCGGATTTCAACGAAGGCCGCCCGCTTGTCGTCAGGGTCCTTGGGAATCAGCATCAGCTGGAGTGCTTCGTCGAACTGGGCGATATCGGCCTTGGCGGCATCCATTTCTTCCTCGGCCATGGCCGCCATGTCGGGGTCGTTCCTGGCTTCGGCCAGCATGCTTTCGGCGCTGGCCAGGTCGGCTTCGCGGCGCGTGAGGCGGTGGTACTGCTCGGCCACCACGCTGGCCTCGGCATGTTCGCGGGTCAGGGTGCGAAAGCGGTTCAGGTCGCTGACCACGTCACTGGCGGACAGCAAGGCGTCAAGTTCGTGCAGCCGCAGCAACTGGCGGTCGAGGGTCTGGCGAAGAAAGGGTTTCATGGGCAAGGACAAGAAAGCATCAGGAGAGACTTCCGGCAGCTTGCCGGGAGGAAGGTGCAACGCGCTTTGGCGTCTGCGGCTGTGCGAGATCCGGCGCTAACGCTCTTTGCGATCTGACGTGGACCGGGGGATCTGCCCGCGCAGAAAAAGCTTGGACACGGTGCGCGCTGTGGCTTCGCGGCTGCTGGCATCGCCCGCATGCAACTCGGCCATCGTGCCATGCAGCATTTTTTGGGTCAGGCCGCGGCTCATGGCTTCGAGCACTTCCTCAATTGATTCGCCCCGGGCCAGCAGTTTTCTGGCGCGCCCGATCTCCAGCGCGCGCCAGGCATCGGCCTGCGCATTGAGCTGCTGGATCAGCGGCACGCTGCCGCGCTGGTCCAGCCAGTGCATGAAGTTCTGCACGCCCGCGTCGATGATCACCTCGGCTTCGGCCACTGCCGCCTGACGGCTGTCGCGGCCGGTCTGCACCACATGCGCCAGGTCATCGACGGTGTAGAGGTAAACATCGGACAGCGCCTTGACTTCGGGCTCGATGTCGCGAGGCACCGCCAGATCGACCATGAACATCGGCCGGTACCGGCGCTGCTTCAGTGCGCGCTCGACCGCGCCCAGGCCGATGATGGGCAAGGTGCTCGCGGTACAGCTGACGACGGCGTCGAATTCATGCAGCCTGCCCGGCAGGTCGCCCAGGCGCATCACCTCGGCGCCAAAGCGGCTGGCAAGCTTTTCGCCACGCGCCAGGGAGCGGTTGGCAATCGCCATGGCCTTGGGATTTTTGGCGGCGAAGTGGGTGGCCGCCAGGTCAATCATTTCACCGGCACCGACAAACAGCACCTTGATGTCGGCCAGGTCTTCAAACAGCTGGCCCGCCAGCCGCACGGCCGCTGCCGCCATGCTGATGCTGTGCGCGCCGATTTCGGTGCTGGTGCGCACTTCCTTGGCAACGGCGAAGGAGCGCTGGAACAGCTGGTGCAGCGTGGTACCCATGGCGCCGGCGTCTTCGGCGGCGCGCACCGCGTCCTTCATCTGGCCGAGGATCTGTGGCTCGCCCAGCACCATCGAATCGAGCCCGCTGGCGACGCGGAAGGCATGGCGCGCGGCTTGGTCATCGTGCAGCGTATAGGCATGGGCGCGCAGC
Source organism: Polaromonas sp. CG_9.11 (assembly GCF_015752225.1). Taxonomy (NCBI): domain Bacteria; kingdom Pseudomonadati; phylum Pseudomonadota; class Betaproteobacteria; order Burkholderiales; family Comamonadaceae; genus Polaromonas; species Polaromonas sp. CG_9.11. The sequence goes on from NZ_JADOVE010000002.1 coordinate 329,602, forward strand.
AGAGCCGGCGACACGCCGCCGTTGTACGCCAGCCATTCGACCGTGCTGTCCAGGTCTTCGGTAGCGCCAGCGCAGTAGATCTCGGTGCGGTTGCAGGTGGACAGCAGCGTGGCTTCGGGCTGGCGTGCCAGCGAGGCGCGCAGGCCGCGCAGGGTGGGTTCGACCTGGTCGAGGGCGAACGCGAAGCGCCCGCGCAAATCCAGCGGTGCGGTGTGATGGTTTAGCCCCAGGGCCCAGACTGACATACGCGCATTATAAAATTGAAGTGATCAGAACCGGACATCCGGTCACAATCTCCTTTTGCCTCTTTCCACCGGCCGCTTCTGGCGCGTTCCCCTGAATCCCGACGGACTGCCATGACTGCTTATCTCCTTGCCGGGCACTTGCTCAACCTGCTGGCGCCTGCTGCGCTGATCGCCTTGCTGATGGTGGCGTTTTCCCGCCTGGTTCCGGGGATTTATACACCAAAGAAGGCGCTTGCGCATACCTGGTGGGCACAAGCAGCTATCAATTTTGTAGTCGGTTCAGCGGTGCTGGTCGCTGGCCTGGTGCTCCTGGGCCGTGATGGCAAGATGCTGACCTATGTGCTGCTGGTGCTGGCCATGGCGGCCAGCCAGTGGTTTCAGCTGGGCGGCTGGAAGCGCTAGCGCCAGGCCTTCCCGTGCAAGGCTGGCAACTGGTTTTTTGATCTGGGTCAATAAACCGACGGCCGGATCAAGTCGGGCTGAACAGATCGACCCGGTCGGTGATGATGCCGTCGGTGCCCAGTTCCATCAGGCGCCGAACGGCAGCGTCGTCGTTCACGGTGTAGCTCAAGGCGCGCAAGCCTGCATCGTGGGCAGTTTCAACTCGGGCGCTGTCCCATAAAGCATGGTTGCAGACCACTGCGACGCAGCCCAGCGCAAGGGCGGTTTGCAGCCAGCTGTCAGGCAGCGTCTCCAGGAGCAGGCCGCGCGGCAAACCGGGCGCAGTTTCGCGTGCACCCAGCAGCGCATCCTGTGAAAAAGAGGTCAACAGCGGCATAACGCTTGCGCCTTGCCACCAGCGCATGGCATGCGATGCCACCACCTCGCCGGTGCGGCGCTCGGTTCCCGGCGTCGGTTTGATCTCGATGTTCAGCGCATAGCCATTGGCGCGGCAAAAGCGGGCGGCGTTTTGCAGCGTTGGCAGCGGCTCGCCGGCAAAAGCGCGCGAATGCCAACTGCCGGCGTCGAGTTGCGACAATTCGGCCCAGGCATGGTCGCCGCCTGTCGCGCTGGCACCGGCTTCCAGCTTTTCGGCGGCATTGGTCGTGCGGCTGAGCGTGGCGTCGTGCATCAGGAAGGGCACGCCGTCAGCGCTGAGCTTGGCATCGCATTCGAACATGCGGTAACCATGCTGTGCCCCCAGGCGGAAGGCAGCGAGCGTGTTTTCAGGCGCCAGCTTGCCGGCGCCCCGGTGCGCAATCCAGAACGGATAAGGCCAGCTGGCCCCCACGCTCCCCACTGCGCGTGGTGCGCTGCCCCCCGAGGGGGCCACTGCGCCTGCAGTCCGGTGGGGTGTTGCCCCCACGCTCCCCACTGCGTGTGGTTCGCTGCCCCCCAAGGGGGACGCTGCGCCTGCAGTCCGGCTAAGCCGGTCCTGCGGCCCCTGCTGGTTTGAGGCGGGGATGAGGCCGCTGGCCTTGATTTGCCTGCTTGGGTCCGGGTTTGTCATAGGCGCTGGCCAGTGGCTGCGTCGAACCAGTGCAGCCGGTCGGGACGCGGTGTGACCTGCAGCGTGGCGCCAATCGTTGGCGCGGACGACAGGCTTTCGTCGGTTCGCACGATCAGGAACTCGTCGCCCAGACGGCAGTATAACAGGCGCTCGGCACCCAGCATTTCGACGGTGTCGACCACCACTTTCCAGCCGCTGTCGCCGACCAGCAGGTGCTCGGGCCGGATGCCCAGGATGGCGCCTGGCTGGCCGCCAAAGTCGGCGTTGGGTCCGTTCTTCAGCAGGTTCATCGGCGGCGAGCCCATGAAGCTGGCGACAAAGGTGGTGGCGGGGCGGTTATAAACCTCTTCCGGCGTGCCGAACTGTTCCATGCGGCCAGCGTTCATCACCATCATCCGCTGGGCCAGTGTCATGGCCTCGACCTGGTCGTGCGTGACGAAAAGTGATGTGATGCCGAGTTCGCGGTGCAGCTTCTGGATTTCAAGCCGGGTCTGCACGCGCAGCTTGGCGTCCAGGTTGGACAGCGGCTCGTCGAACAAAAACACCTGCGGCTGGCGCACGATGGCCCGGCCCATGGCGACGCGCTGGCGCTGCCCGCCCGACAGGGCACGGGGCTTGCGGTCGAGCAGGTGACCGAGTTCGAGGATCTTGGCGGCCTTGTCCACGCGCGCCTTGATCTCTTCCTTGGGCACCTTGGCAATTTTCAGCCCGTAGGCCATGTTGTCGAACACGCTCATGTGCGGATACAGCGCGTAGTTCTGGAACACCATGGCGATGTCGCGCTCGGACGGTTCCAGGTCGTTGACGACCTTGCCGCCGATAGAAATCTGGCCTTCGGTGATTTCCTCCAGCCCGGCGACCATGCGCAGCAGCGTGGATTTGCCGCAGCCCGACGGGCCGACGATGACGATGAATTCGTGGTCGGCAATCTCGGCGCTGACGCCGTGCAGCACCGGGACCGCGCTCTTGCCGGCGCCGTAGCGCTTGATGACGTTGGTGAGGGAAAGGGATGCCATTGATTGAGTGCCTGTCTTCTTGTCTATTTTTCGGTGTCAACCAGGCCCTTGACGAACCACTTCTGCATCAGCACCACGACCAGCGCGGGCGGCAGCATGGCCAGGATGGCCGTCGCCATGACCACGTTCCATTCATTGGCCGCGTCGCCGCCGGCAATCATCCGCTTGATGCCGATGACCACCGGGTACATGTCTTCGCTGGTGGTGGCCAGCAGCGGCCAGAGGTACTGGTTCCAGCCGTAAATGAACTGGATCACGAACAGTGCAGCAATGGATGTTTTCGACAGCGGCAGCAAGATGTCCCAGAAAAAGCGCATCGGTCCGGCGCCATCCATGCGCGCCGCCTCGACCAGCTCATCCGGCACGGTCATGAAGAACTGGCGGAACAAAAACGTGGCGGTGGCCGAGGCAATCAGCGGCACTGTCAGGCCGGCGTAGGTATTGAGCATGCCCAGGCTGGACACCACCTGGTAGGTCGGCCCGATGCGCACTTCCACCGGCAGCATCAGCGTGACAAAGATGGACCAGAAGAAGAAGTTCTTGAATGGAAAGCGGAAATACACGATGGCGAAGGCCGACAGCAGCGAAATCGCGATCTTGCCAAAGGTGATGCCAAGGGCCGTGACCAGGCTGACCCACATCATGCGGGCCACCGGCGCGGTCGAGCCGGCACCATCGCCGCCGCCGAACAGCGCGGTCCTGTAGGTTTCCCACAGGTTGCTGCCCGGCCACATCGGCATCGGCGCCTGGACGATCTCCTGCGCCGTGTGGGTCGAGGCCACGAAGGCCAGGTACAGCGGAAAGGCGACGATCACAATGCCCAGCAGCATGACCAGGTGGGCAAATATTTTCAGGACGGCGCTGCGCTCAACCATGATGGCGCGCCCTGAAATGCTGCAAGCCAATAGGGGGTGAAAAAGTGCGCATCAGTACTGGACCTTCTTTTCAACATAGCGGAACTGGACCACGGTGAGCGCGACCACGATCACCATCAGCACCACCGACTGCGCCGCAGAACTGCCCAGGTCGCCGTTCTTGAAGCCGTCGTGATAAACCTTGTAGACCAGGATCAAGGTGTCGCGGCCCGGTCCGCCCTGCGTCGAGGCGTCGACGATGGCAAAAGTGTCAAAAAACGCGTAAACGATGTTGATCACCAGCAAAAAGAAGGTCGTTGGTGACAGCAGCGGAAACTGGATAGACCAGAAACGCCGCCAGGGCCGTGCGCCGTCAATCGCTGCGGCCTCGATCAGGGACTTGGGGATCGACTGCAGTCCTGCCAGGAAGAACAGGAAGTTGTAGGAAATCTGCTTCCACACCGCTGCCATGATGATCAGTGTCATCGCGTGGCTGGAGTTGAGCAGGTGGTTCCAGTCGATGCCAAGGCCGCTCAGCGCATACGCCACCACGCCCAGCGTCGGCGAAAACATGAAGATCCACAACACGCCTGCCACGGCAGGCGCCACGGCGTAGGGCAGGATCAGCAGGGTCTTGTAAGCCAGCGCGCCCTTGATGATGCGGTCGGCAAACACCGCCAGCACCAGCGACAGGCTGATGCCCAGCACCGCCACCATGACCGAGAAGAAGGCGGTGGTCTTGAACGACTCCAGGTAGGCCTCGTCGTTAAACAGGTTCCTGAAGTTGTCCAGGCCCACCCATTCGGTGGACAGGCCAAAGGCATCCTGCAATTGAAAGGATTGCAGCAGCGCCTGACCAGCGGGCCAGAAGAAAAAGACGCTGATGACGATCAGTTGGGGCGCCAGCAGCAGCCAGGGTAGCCAGGCCGAGCGGAAAAGAACGCGTTTTTCCATGTTTCCATTCAGATTGAAACCGCCCGGGTGAGCTGTTTTGCAAGCGTCAGACCCGAGCGAGACAGTTTGCAAAGCCACAGCGTACACAGGACGGGCAGGCAAAAAACGTATTTTGGCATAAAAAATGCCGTTTCCGCCCGTCTATCATGTGCCAGTAGCTATGGATTCAGTAGCAAATGACGCCGCTTGCTTGCAAGTGTGTCGGCCAGTGCTTCAGGACTTGTTGGCCTTTTGGAAGCGTTCGAGTTGCTCGTTGCCCCGCTTGATGGCGGTATCCAGGGCTTCCTTGGGTTGCTTCTTGCCGCTCCAGATCTGTTCGGTTTCTTCGTCGATGATGGTGCGGATCTGGTTGAAGTTGCCCAGTCGCACGCCGCGTGACTTGTCGGTGGTCTTGCGGATCATCTGCGTCACGGCCACGTCAGTGCCCGGATTTTGCTTGTAAAAACCCGATTTTTCGGTCAGCTCGAACGCTGCCATGGTGATCGGGAGATAGCCAGTGCGTTTGTGGCTGGCCGACTGGACTTCAGGCTTGGACAGGTAGTTGAAGAAAGCCGCGACGCCTTTGTATTCATCCGGTTTTTTGCCGGCCATGGCCCACAGGCTTGCGCCGCCGATGACCGTGTTTTGCGGTGCACCGGCCACGTCCGGGTAATAAGGCAGCTGGGCAATGCCATAGGCAAACTTGGCTTCCTTGCTGACGCGGGCGTACAGGCCGGACGAGGCCGTCATCATGGCGCATTCGCCCGACGGAAAAGACACGTCTGCTGCATTGGCGCGGCCCTTGTAGACAAACAGGCCCTGCTTGGACATGTTGGCCAGGTTCTCGAAATGGCGCACATGCAGCGGCGAGTTGAAGGCCAGCCGGGCCGACGGGCCGCCGAAGCCGTTGTTCTGGGTGGCAAACAGCGTGTTGTGCCACGTCGAGAAACTCTCCAGTTGCGTCCAGCTGACCCAGCTGGTAGTGAACGGGCATTTGTGGCCGGCAGCCTTGAGCTTGCCGGCGGCCAGCGCCACTTCGGGCCAGGTGGTCGGGGCTTTTTCAGGGTCCAGACCGGCCGCCTTGAAGGCATCCTTGTTGTAATAAAAGATCGTGGTCGAGCTGTTGAACGGAAAGCTCAGCATCTGGCCGTTGGGCGCCGTGTAGTAACCGGCCACGGCAGGAATATAGGCCTTGGTGTCGAACTTGGCGCCGCCCTCGGTCATGACTTCACCGACGGGCTTGATGGCGCCTTTGGCCGCCATCATGGTGGCGGTGCCGACTTCATAGACCTGCAGGATGTGCGGCGCGTTGCCGGAGCGGAAAGCGGCCACCGCTGCCGTCATGGATTCGTCGTATGTGCCCTTGAAGGTCGGCACAACTTTGTAATCCTTCTGGCTGGCATTGAAGTCCTTGGCCAGGTCGTTGACCCATTCGCCGAGCGGACCGCTCATGGCATGCCACCACTGGACTTCGGTCTGGGCGTGGCTGACCAAGGGCGCGCACAGTGCGGAAATGGCCAGGGCGAGGGTGGATAAACGGTGCTTCATGAAATCTCCTGAAGGGAAAGCGGGATTCGCGGGAATGAAAAAAACAGTCTAGTGGCGCTTTGTGACAGCACCATTTAAACGACGCGCTGCACTCCAGGCAAGCGGGGTTTCCATGAGGTCATTCCGGCCGGCTGCGCATAAAAGATGCGCTGCGATAATATCGGATCAAAGCGCTGGACGTGGGTCCGAAGCCGCTGAAATTTCACGATGAACGCACCTACTACCCTCCAAGAATTGAATGTTTTCGCCGATGGCGCAAAGCACGTCGAACCCCGCATCCGCGAGATTCCCTACAACTACACCTCGTTTTCCGACCGGGAGGTGGTGATCCGCCTGCTGGGCAGCCGGGCCTGGGAACTGCTCAATCTGCTGCGCGGGGAACGCCACACCGGCCGCTCGGCGCGCATGCTCTACGAAGTGCTGGGCGACATCTGGGTAGTGCAGCGCAACCCCTATCTTCAGGACGACCTGCTGGACAACCCCAAGCGGCGCAAACTGCTGGTCGAAGCCCTGATGCACCGGCTGGCAGAAATCGAGAAACGCCGCACACCGCAAGCCGACAGTGAGCGCGATGCCATCGTGGGTGAATTGCTCCAGGACGCACAGGCGGCCATTGGCCGGTTTTCGGCCTCGTTCGAGGAAGTCGCCAGCCTGCGTCAGCAGACCGAGCGCAAGCTTCGCAAGATCACGCTGAAAGACAACATCAAGTTCGATGGCCTGTCGCGCGTCTCGCATGTGACCGACGCGACCGACTGGCGTGTCGAATACCCGTTCGTGGTGCTGACGCCCGACACCGAAGTCGAAATGGCCGGGCTGGTCAAGGCCTGCATCGAACTGGGGTTGACGATTGTTCCGCGCGGCGGCGGCACCGGCTACACCGGCGGTGCGATTCCGCTGACCTGGAAGTCGGCGGTCATCAACACCGAAAAGCTCGAAGCCATGACGGAAGTCGAAATGGTTTCCTTGCCCGGTCTGGACAAGCCCGTGGCGACCGTCTGGACCGAAGCGGGCGTGGTGACGCAGCGCGTCGCCGATGCGGCGGAGCGGGGCGGTTTCGTGTTTGCGGTCGATCCGACATCGGCCGAGGCGTCGTGCATTGGCGGCAACATCGCCATGAATGCCGGCGGCAAGAAGGCCGTGCTGTGGGGCACGGCGCTGGACAACCTGGCCTCGTGGCGCATGGTGACGCCCGATGCGCAGTGGCTCGAAGTCACGCGCGTGGGCCACAACCTGGGCAAGATCCACGATGCCGAGATGGCGAGTTTTGACCTCAACTATTTCGAATCTGACGGCAAGACGCCGATCCGCACTGAGCGGCTCGATATTCCCGGCAAGACCTTCCGCAAGGAAGGTCTGGGCAAGGATGTGACCGACAAGTTTTTGAGCGGCTTGCCCGGCATCCAGAAGGAAGGTTGCGATGGGTTGATCACCAGCGCGCGCTGGATCGTTCACCGCATGCCGGTGCACACCCGAACCGTCTGCATGGAGTTCTTTGGCAATGCCAAGGACGCCGTGCCGAGCATTGTGGAGATCAAGGACTTCATGTTTGCCGAGCAAAAGCGCGGCGGTGCGATTTTGGCCGGGCTGGAGCATCTGGACGACCGTTACTTGCGCGCCGTCGGCTATGCCACCAAGTCCAAGCGCGGCGGCGATGGCAAGGGCGGCGTTTCCGGCGTGCCCAAGATGGTGCTGATCGGAGACATCGCCGGCGACGACGCCGATGTGGTGGCGCGTGCCACCAGTGAAGTGGTGCGCATCGCCAATTCGCGCAGTGGCGAAGGTTTTGTCGCCATCAGCCCGGAGGCACGCAAGAAATTCTGGCTTGACCGCAAGAAAACTGCGGCGATTTCGCGTCATACCAATGCCTTCAAGATCAATGAAGACGTGGTGATTCCACTGCCGCGCATGGCCGAATACACCGATGGGATCGAACAGATCAACATTGAGCTGAGCCTCTCGAACAAGATCAAGCTGTGCGACGAATTGGATGCGTTTTTTCGCAAGGGCAACCTGCCATTGGGCAAAGTGGAGGACGCCAGCGAGATTCCTACGGCCGAACTGCTGGAAGACCGGGTCGGCCGGGCGCTGGCGCTGGTGGCCGATGTGCGCAGTCTCTGGGCAGGCTGGCTGCAGGGCGTCGCGGTGCATTTTCCGGAACTCCAGGACCACACGCTGCGCGCCAGCTGGAAAACCCAGATTCGCGCCCCGTTGCAGGCGATTTTCAGCGGCGGCGCATTCAAACCGATTCTTGATGAATGCAGCGCCATTCACAAGCGCGTGCTCAAGGGCCGGGTCTGGGCCGCATTGCACATGCATGCCGGCGACGGCAACGTGCATACCAACTTGCCGGTCAACAGCGATGACTATGAAATGCTGCAGACCGCGCACGAGGCGGTGGCGCGCATCATGGTGCTGGCGCGTTCGCTCGATGGCGTCATTTCCGGCGAACATGGCATCGGCATCACCAAGCTCGAATTCCTGACCGACGAGGAGTTGCAACCGTTTACTGACTACAAGGCCAGGATTGATCCGGAAGGACGCTTCAACAAAGGCAAGCTGCTACGAAATAAGGAGCTGCTTGCGCCCGGCCAGCATGCGCTAATGGCCGATTTGACCAATGCCTACACGCCCAGCTTCGGGCTGATGGGCCACGAGTCGCTGATCATGCAGCAAAGCGACATTGGCGCGATTGCCGACAGCGTGAAGGACTGCCTGCGCTGCGGCAAATGCAAGCCGGTGTGCGCCACGCATGTGCCGCGCGCCAATTTGCTGTACAGCCCGCGCAACAAGATACTGGCAACGTCGCTGCTGGTCGAGGCGTTTTTGTACGAGGAACAAACCCGGCGCGGCATCAGCCTCAAGCATTGGGAAGAGTTCGAGGACGTGGCCGACCACTGCACTGTCTGCCACAAATGCCTGAACCCGTGCCCGGTCGATATCGACTTCGGCGAAGTGTCGATGAACATGCGCAACCTGCTGCGCAAGATGGGTCAGAAGTCGTTCCGGCCCGGCAACGCGGCGGCGATGTTCTTCTTGAACGCCACCAGTCCGCAAACCATCAAGGTCATGCGCACGGCCATGGTCGATGTCGGCTTCAAGGCCCAGCGCCTGGCCAATGACGTGCTCGGGGTGCTGGCCAAAAAGCAGACTGCATTGCCGCCTGCCACCGTGGGCAAGGCGCCGGTGAAAGAGCAGATCATCCACTTCATCAACAAGAAGATGCCCGGTGGCCTGCCCAAGAAAACCGCCCGCGCACTTCTTGATATCGAAGACAAGGATTACGTTCCCATCATTCGCAACCCGAAAAGCACCACGGCGGAGACCGAAGCGGTGTTTTACTTTCCGGGCTGCGGCTCGGAGCGATTGTTCAGCCAGGTGGGCCTGGCCACGCAGGCCATGCTCTGGCATGCGGGTGTGCAAACCGTGCTGCCGCCGGGTTACCTGTGCTGCGGTTATCCGCAACGCGGCAGCGGCGACTTTGACAAGGCGGAGAAGATGATTACCGACAACCGGGTGCTGTTCCACCGGGTTGCCAACACGCTGAATTACCTCGACATCAAAACGGTGGTGGTGAGCTGCGGCACTTGCTACGACCAGCTCCAGGGCTACCAGTTCGACAAGATTTTCCCGGGCAGCCGCATTATCGACATCCATGAATACCTGCTGGAAAAAGGCATCACCCTGCCCGCCAACCAGCCCGGTTTCCTGTACCACGAGCCGTGCCACAACCCGATGAAGCTGGGGGATTCGATGAAAACCGTCAAGGCGCTGATTGGCGACAACGTGCTCAAAAGCGAGCGCTGCTGCGGCGAATCAGGCACGCTGGGCGTGACCCGGCCTGACATTGCGACCCAGATACGGTTTCGCAAGGAAGAGGAAATCCGCAAGGGCGAAGCCGAGCTGCGGGCTTCTGGCGCAGTTGCCGCGTCTGCCAATGTCAAGATATTGACCAGCTGCCCGAGCTGCCTGCAGGGCCTCACCCGCTACGGCAACGACCTGCAAAACGGCTTGCTCAAAGCCGATTACATTGTCGTTGAAATGGCCAACCAGCTCCTGGGCAAGGACTGGCTGCCCGACTATGTGGCAGTCGCCAACCATGGCGGCATTGAACGGGTGCTGGTCTAGCCATGACCGGCCTTGCCTGTCCGTTGTGTACTGCCGATGGCGGCTTGGTGGTGTTTCGCAATGAAGACTTGCGCATCATCCAGGCCACCGAGGCCGGCTTTCCGGCCTTTTACCGTGTGGTCTTCAACCGGCATGTCGCCGAGTTTTCCGATCTTTCTGCCACTGAACGACAGACCTGCATGGATGCGGTCGTAAAGGTCGAGCAGGTGCTGCGCAGCGAACTGCAGCCCGTCAAGATCAACCTGGCCGCCCTGGGCAACCTCGTGCCCCACCTGCACTGGCATGTGATTGCCCGGTTTACGGGTGACAGCCACTTTCCGGCACCGGTCTGGGCTGCGCCGCTGCGACCGCTGGACGAGGCGCAGGTGGCGGCTGTCGCATGGCGCTGCATTGACATCAACCGGCTGATTGCCCAAGCCATGGCGCTTTGAAGCGCTCCCACCCATTTATTCAGAAAGCGAGATACCCCTATGGCAGGTCTTCAAGCCGGGTCACCGACCCCCGTGGCGCTGACGGTTCACAGCCAGTCGCGCCTTCTTGAGGTTGCGTTTTCAGACGGCGCGGCGTTCAGGATTCCGTTTGAACTGATGCGCATCTATTCACCCTCGGCAGAAGTGCAAGGCCACGGTCCTGGGCAGGAAATCCTGCAGACCGGCAAGCGTGAGGTCAATGTGGTTGAACTGGAGCCGATTGGCAATTACGCCGTCAAGCCGGTGTTTTCCGACGGCCACGAGAGCGGGCTCTTCACGTGGGACTATCTCTACCATCTGGGCGTTGACCAAAGCCAACTTTGGGCCGACTACGAGCGCAGGCTGCAAGCTGCTGGCGTAGAGCGCGACGCGCCCATGGTCGTGGCTGGCGGACATGGCTGCAGCAGCCACTGACGGCGCATTGCTCTCGTTGTGTCGTTTATTTTTACAGGCCACTCACTCGCCAATGACCTGATTCAGCGCAGGGTTGTCGCTGTCAACCGGCACTTCGCCGTTTAGCATTCACTTTATGACAACTACCCACTTTGGTTTTGAATCGGTAGACGAGCAGGACAAGGCGCGCCGTGTGCGCAGCGTGTTCGATTCGGTCGCGCCCAAATACGACGTGATGAACGACCTGATGTCGATGGGCTTGCACCGCGCCTGGAAGGCCTACACCGTGCTGGTCGCCAACGTCAGGGAAGGCCAGCAGGTGCTGGACATCGCCGGCGGCACGGGCGACCTGGCGCTGGCGTTCGCGCCCAAGGTGGGCGCCACCGGGCGCGTGGTGCATACCGACATCAACGAAGCCATGCTCAGGGAAGGCCGCAACCGGCTGCTGGACGCCGGGGTGTGCCTGCCGACGCTGGTGTGTGATGCCGAAAAACTTCCTTTTCCCGATGCCAGCTTTGATGTCGTCACCGTGGCCTTCGGTCTGCGCAACATGACGCACAAGGATCTTGCCCTGAAGGAAATGAACCGGGTGCTCAAGCCTGGCGGCAAGCTGCTGGTGCTGGAGTTTTCCAAGGTGGCCAAGCCGCTGGAAAAACTTTATGACTGGTATTCGTTCAAGGTCCTGCCCAGGATCGGCAAGCTGGTGGCCAACGACGATGCCAGCTACCAGTACCTGGCCGAGTCGATCCGCATGCATCCGAGCCAGGAAGAACTGAAAACCCTTATGCAAAATACTGGCTTTGGCCATGTGGATTACCACAACCTGTCCGGCGGAGTGGTGGCATTGCATGTTGGAATCAAGTGTTGACAGGTTAGGCAGTAGCGTGCCGCAAACAGTTTGTGATTAATTTGACGAAGGAGACGATATGAAAATTTGGCAGGTCATTCTTTCCGCAGTTTTTGCGGTAACCCTTACCTTGTCGGGCACGTCTGCCGATGCCAAGCGGATGGGCGGCGGCAGTTCCATTGGCAAGCAGTCGTCCAACGTGACACAGCGCCAGGCACCGGCCAACAACGCGACCACGCCTTCCGCTGCACCAGGGGCAGGCGCCGCAGCGGCAGCCGCACCGAAAAAGCCGTGGGGCGCCATGCTTGGCGGCCTGGCCGCAGGCCTGGGCCTGGCCTGGCTGGCTTCGTCGCTGGGCCTGGGCGGTGCTTTCGGCCAGATCATCATGTTCGCCTTGCTGGCGCTGGTGGTCATGGTGGTGATCGGCTTTGTCATGCGCCGGCTCAAGGGCGGTGCAGCGAATTCACCGGGTGCCACCCGAGCGCAGTCGCCTTTCGCCTTCCAGGGCGCCGGCAACGCGCCTGAAGCCTCGACGGCCCGAAACTACAGCCCGGCCAATGTCGGCAATGACGCCTCGGCACGCCCCTGGGAACGCAGCGCAACGGCTTTTGACAGCAATGCCGCCGCTTCTGCTGCAGGTGGCTCGATGATCGGCTCCGGCTTGGCGGGTTCTCAGTCATGGGGGGTCCCTGCCGGCTTTGACGCCGAAAACTTTCTCAAGGCATGCAAGTCCAATTTTGTGACTCTGCAGGATGCCTGGGACCGTTCGGATATCCAGAACCTGCGGTCCATGATGACAGACGACATGCTCGAGCAGATAAAGACGCAACTGGCAGACCGCGAAACCCACACGGGCGGCACGTCCAACAAGACCGAAGTGGTCATGCTCGACGCGCAGTTGTTGGGCATCGAGGAAATGAGCGACGTTTACATGGCCAGCGTCGAATTCTCCGGCATGATCAAGGAAGACGCTTCAGCTGGTGCCAGCCCGTTCCGGGAAGTCTGGAACATGACAAAGCCCCGCACTGGCGGCAGCGGCTGGCTGGTCGCAGGTGTCCAGGCCTTGCAATAAGCGGGTCTTAAAGCAAGCACTGATACCTTAAGGCTAAGCCACGGACATTAGGCTCAAAGCGCTTTTTATCCTGCAAAATCGGAGACGTATGAATAACACGTCTCCTTTTTCATTTCTGGAATCCATCGTCACCCGTTTGCAGCCTCCCAAATGGGTGGTTGACGAAGGGCAGCAGCGGCTGGTACTTTTTCTTAACCATGTTCTGCTGCAGGAAAAGCAGGCCCAGGAACGGCTCTTGCGCCAAAAAGGCCGTGTGGTGCATCTGCGGTGGGGTTTGTTTGCCATTGATCTAATCGTCACTCCGGCCGGCCTGGTGGATCGTGCACCTGGGTTTTCCAAAGCAGATCTGGTTCTGTCGGCTGCCGATGAATCGCCGCTGGTCACGGTGCAGTCGGTGCTGGCGGGAAAGACACCGGCCGTCAAGATCGACGGCGATGTCCAACTGGCGGCCGATATCGGCTGGCTGGCTGAAAATTTGCGATGGGACGCCGAAGAAGACCTGTCCCGCCTGATCGGCGATGCGCCCGCCCATGCGCTGGCTGACGCCGGACGACGACTGGCCTCAGGACTGAGGCAGTTTTTGACAAAGGCACCGCTGGCGCCTGTTGCGCAGAGCGCAACCACATCCCCTGGAACGCCGGTGACACCAGCGGCTGCCACGCCGCCGCGCAGGACTGCACCTGTCGGGCCCTTGTCGCCGGCCTCAGCAGCCAGCCCCTTGCCTGCCGAGGCGGTTGCAGATCCTGCCGAACCCACCGCTCAGGATGACGCAACCGGCGCCCCCTTGTTTCCCGGCGAAACCAGCAACCATGGCCCGGCAGGCCCAGCATCTTCCATGCCGCCCGGGACTGCTGCATGAGCCGGATTTTCCGGGGGTTCTTCATTGTCTGGACCGTGCTGCGGTTTGGGCTGGACGAACTGGTCCTTTCAAGTTTCGAGAAGCCATGGATCCGCCTGCTCTCGCGGATCGTGTCGTTTGGGCGTAACCTCAAAGCTCCCCGGGGAGAGCGTCTCCGGCAGGCGCTTGAACACTTGGGGCCAATTTTTGTCAAGTTCGGTCAGGTGCTTTCCACCCGCCGTGACCTGCTGCCGCCTGACATTTCTGATGAATTGGCGCGGCTGCAGGATCGCGTGCCACCGTTTCCTTCTGCTGTCGCGGTGGCGATCATTGAAAAAGCCTTTGGCAAGCCGATTGATCGCATCTTCGAAAGCTTTGAGCAGACGCCGGTCGCCAGTGCATCGATAGCGCAGGTTCACTTTGCCACTCTCCCGGGTGGCCGCGAGGTGGCGGTCAAGGTGCTTCGGCCGAACATGGTGGCCGCTTTCAGGAAGGATTTGGCGCTGATGCGCATGATGGCTGGCTGGATCGAGCGCGCATCAAAAGACGGCAAACGCCTCAAGCCGCGCGAGGTGGTGGCCGAATTCGACAAGTACCTGCACGACGAGCTTGACCTGCTGCGCGAGGCATCGAATGCAGCTCAACTGCGCCGCAACATGCAAAGCCTGAATCTGGTGATGATTCCGGAGATGTACTGGGACTACTGCATGCCGGATGTGATGGTGATGCAGCGCATGTATGGGGTTCCGATTGGCCAGACCCAGCGTCTCCGTGATGCCGGGGTTGACATGAAAAAACTGTCGCGCGACGGCGTCACGCTGTTTTTTACCCAGGTGTTTCGCGACGGCTTCTTCCATGCTGACATGCACCCCGGCAACATCCAGGTCAGTCTGGCGCCAGAAACCTTTGGACGCTTGATTTCTCTCGATTTCGGCATCGTCGGTACGCTGACCGAGGTGGACAAGGAATACCTGGCGCAAAATTTCAGCGCCTTTTTCCAGCGTGACTACAAGCGCGTGGCCGAGCTGCATATCGAATCGGGCTGGGTTCCGCCGGCCACCCGTGTCGATGAACTGGAGTCTGCTATTCGTGCCTGCTGCGAGCCCATGTTCGACCGACCACTCAAGGAACTTTCCCTTGGCATCGTGCTGATGCGGTTGTTCCAGACGTCGCGCCGCTTTCAGGTGGAAATCCAGCCGCAACTGGTCCTGCTGCAAAAAACGCTGCTCAATATCGAAGGGTTGGGACGCGACCTTGACCCTGACCTGGACCTGTGGAGCACGGCCAAGCCTTTCCTGGAGCGCTGGATGCTGGAGCAGGTCGGCCCTGAAAAACTCTTGGCCCAACTCAAGGCAGAAGCACCGTCGTATGCCAAATTGCTGCCCATGTTGCCGCGTCTCATGGCGCAGTACCTGAAGGCAGGGCCTCCAACCCACTACATCCGCCTGAACGAATTGCTGGCGGAACAAAAACGGACAAACAAGCTGCTGCAAAGCCTCATTTACGGTGGGCTGGGTTTTGTTCTGGGGCTGATCTTCATGCAGTTCGTATTGCGCATACGATTGTTTTGATGCGAAATTCCGCACGGCACGGATAGCCGGAACCCTTTGATCCGCATGCTGGGGCAAGCCCTATAATTGAAGGCTTTGTACCGCCTGGCCTTTGTTGGCGGAAAACTCCAGGAAAACGAGCTCAAGCACCATGCCCATCTACGCCTACAAATGTGAATCCTGCGGATTCGCCAAGGATGTATTGCAAAAAATGTCGGACGTTCCGTTGTCGGTGTGCCCGCATTGCAATGCATCGAGTTTCAAAAAGCAGTTGACTGCCGCTGGTTTTCAACTCAAGGGTTCAGGCTGGTATGTCACGGATTTCCGGGGCGGCAACAGTGGTGCACCCGCTGCAAAACCTGCCGAGACACAGGCCGGCGAGTCAGGGCCCGCCGGCAAGACGTCCCCGGATGCTGGCTCCAATTCCGCTTCGACAGCAAGTCCTGCCGCAACGCCATCGGCTGCGGCATCTTCAGTCCCATCGAGCAGCAGTAACACTAACAGCAGCGGCGCACCTACAAAATCGTCATGATGAGCTCGATCCGCCGGTGGCTGCTGGCTGGACTCCTGGTGCTTGTGCCGCTGGCCATCACCCTGGCAGTACTCAACTGGATTGTGGCCACACTGGACCAGACCCTGTTGATCCTGCCGGTTGCATGGCATCCGGACCGGCTGCTGGGTTTTCATCTGCCTGGCTTTGGCGTGCTGCTGACGCTGGGAATCGTGCTTCTGATGGGCGCCATCGCCAGCAACTTCCTGGGCAGAAAACTTCTGATGGTCGGCAATGCCCTGTTGCGCCGCATTCCCATCGTCCGGTCGATCTATTCCAGCGTGAAGCAGGTTTCCGACACCCTGTTTTCCGAAAACGGCAACGCCTTTCGCAAAGCTCTGCTGGTGCAATGGCCGCGCGAAGGTGTCTGGACCATTGGTTTCCTCACCGGCTTGCCAGGCGGCGACGTCGTGAATCATTTGCCTGCGGACTACGTCAGCGTCTATGTTCCGACCACGCCAAATCCCACTGGTGGCTATTTCGTCATGCTCAAGAGAGCCGAATGCATTGAGCTGAAGATGAGTGTTGACGAAGCACTGACCTATGTCATCTCAATGGGCGTCGTGGTGCCTGCCGCCCGCCCTGTACCCCCACTCAATCCCCCCTTGTAAACAGCGCAGTAGCGCTGATCATCCCGAGTATTTCTTATGGCTATCGCTGATACACAAAGCGCTCAAATGCGTACAACCTATTGCGGTCTGGTGACCGAAAGCCTGATGGGCCAGCCTGTCAGTCTGTGTGGCTGGGTCAATCGCCGACGCGACCATGGCGGTGTGATTTTCATCGATCTGCGCGACCGTGAAGGCTATGTACAAGTGGTATGCGATCCAGACCGTGCCGACATGTTCAGCATTGCAGAAGACGTGCGCAACGAGTTCTGCGTCCAAATCAAGGGCTTGGTGCGCGCCCGCCCGGAAGGCACGGCCAATGACAACTTGCAAAGCGGCAAGGTCGAGGTGCTGTGCCATGAACTGATTGTGCTGAACCCCAGCGTCACACCGCCGTTCCAGCTCGATGACGACAACCTTTCGGAAACCACGCGCCTGACGCACCGGGTGCTCGACCTGCGCCGTCCTTACATGCAGAACAACCTGATGCTGCGCTATCGCGTAGCCATGGAAACGCGCAAGTTCCTCGATGCCAATGGTTTCATCGACATCGAAACGCCGATGCTGACCAAGAGCACGCCCGAGGGCGCGCGCGACTACCTGGTTCCCAGCCGCGTCAACGAAGGCATGTTTTTTGCCCTGCCGCAAAGCCCGCAGTTATTCAAGCAGTTGCTGATGGTGGCGGGTTTTGACCGCTATTACCAGATCACCAAATGCTTTCGCGATGAAGACCTGCGCGCCGACCGCCAGCCTGAATTCACGCAGATCGATATTGAAACGTCGTTCATGGGCGAGCAGGAAATCCGGGACATGTTCCAGGGCATGATGAGCAACCTGTTCAAGACCGTGCTGAAAACCGAGCTGGGTGAATTTCCGGTCATGGCCTATGCCGAAGCCATGCACCGTTACGGTTCGGACAAACCCGATCTGCGTATCAACATGGAGTTCACCGAACTGACCGATGTGATGGCCGATGTGGACTTCAAGGTCTTCAGCGCACCGGCTACGACGGTGGGTGGCCGCGTCGTGGCCTTGCGCGTGCCCGGCGGCGCTGAAATCAGCCGCAGCGAGATCGACGCCTACACTGAGTTCGTGAAGATTTATGGTGCCAAGGGCCTGGCCTGGATCAAGGTCAACGACACAGCCAAGGGGCGCGAAGGTTTGCAAAGCCCCATCGTCAAGAACATCCATGATGCGGCAGTGGCAGAAATCCTCAAGCGCACGGGCGCGCAAAACGGCGACATCCTGTTCTTTGGCGCCGACAAATCCAAGGTGGTCAACGACAGCATTGGCGCACTGCGACTGAAGGTCGGCCACAGTGCATTCGGCAAAAAAACCGGTTTGTTCATCAAGGGCTGGAAGCCGCTGTGGGTGGTTGATTTTCCGATGTTCGAGTACGACGAGGACGCCAAACGCTGGAGCGCGGTGCATCATCCCTTTACCGCACCCAAGGACGGCCACGAAAACTGGATGGACACTGACCCCGGTCGCTGTATTGCCAAGGCCTACGACATGGTGCTTAACGGTTGGGAACTGGGCGGCGGCTCGGTGCGGATCCACCGTGCCGATGTTCAGAGCAAGGTTTTCACTGCGTTGAACATTGGTCCGGAAGAAGCCCAGTTGAAATTTGGCTTTCTGCTCGATGCCTTGCAATATGGCGCCCCACCGCACGGGGGCCTGGCCTTTGGTCTGGACCGCATCGTCACCATGATGACCGGCGCCGAGTCGATCCGCGACGTCATTGCATTCCCAAAAACCCAGCGCGCGCAGTGCCTGCTAACCCATGCACCTAGCCCCGTTGATGAAAAGCAGTTGCGTGAACTGCACATTCGGCTGCGCAATCCGCTGCCGCTCTGAGCGCGTTCACAAGTAGGAAGCCAACTGGGAAAAAGGGCACTTTATAGGTGCCCTTTTTGGTTTCTGAATCTACTTTCCGCTGACCGGACGGTGATCAATGCAGCGCGTTCGGCAACGCTGGCCGAACGCGAATCAAGGTTTGTCAAAGGCGGCTCAACGCAAGACCAATACCGGTACGGTGCTGTGCGTCAATACATGCTGGGTTTCGCTGCCCAGCAGCACCCGCTTGATGCCTTTGCGACCATGCGACGCCATGACAACAAGGTCGCACCCATGTTTCGTGGCTGCGGACATGATGGACTCGGCGACCAGGTCAGACTGCGCAACCACCGCCTTGGCCATGACGCCCTGCGTCCTGGCTTGTTCTTGCACCGCATCTACAACCGCCTGGCCTTTGTCGCTCCACTGTTTCTCGGTACGGGTAATGTCCTCCACGGAAATGGTGATACCCCCTTCAAAATAACTTACCGGGTAGCGCGGCACGACATACAGCGCGACCAGTTCGGCGCCGATGGCTGCTGCCAGTTCAATGGCGCTGTTCACAGCCGTACTTGAAAGATCCGAACCATCAGTGGCTACAAGAATTCGCTGGTACATGATGACTTCTCCAATTTAGATACAAAGTTTCAGCGTAGTTGTATGAAGGCCAGCTGGTTTTGATCCAAGTCAAGCTCAGTGGAAGCCTCAACGATCTTATAACTTTGACAGTTTCCACCAAATCCGTCCCGGATTGCTAGAGCAGATCCCGTTTGATTGGCAACCGTGGCCTACAAGAAAGTCAGTATTTTTTGCTACTCTACTGATAGCTGTCCGCAAATACACAGTTTGTTCGATAGCCATTTTTTATGCTGAAAATTTGCTTTTTTCAACGTGAAGACGTTCCTGCAGTTTTATACAAAAGCTAGCTGAACTGGGTAGCGCAGTCTGTAACCGCAATAACGGTTTGTAGATAAGCCCTCGTATTGAGCGAACTGCATTCACATTTGCTTTAAGGTCATTCCACAAGCAGATACAGAGATGTGCGTTTGCCCTTGTTTCTTCAGGCACGGTGATCACGAATGCTACGAAAAGAAGCACTTCGCCTGACGTCCAGACTGCAAACACCAAATCTTTCGGAGGAACCATGAAAAGCCATACGCATTTTGAAATCGATTCAAAAAGAACGGTACGGGTGGTGGACAAGCGGCCATCCGGTTATCAGTTTTACGGGCTGTCGCCTCTCCCCGAGGAATTTATGCTCAAAACTCCGCTGGAGTCTGCTGAAACTGCACGGTTTTTGGAAGAACGTCGTGCTTTTGCTATAGCGGCACAAGCTATCCGCGAAGAGGAAAAAGCACGCTTGGCACGTGAGTTGCACGATGAGCTCGCGCAGTCATTGACGGCGCTGAAGATGGACACGATCTGGGTGCGCGACCACACTTCATTCGTTCCTGGGATGGTGACGGCGAAACTGACGGAGATGGTGGAAATGCTTGACCGTACCGTGGCTGCAACACGCCGGATGGCGGCCGACCTACGACCGCTGATGCTCGATGATTTGGGGCTGGTGCCAGCGATTGAATGGCTTGCAAGCAGTTTCATTGAGCGTTGTGGTGTGCCATGCGCACTTTTGATCAACGACGAACTGGATCTTGAATTGCCTGAGCCTTACGCAACGGCCGTCTTCCGGATTGTTCAGGAGTCGCTCAACAATATTGCCAAGCATGCGGCTGCTTCGCAGGTCATGGTCACGCTGGACAAGACCCTGGATACGGTGAGGCTGCGAGTGCAGGATGATGGCTGTGGATTCTTTTCGGATGGCATGCGCAAGCCCCAGTCGCTTGGGCTCTTGGGTCTGCGGGAGCGGGCGCAACTCCTTGGTGGAAACGTTGCTATCCGCAGTGTGCGGGGGAAGGGAACTACCGTCGAGGTCAGCATTCCCCTGAACCAGATTGGAGCTCATTAATGATCAGGATCGTCATCGCCGACGACCATGCCATTGTGAGGGAGGGTCTCAAACGTATTGTCACTTCGGCGGAAGACATGATCGTGGTCGGTGAAGCATCGAACGGAATGGAGGTGATGCGCCAAGTGCGGGAGTCTGATTTCGATGTTCTGGTTCTTGACTTGTCCATGCCGGGTCGAAGCGGAATGGAGTTGATCAAACTTGTGCGTTGCGAAAAGCCAAAACTCCGCATTCTTGTGCTCAGCATGCATGAAGAACTGCAATACGCTGTTCGTTCGATCAAGTCGGGCGCTAGCGGCTATCTGACCAAGGAAAGTGCACCGACGCAGTTGATGCAGGTGCTGCGCAAGATTGCAGCAGGCGGTGCCTTCATCAGCACAGGGGTTGCCGAGCAATTGGCCCTCGGCTCCATGCTCGGATCAACCTCGGCAGCGCACGAAAAGCTGACAGACCGGGAGTTTGAGGTCTTTCGTTTGATCGCCATAGGCATGTCTGTCACCGATATTGCGGGACGGCTTAACCTTTCGGCAAAAACCATCAGCACGCACAAAGCCAACCTCATGCAGAAGATGAATTTGCAAAATCAGAGTGAATTGATTCGTTACGCCATAAAGCATGGCGTGACCGAGCCCCTGGAGCCATGAATCGATTGGAAGGGTATTTTTCCCATCAATGATCCTAGTGTCGCGTCACGAAGCAATTGTCGGATAAAGGCGTTTGAGCTTGGTGCGGGTATCTTTGGTGGTGAATTGCCAGTTGACCTTGGCCTGAAGGTTGTCACGGCGGGCCTGCCAGGCGGCGACCTCGCTGGTGACGGTCTGAATGTTGTCGATGCGCCGGTCCAGGCATTGGCCGACCATGACGTTGATCTCAATTTCGGCCATGTTCAGCCATCTACCATGCTTGGGCGTATAGACAAACTCGAAGCGATCCCACAGCGCCTTGGCCTGCTCGGGTGCAAACGCCTCGTACAGCGAGGCCGGCGTGTGCGTGTTCAAGTTGTCCATCACCAGCGTGATGCGCGCTGCATCGGGATAGCTCGTCTCGATGTCCTGCACGAACAAAGCCCAGTCCGCTTTCGCTCTGCGCTCGGTGACCTTGGCTCAAGCACCGCCCGGCCAGCGGCTCGCTTGCCATGAAGACGTTGCACACCCCGAAGCGTTCGTATTCGTAGTCATGGGGCTCGGGGCGCCCCGGCGCCGCTGCGACAGGCTCGCGGGTTTCACGAATGAGCTGGCGCGGCGTCTCATCCATGCACACCACCGGGTGCTTGGCGTCAATAGGCCGGCTGTAGATATCGAGCACTTGTTCCATGGCCGCCACAAATGCAGCGTTGGCCTGAGGCGCAATTACCCAGCCGATTTTTCTTCACGGCTTGAGTTCGTTTTTTTTAGCGTGCGCCGGACCGTCTCGTGCGACACACTGTCAATGTATTCGAGCTCCGCCAGCCGATCGGCCAGCAACCGCAGCGACCAGCGGGCCTGGCCTTCAGGCGGGGCTGAGCAGCTCAGGGCCACCAATTGTGCTTCCAAGCGGCCATCGACCTTTAACGCGTACTCGCGCTGCCCCCTGTGTCAGACTAGTTGTCGCCTCTAAAAAATACTCTTTTAGACGCACCGACAACAATGAAGCAAAAATATTCCGAAGCATTTATCGAACAAGCAGTGGTCAAGTTGCTTTCCCGTGGCAAGCGCACCGTGCGCGAAGTCGCGCTGGAGCTCAACGTCAGTTACCACACGGCCAAGAACTGGATGAAACGAGGGCATCCCGACAGGGCCGGCACCTTGTCCGGCAAAGAAAAGCGTCCCCAGGACTGGAGCGCTTCTGAGCAGCTGCAAGCCTTGAACGAAACCCATGGCTTCTCAAGCGAGGCGCTGCAGGCGTGGTGCCGCGAGCGCGGCGTGTTCGCCCACCATCTGGCGAGCTGGAAA